>CAZNCM010000457.1:0-1225 GCA_964571155.1 uncultured Lyngbya sp. | reverse complement strand
TCAATTTTACAAATATTTGTGAACAGCATTGTAATTTTTGTGCCTTTCGACGAGACGAAGGAGAAGACGGTGCATTTTGGTTAGATACTGCTCAAATTTTAGAAAAAACAACCGCCGCCGTTCAACTCGGAGCAACCGAAATTTGTATGCAGGGCGGACTCAACCCCCAGGCTAAAGTAAACGGTGCATCTCTGCCCTATTATCTCAAATTAATTGACACAATTAAACAAACCTTTCCCCAATTACATCTTCACGCCTTCTCGCCCCAAGAAATCCAATTCATCGCCCGTGAAGACGATCTTCGCTATGATGTTGTGATTGCCGCCCTCATTGAAGCAGGATTAGACTCCATGCCAGGAACCGCAGCAGAAGTTCTCGATGATCGCGTGCGTCGGGTGATCTGTCCGGAAAAAATCAACTCGGCAACTTGGCTAGAAATCATTGAAACCGCCCATCGTTTAGGCATTCCGACAACCAGTACCCTTCTCTGCGGTCATATCGAAACCCCGCAACAGCAAATCGCCCACCTCGAAAAATTGCGATCGCTGCAACAAACCGCCATTGAAAACCACTATCCCGCTCAGATTACAGAGTTTATCGCCTTACCGTTTGTCGGTCAACAAGCCCCTCCCGCTCTGCGCCGACGAGTTGGACGGGATCAACCGATCCTAAGCGATAATTTATTACTCACCGCAGTCGCCCGTATTTTCCTCGGAAACTGGATTTCTAACCATCAGCCGAGTTGGGTCAAACTTGGGCTTGCAGGGGCGACAGAAGCCCTAAAATGGGGCTGTAATGATATTGGCGGAACTCTGATGGAAGAACATATTACTACAATGGCAGGGGCAACAGGCGGAACTTGTATGGAACCCGAAACGTTACAACAAGCCATTACTTCTATTGGGCGTCCTTTTCGACAGCGAGATACTCTTTATCACCTGGTTGAGGAAAAGTGTTTACTATAACCTGTGATGGAGTGATTCGGGTTCACTTTTGTCAATTCCCTGATCTGGGGTTCCCCAATCAAACTGATCGTATTTTGTCTCTAATCCTGTACGATCAATCCGACATTATGTATGCCCGAAATTACAGATAGATTGAATCTTAATGCAAATATCGCCTGAACCTTCTTCCTCCCAAAAATCTCAAAATTGGTTTCCCCCTTCACCTGTTCTCTCAATGATCGCAGGGGCGATCGCCATTTTTTGGATCTGTAGCAGCCTGC
>CAZNCM010000456.1:0-4285 GCA_964571155.1 uncultured Lyngbya sp. | reverse complement strand
GCTGCGAACCCAAATGTTACTCTCGCCCGATGGTTGATTTAATGGATTGATTAAGGGTTTGGGATATACCAGAACCGCTTCAGAACAAATTTTAGAAGCTGCATAGGCTACTACTTGTATTTTATCATCCGAACTCGATGAATTTTGAGGAACTTTATATTTTGTATCAATAATATAGACTGTTTTTCCGGTCTGAGTTTCGTAGATTTCTACATCAATAATAAACCCAATATTGAGTTTACTTTGTCTCCGAACCGATAAATGAGAGGGAAGATTCAATTTCAGCCATTCTGCAACAAACAACTCATACAACTTTGCCATATCTACCAAAAAAGGGAACATTGTATAGTTTCCAACTTGGTGAGACGCGCCACAATTATCGAGGAAAAACCGACAAAGTGAGTGCATTATTTGATAATCTTGATTCAGACGATTATAAGAACGGTTAACACAATCTTTTCCTTGAAATGAACGGTGAGTAACAAATCCCTTGAGAACGTGATAGGCTTTTCTAATCTTCGGAGAAACCGCCGGCGAACACAAGCCAGTCCGACCAATAATGTACAGCGTCCAAAGCAAAATCTGGTTATCTTCTATATCCGCAGTCTGTTCATCGTAGTGACATTTTAGCTTAACGTTCCAGGGTTTTTTAACCGTTTCTCGCAGGTCAATTTTTCCGCGAATAGCGGAGAGATGGCTATGAACAGGAATATAAGTTCGGTAAAGTCCGCGACGACTCCGAGATAGAATTTTATCCGCGAGAAAAGCCGCAAGTCTACTATAAAAATCGTCTATGGTTTGACATTGGGTAAATTGATGATCAAAGATTTTAAAGCTTTTCAATTGATAAGCATATTCTAACATTCCGAATAGATTATCAATGGTAACTTTTGGCTTGATGTAAATGTGTAGTTCGGGTGTTAGGATAATTTGACCAACCCATCCTCTAGGCTTGAGTTGATATTTGTTGTTGGTTTTAATAGAGGGAAAGTCTACATCAATTAAATCTTTGTAATTTTTCCAAACGAGTTCAGCAATTTCTTGGTCAAGTTCATCCCGTTCAAATAGTTTGGGTTGGTGTTCGGTGAGTTCTATAATTGTGGGTTGGTTCATTTAAAATTTAACTATCTTAAATCAAGGTTAGATTCACAAAGCTTAAAAAGAGATCCCCCTAAATCTTCCGCCCCCGTGACCCCCAATAATGGGGGTAGAAAGGGAGAATTTTAAGCTACCTATTTCTTATTCCCCCCTTAAAAAGGGGGGCTAGGGGGGATCAAAAACCTAAAAAAATGACGAGAAAACATTTAAGTATTTCATACAATTTTATTGTTTAAAAAGTTTTTTCTCAATCTCAGACCAGCGAAAAATTTTAATTTTATCTGGATTATCATAAAAATATTCTTCTAAATAGGGTTCAATTTCCATCGTCCAGATATCCTCAATGTTATTTTCCAAGTCATCAACCAAGAAAAATGAAATCCCCAGTTCGTGATGCGGGTCATCAATTGTTTCATTCAAATCTTTTAGAATACCGATTAATTTTTCTATAAAAGATTCACTAAAACTAGAACTTCTATGATATTGACGCAATACATCATAATTGGGAGAAAGCGTAATAAAAGAAAAGCGGCGACGAAGTGCGTGGTCAACCAAAGCAATAGAACGGTCAGCAGTGTTCATAGTTCCAATAATATAAACATTTGGGGGAATTCCAAACGGTTCATTACTCCCCGCCAAACAAATTTTTTCATCTCGATATTCCAACAAATACATCAACTCTCCAAACACCTGAGATAAATTCGCCCGATTAATTTCGTCAATAATTAGAACACAATTTCCTTCACAGGATTCTGCTTTTTTACAAAACTCAAGAAATCGACCCGGAACCATTGAATAGGTTAGCTGTCCGTCTTTTGTCTGAGGACGAATTCCCTGTATAAAGTCTTCGTAGGTATAGGCGGGATGAAACTGAACCAATTCAGAAAAACCTTGAGTACCTCCTATTAAATGTTGGGCAATTTGTTTTGCCATGTATGTTTTTCCAGTTCCGGGTGGCCCTTGAAAAATTACCTGTTTTTTTCGTTGAATTATCTTTACCCATCTTCCTAGATCTTTTGTTTCAAAACCCGTACTTATAGCACATTCAAAAAGAGAGTATACAGGCTGTAAATTGAGATATTTACAGATACCCGGAAGAGGATCATCTGGCATATAAATCAACATCAGAGGCAACATTTTTTGAAAAGTTTTATCCAAGTAATATATAAAGTCATCGACTGACATCCTACAGGCTTCTTCAATACTTATTTCAATTTCAGAATGATAAACATCTGGATCAATATCATCATAAATTCCAATAGAATTTAGTTTTTCAATAAAAAAATATTTGATCATTCCCTCGTCGTGAGGCCTCCAATCATTAAACTCTATGTCATTCCTTAAATTCTGTAAATCTCCTATTCTGCCTGGGTTATCTAAATTAACAATTTTTGCTTTAATTTGCAATGATTTAGGTGTTAATTTAATGAAAAAATTACATTCACCAAAACTGTAATTATCACATTTATTATAAGTGTGAATAATCAAAGAAACAATATCGGAATTTTTACGGGCTTCAATCCTGAGTCTTGATCTTAATTTAATCACTCTAAAATTTGGATATTTTTGTAAGTTTTTCTCAAGAAAAACAGCAGCAACCTCTATGAGATTTTGTAGGGTTGACGCAATCTTTCCAATATTTTTTATTCGTGATAATTTGAGTAAATCATCACTGTAACACCAGAAGATGTTATCTATTCCTGGATGTTTATCTATAAAATCAGGTAAATGTTCAAACATCTCCTTAGTGAAAAGAAAATCTTCCTGTTTGTCACTCATTTTAATCTCAATCCCTTTAACACTTGCTTTAACAGCCAACCAACTAAACGTGCAGTTATTAACCATTGTAGCCTCAAACCAATCGCCATCAAGCAGAATTAAAGATCTTGATATTGGTCTTTGAAAGATGCGACAATAACGGTATAATTAACCCGGATAAATTCAAAAAAAGTTGGTATATTTTCTGATTTTAGTTGTAAAAATGATAACATACTGAACTGTATATTTCTCTGTATCGTCCTTAAAATCATTAGAACCTCTCCCTAACCCTCTCCTACGAGGAGAGGGAAAAGGTGTCCCTAATGGGACTATTTATAAATCGAGAGGAAGAAATAAGCCTCTCATTAAAGTGGGAGATTATCAAGAGAAATAAGGCAAAGTAAAAATATTTTTAGCGGGAATAGAGAATCATTAAAACTTTTAGAGATTTAATCCGTTGAAAATTTTCTCCTTCTTCTATTACTCCCCTCGCCTTCTAGGAGAGGGGTTGGGGGAGAGGTCAAAAAAAGTTAAAATTAATCATGTTAGATCAAACAAAAACACCCCTACTCGACACCTTAAAAACCCTCGCCAACCGACCCCATGCTGCCTTTTATGCACCCGGACACAAACGGGGAAACGGGATTAATTTGTTATTACAAAATGTATTGGGTTCACAAGTGTTTAAAGCCGACTTACCCGAACTCCCGGAACTTGATAATTTATTCGCACCCGAAGGCGTTATCGACGAAGCACAACAACTTGCGGCTGAAGCATTTGGAGCCGAAAAAACGAGGTTTTTAGTTAACGGTTCAACCGGGGGAATTATTGCCGCTATTTTGGCAACTTGTGGAACGGGTGATAAAATAATCCTGCCGCGAAATGTTCATCAATCTGTGATTTCTGGATTGATTTTATCGGGAGCAATACCAGTCTTTTTACAACCTGAATATAATGCTGATTGGGATTTAACGTATTGCATCACTCCCGAAGCTGTTGAAACCGCATTAAAACAATATTCAGATATTAAAGCCGTTCTAATTGTTTACCCGACTTATCAGGGAATTTGTGGAAATATTGAACAAATTGCTAAAATTACTCATGACTATAATATTCCCCTTTTAGTTGATGAAGCACACGGGCCACATTTTTATTTTCATTCAGATTTACCTACAGCCGCATTAACAGCCGGAGCCGATTTAGTTGTACAATCAACTCATAAAGTATTGGGTGCAATGACCCAAGCTTCGATGCTGCACATTCAAGGCAATAGAATAGATCGAAATCGTTTAAATCAAGCTCTACAAATGAGCCAATCAAGTAGTCCGAGTTATTTGTTATTAGCTTCTCTGGATGCAGCCCGTCAACAAATGGCAACTCAAGGACAAGAGTTGATGAATCATACTCTCAAGTTAGCCGATCAAGCGCG
>CAZNCM010000455.1:0-4307 GCA_964571155.1 uncultured Lyngbya sp. | reverse complement strand
AAGTCGGAGTTGGAACTGTTTTTAGCTTTAATATTCAGGTAAACTTAGTTCAATCTATAGAAGTAGAAACCCAAACCTTTCAGCGTCGAATTATTGCCCTCGAACCCAATCAACCTTGTTATAAGCTTTTAATTGTTGATGATAATTTGATTAACCGCAAACTTTTAATTAAACTCCTGAATCCTTTAGGATTTGAACTCCAAGAAGCAAGTAACGGCAAAGAAGCTATTACAATTTGGCAAGATTGGGAACCGCACTTAATTTGGATGGATATGAGAATGCCTGTAATGGATGGTTTTGAGGCTACAACCCAGATTAAAACCACAACAAAAGGAGAAGCAACGGCGATTATTGCGATTACGGCTAGTGTATTAGAAGATAATAGAAATATTATTCTCTCAGCCGGATGTGATGATTTTGTGCAGAAACCGTTTCAAGAATCTATAATATTTGAAATACTGGAAAAACATTTAGGAGTTCGTTTTATTTATGAAGAAATCCATGTCTCTCCGAAAAAAGAAATTAGTTCTACTTTAGATGTAGACAGCTTAAAAGTCATGCCACCCGATTGGTTAGAGGAACTTTATCAAGCCTCAATGGATTTAGATAATGACAGGGTTTTCACACTGATTACTCAAATTCCTGAAAATCAAGCTTCTCTGGCAACTGCTTTAACCTATTGTGTTAAGAATTTTCGTTTGGATAAAATTATTGATTTAATTGAAGTTATACAAAATGAGTAACTCTTTAGAATCTTCCCAACCTGAAAATATTTTAATTGTTGATGATCATCCCGATAATCTAAAAGTTTTAACCCAGATTCTGTCTCAGCAAAATTATAAGTTGCGAAAAGCAATTAATGGGAAAATGGCTTTAAATTCAACCTTTTCTAAGCCACCTGATTTGATTTTACTCGATATTGTCATGCCCGAGATGGATGGTTATCAAGTTTGTCAACAAATCAAAGAAAATCCAATCACATCTGAGATTCCTGTGATTTTTATGAGTGCGCTTGATGACGGCTTTAATAAAGTGAAAGCGTTTGAAGTCGGAGGAGTTGATTATATTACTAAACCCTTTCAGACTAAAGAAGTTTTAGCGAAAGTTCAACTTCAGTTACGACTAGAACACCAAAAACAACAATTAGAAGAACAAAATCAGAAACTTCGACAAGAAATTACTAAAAGACAGGAAGTAGAAATTCAGTTAAGTTTATTTAATCAAGCCATCTTTACTTGTCGCAATGGCGTGATCATTACCGATGCCACTCAACCCAATAATCCGATTATTTATGTTAATCAAGCGTTTGAAAAAATTACCGGATATTCTGCCTCAGAAGTTCAGGGTAAAAATTGCCGTTTTTTACAAGGAGAAGATCGAGATCAACCCAATTTAGACATTATTCGGAATGCCTTAAAAAATGACAAAGATTGTTTAGTAGTAATGCGGAACTATCGTAAGGATGGAACTCTGTTTTGGAATGAAGTCTCGATTTCTCCGGTGCGAGATGCGGCGGGAAATATTACGCACTATATTGGTATTCAAACCGATATTACTGAACGTCAGCGAATTCAAACCGCTTTAGAAGAAGCCAACCGAAAGTTACAACATTTAGCGAATATTGATGGTTTGACTCAAATTGCCAATCGTCGCAGCTTTGATGAAACTCTAAATCGAGAATGGTGTCGAGCAACTCGTGAACAGCAACCTTTGTCTTTAATTCTTTGTGATGTAGATTATTTTAAAGCCTACAACGATTATTATGGTCATCTACAAGGCGATGAATGTTTAATCCAAGTTGCTCAAGCCATCAGTCAAGTCGTTAAACGTCCATCCGATTTAGTCGCTCGTTATGGGGGTGAAGAATTTGTGGTGATTTTACCCAATACAGAGGGTTCGGGGGCGCTAAAAATCGCACAATTGATTCAAGATCAAATTCGACAACTACAAAGCCCTCATGTCAAGTCTGATGTTAGTCCATATATCACCCTAAGTTTAGGAATTTCGAGTATAATTCCGAGTGGTATGACGAGTTCAGAGCAGTTAGTCAATGCAGCGGATCGCGCTCTCTATCAAGCCAAACAACAAGGACGCAATCAGATTATCGTTAACACTAATATTAACCCAAAAAAAACCCAGCCTCTCCAAGAAACTGGGTAATTGTCCTAAGCAAAGTCTAGATCATATGACTTAGCATACTTAAGCTTGAGACGCTTGACCTTCAGCTAAAGCTGCGGTTGTTTTTTCTCGATTTAACTTCAGCATTAACACGCCCAACGGAGGTAAGCACAAATCTAACGACTGGGGATAATTGTGGAACCACCATTCTTCTGTCCACGCCATATTCACGCGCATCACTATTAAACAACTCCGTATAGAAGCCCGCTTCCGGAACCCCGATGCGATAATGACTGTGAGGTTGAGGAGTGAAATTACAGACTGTAACGATGAACTCATCCGTATCTTTGGCGCGACGAATAAACGACACCACACTATGACGATTATCAGTACAATCAATCCACTGGAACCCTTCTTCGGCAAAGTCCTGTTCATAGAGCGCAGGTTCTGAACGATAGAGAGCGTTCACATCCTTAAAGAAGCGCTGAATACCCTGATGAGCTTCGTATTGCAGCAGTTCCCATTCTAGAGTTCCCCAAGCATTCCACTCTTTCCTTTGAGCAAACTCCATCCCCATAAACATGGTTTTCTTACCGGGATGAGCAAACATATAGGCAAATAAGCACCGGACGTTAGCAAATTTCTGCCAATCATCTCCCGGCATTTTACCCAAAATATGACTCTTACCATGGACGACCTCATCGTGAGACAAGGCTAACATGAAGTTTTCGCTGTGGTGATACCAAATACTGAAAGTAATATTATTTTGGTGGAACTGTCGGAACCAAGGGTCCATGTGGAAGTAATCCAACATATCGTGCATCCAACCCATGTTCCACTTCAGGTTATACCCTAAACCACCCACATAAGTCGGCCAGGACACCATCGGCCATGCTGTGGATTCTTCGGCGACCATCAATGTACCGGGATAATAGCCGAACAAAACATGATTGGTTTGACGAATGAAATCAGCCGCTTCAATATGTTCGCAACCGCCATACTTATTGGCAACCCACTCTCCATCCTCACGACAATAGTTGAGGTAAAGCATTGAAGCCACCGCATCAACCCGCATTCCATCAATATGGAACTTGTCAAACCAGAAGATGGCGTTTGCAACCAGGAAGTTACGGACTTCGTTGCGACCATAGTTAAAGACTAACGTTCCCCAACCTTTGTGTTCCCCAACTCTGGGATCGCCATGTTCATAGAGGTGAGTCCCATCAAAAAACGCCAAACCATGTCCGTCTTTAGGGAAATGTCCGGGTACCCAGTCTACAATTACCCCAATCCCCTGTTTATGGCACTCATCCACCAAATACATAAAATCTTCGGGAGTCCCAAACCGAGATGTCGGCGCATAATAACCCGTGACTTGATAACCCCAAGAGCCATCAAAGGGGTGTTCTGCAACCGGAAGCATTTCGATATGAGTATAGCCAAGTTCCTTAACGTAGGGAACCAACGTCTCAGCCATTTCTCGATAGGTCATAAAGCGACCACCCGGATCAAGTTCAATCGCTTGAATTGCAGGTTCTACGGTGCCATCCGGTAACTTGTGGGGTTCAGACATCGGCGCCCGGTTCCAGGAGCCAATATGACATTCATACACCGAAATCGGCTGAGTCAGGGGTTCAGTGTGGCGCCGCTCCTCCATCCACTGAGCATCGTTCCACTGGTAGGTATCGAGATCGGTAACAATCGAAGCGGTTTTGGGTCGGACTTCTTGTTGAAAACCGTAGGGATCAGATTTTTCGTAAATGTGTCCTTCCCAGTTTTTCACCTCATATTTGTAGTGAGCGCCAACTGTGACTTCCGGGATAAACAGTTCCCAAACGCCATTCCCAAACTTCCGCATTTGAAACGTTACGAGCGTTCGGCGCCCAAACCGCAAAGTAAACGCCACTGACACCATCAATTGTATCTACGTGAGCGCCAAGCTTCTCATAGATGCGATGGTGATTTCCTTCGGTAAACAGGTGAATATCAAAGTCTGTCAGTTTCGGAGAGCGGAAGGCATAGGTGTCATAAGTGACCCGCTCATGTTCTCCTTCTTTGTAACGAATTTGATAGTTGGCGAGTTTGGGGGTATCGAGATCGAGAATACATTCAAAGAAGTGGGGGTTATGAACCGACTCCATTGCATATTCTTCTCGTTGCTCCGGCAAAATCACCCAAGCCGCTTCAGC
>CAZNCM010000454.1:1906-4309 GCA_964571155.1 uncultured Lyngbya sp. | reverse complement strand
TTTCCATATTAATTCGCAGAGGGTTTGAGCGATTTCGCCGGGATCGGTTTCGGTTTCTAATATCTCGGCATCGAGACAAAAAATCGGCCGATTTTGTAGTTGAATACAAAGGTCTGTAACTTGAGTTTCTAGGCTTTGAACCGTTGCATTGCCCACTGGGGTATTATCTTCTACTTCTGGATGAGTCATTTCAACAGGATGATGCCATATTTGATAAAATTGGGGATAGGGTAGGTTGGCCGCACAGTGCCAAATGATTTTGTAGCATTTATCAAACTTGTTAAAGTCATTTTCAAAAGTTTTATTGGAGAGGCAGTCTCTTAATGCTATGACAACTTTTGGTAGAAAATGCAACCGAGATGTTAAGTCAATTTGCAAAATTTTCGCTAAAGGTCTTATTTTTTCAGAGATTAATAATATTCTTTGTAGTGAATCAATTGCTTTTTTTAGATTGTTGGGGTTTTCAATTTGAAGAATTGAACCGAGCAAATTGTCAATTTCAATCTCTATCTCACTTGTATTAAGTTCAGCTTTGGCTAGTATAGATTGTTGTTCTAACGCCATATATCTTAGTGTACTCGAAATAGATAGATCTCTAATTTCAGTTGGACTTTTCGGATCAATTTTCCATAAAAGATTTTCAGCTTGTTTGCGAATCTGTTCATCCTGACTATGTGTTATATAGTCATTTAATTCTTTAATCGCTTTCTTATTACCCCTAGCAATTTCCTCTAAACTATTAGCAGTTTGGTCACGAATAACTTGATCTTTTGTAGTCGTAAATAAATTAATTAAAGCGTCAATTGCTGTCTGGTTTTCTGCTGCAATTGTTCCTAAAATTCTGACGACTTGACGGCAAGTAGATTGATTGGTAACAGTCAAAAAAAAGGGGATTGATTTATTTACTCCATAAGGTTCTTCATTCCGAATCGTATTAAGAAGCTCGACTAAAGCAATGATTGCTGTTTGATTATTTAAACCTATTTTTTCTAAGCTGTTAACTGCTTTCTCACGAGTAGATTTACTAGGCGTATTCTTTAGTAACTCAACTATAATATCAATTGCTTTTTGCTTGTTATAATCAATTTTGCCTAAGCTCTCAGCAACTTGTAAAAGAGTACATTCATCCTTAGTCACTGTAATACGTTCACTTAAGAAATTGATTGCTGTTTGATTGTGTACGCCAATTTCTCCTAATATTGCAATTGCTTCCTTACAAGTAGCTTCATCTTGGCTTGATTTGATAAATTTAACTAAAAAATCAATTGCCCCTTGATTACCTAGAGCTATTTTGCCCAAGATTTTTAATAGACTCATAGCTAGATTTGTATGAGATTTTTTTTCTATAAGTTTGATTAACTTGTTGATTACTGTTTGCTTACCTATTGCTATTTCACCTAAAACTTTAGCAATATCCTGATGAGCATCTGAGGTTTGAACTAAAAGTTGAATCAAACGATCTATTACGATTTGTTGAGCCGTCTCGAATAAAGCTACATTAGCTTCTCTAATTACTAGCATCAGAAATATTGATGCTCGCATCCTCAAATATTCAAAACATAACTCAATAATTTTATTGACAATATCATCGGCTTTAGAACAATCCTTAAACTCAGCTATCCCAGCAGCCGCTAAAAAATAAGCGCGATACTCATAAAAACCTCTATCCAGAATCACATCATAATTCCATTCTCCACATCCATCCTCAAACTCAACTAACTTCTGAATAAACGCCTCTTTTTGATCATCCCCAACATCCTCACGCCCCAACCACAACAAAATTACCTGCTTCCACTGCGACTCAAAAATGCGATATTTCTTTCCCTCAACTGGAAAATTAACATGATCTTTCGTTAAAAAATAATCCCAATCCTCCACCGCCAACGCTGCAAAATACTCCTCAAACGTCGGATGATAAAACGCATAAACCGGTTCATCGGGGTTTTCTGCGGCGACGCCCACCCGGTTCAACCATCCCAACTCCAACGCCAACTGGTGTAATTCTGTATCCGGTTCTCCCAACACCTGACAAACAAAACCATGAGTCAGACGAAAGCGAGATTTTTCCCCCTCTATCGCCCTCAACGCCAACTGTCCCAACCCTTGATTGAGTCGTTTTCGCTGTTGGGAACTCGTCGGAAATTTATCCCCTTTCCAGATGTAGAAATCTTCCACAAATCGCCCATACAATTCGGCTTGAGTTTCCGGTAAATTTCCCCGACGTCGTTGCCAAGTTCGACACAATAACGCCAACCGCAGGGGATTTTTAATTAAATCTCGAATTCGGCTTTGATTCGGTTCTTCCAGTTGTCGCTTCAATTCAACTGCTAAACTCTCCCCCTTCTCCCCTTTTAACGATTGGGGGGAATCAAACCATTTCTCAATAAATAAATGAACTTGTTC
>CAZNCM010000454.1:0-1858 GCA_964571155.1 uncultured Lyngbya sp. | reverse complement strand
ATCAAAGGTGTCTAAGGCGTTTTTCTCTCCATCCCAAACATTCAGCCGACAGGTGAGAATCACCCTCGCCGAAGCCAGCCAGCCGTTAATTTGAGAGGCGATATCCCCTAGAAGGTTTTGCGATCGGCCGGACATTTCATCCGCCCCATCCAACAGCAACCAGACTTTTTTATCCTCAAATAACTGTTTTAGTGCTTCCATATCTTCCGGGGTAACTTGTATTAACTCCCGAACCTCTTTTAGCCAATTGTTTAGCAAATAGTCCTCTAAAGTTTTCTCGCCCAAACTCGCCAAAGACACCCAAACCGGAATCAAATCAGTTTGATTTAACACCCACTGTTCAAGTTCTTGCAACAGCGTAGTTTTTCCCGCCCCCGGTTCTCCAATCACCGCCAACCGTTTCCCTTGACTGTTGCTTTTCCCCTGTTGAATCACCTCCTCAAAAAACCGTTTTTGGGCGTAAGTTTGGGTCACTTCATAGGTTTCTGGGGCGTACATTTGCGAACCCTTTTCGGCGGAAGATTCATCGGTTCGCCGTTCCCGTTTCTTGCGTTCCACCAAACCCAAAGGAACATAAAGCTGTTCTCGGTTGTGTTTAATGCCATCTTTAAACGTTAGGGAATTGGTTGTAATTTTTTGCCGTTCTGTTGCTTGTTTTTGACAAATTTCGTGCCAGTTAATTGGTTTATTTTTTGAATTTTTATGACGCTTGACTTCACCCGTTACAATCTGCCATTCTTCTAGAGCGACAATATCTTCAGGTTTTAGTCCTAATACTTCAATTATTTTTATGACGCTCTCGGGTTGGACTGGTTTTTTTTTGGTAATAAAGTTGTTAACTGAAGCTTCACTAATACCCGCATTACCATATTTTTTATATGTCTCATCCGAAATTGTTTGATTTGTCAAGCCTTTTTCTTTCCGAGCATCCTTAAGTTTCTGGATACCTTCAGGAGTTGCTGCAATACTTCGAGGTTTGCGGGATGGGGTCATTTTCAGTCACTCTTACTCACCCTTATCCCCATGATATCCCTTTCTTAGCCAATTCTGCGCCCCCCTAGCCCCCCAATTTTGGGAGTTCCAAGTCCCTCAGCTACCCCCATCTTTCAACCCAAACATCCTCCTGACAAATCCCTGAAACCTCTGCGATGCTTGGGTTGTCGAATTAAAAACCCAATCATGGAACACATTAAAGACATCTTCGCCAACCTCACCTTCAACTCTCCCAGTAACCGAACGTTGCATCCGATGGTACAAAATGCGATCGCCAAGTCAAAAATACCCGTGAATACTTTAGGCTATTCGGTTGTTTTTCATGTTCCGGCTTCTAAGTTTTCAGACGCCAAACCCCACATTCATCAACTGATTGAACCCTTTGGTGGTTTTAACGCTTCTTTACGCAACGTTGGATGTTTTACAGCAACATTTAACCGCCACTTTGCAGCAGTCTTATTTGATGGGAAAAGCTTTGGGCGAAAGTGCGATCGCAGTGGAAATTCTCACCAATAACGTGATGTTGATGATTCCAACTGATTAATTAACTTCGCTGCCACTCTTCCAAACGTTTACGGGCGAATTTTTGTCCGATAAAGATACTCAAAAAATTAGTGAATTCTATACCCCAAAAGAGGTTATTATGATGGTATGTCCTTACAAAGAAATGAAAAGTTTACAATCTCTACCCTGCGCCCGGGAAGAACGGGGAGATTGGATATATTGTAACTTTTGCGGTCAAAAAACTCGAAAAGAAATACTTCTCGATCCGATTGATCGGTTAATTGGATTTTTGGTATTTATGTTGATTGTTGTATTGATGGCAAATTCTCTCGGATCAGGTACAAATTCCACCGAACCGATC
>CAZNCM010000453.1:4100-4324 GCA_964571155.1 uncultured Lyngbya sp. | reverse complement strand
TTCCTAACACGCGGCCCGGAACCGCGACACTCACCAATTCCGATTCCCCCGAAAGTCACCTTAACCATTGAGGGACAACAAATCACCGTCAAAGGCCCCAAAGGCGAACTCTCTCGGGTGCTACCCGCTCAAGTGTTATTTGAACAAGACGGTGAAACCTTATTGGTTAAACGGCGTGATGAGTCCCGGGTCGCTCGTCAACGACATGGATTATCTCGTACCCT
>CAZNCM010000453.1:3342-4070 GCA_964571155.1 uncultured Lyngbya sp. | reverse complement strand
ATTTGAAAAACGCCTGGAAATTCAAGGGGTTGGATATCGGGCGCAAGTTCAAGGAAAAAATTTGATTCTCAATGTCGGCTACAGCAAACCCGTGGAGATGAACCCACCCCAGGGGATTACTGTTGCGGTTGAAAACAATACCAACGTGATTGTTAGCGGCATTGACAAAGAAGTTGTGGGGAATGTCGCCGCTCAAATTCGTGCCGTTCGTCCCCCTGAACCCTACAAAGGGAAAGGCATCCGCTATGCCGGAGAACAAGTCAGACGTAAAGCAGGTAAAGCAGGTAAAGCCAAGAAATAAACCATGAAACAGACTCGCAGAGAATCCCGCACTCGTCGGCATCGCCGTGTTCGACGCAAAGTGTTTGGCACTTCCGAACGGCCTCGGTTAGCCGTATTTCGCTCTCACAAACACATCTATGCTCAGGTGATTGATGATACTCAACATCATACCCTGGCTGCTGCTTCTACCCTTGATCCCGATCTCAAAACCCAAGTCGAAACCGGGGGAACTTGTGATGCTTCTGTACAAGTGGGACAGCTTCTAGCTCAACGTTTACTCTCTCAAGGGATCAGCAAAGTCGTTTTTGACCGAGGTGGCTACCTTTATCACGGTCGAGTCAAAGCTCTTGCCGAAGCCGCCCGAGAAGCGCTCGGCGGTGTAGGGCTGGTCGATCACGCCGTAGAGCACCCGCTCCGCATCTCGGACGGCCACGAGAACGCCCCAG
>CAZNCM010000453.1:1542-3332 GCA_964571155.1 uncultured Lyngbya sp. | reverse complement strand
ACAACAACAGCAGCGTCGCAAAAAAGGCAATCGCGCCAAAGAAAAAGACACAGAATGGCAAGAACGGGTTGTACAAATTCGTCGGGTGACTAAAGTCGTCAAGGGTGGTAAAAAACTCAGTTTCCGGGCGATTGTGATCGTCGGTAACGAACGGGGTCAAGTGGGTGTTGGGGTCGGAAAAGCTGCCGATGTGATTGGAGCGGTTAAAAAAGGAGTTGCAGATGGTCGCAAAAATGTGATCGAAGTGCCTCTGACCAAATCCTACTCCATTCCCCATCTGGTTCAAGGAGA
Source organism: uncultured Lyngbya sp. (assembly GCA_964571155.1). Classification (GTDB taxonomy): domain Bacteria; phylum Cyanobacteriota; class Cyanobacteriia; order Cyanobacteriales; family Microcoleaceae; genus Capilliphycus. Next base: position 3,041 of record CAZNCM010000453.1, on the reverse strand, counting down.
AGGTGGCGGTGCAAAAGTGCTAATCCGTCCCGCAGCACCTGGTACTGGGGTAATTGCCGGGGGAGCTGTCCGAACGGTTCTTGAACTCGCTGGCGTTCGCAATATCCTCGCCAAACAACTCGGCTCGAGTAACCCACTCAATAATGCCCGAGCCGCCGTTGATGCACTCACCAGCTTAAGAACCTTGTCAGAAGTTGCCCGAGAACGGGGAATTTCGGTTGAGCAGCTTTATGCAAGTTAACGGATTGAGTTAGCACTAGAGAATGAAAATTCTCATCTACAACAACTGATAACTGATCACACCTAAAAAAACATGAGATTAGAAGATGCCGTACCAAAAGCCGGCTCCCGCAAGCGTCGTCGTCGCCTGGGTCGAGGAATTTCCGCAGGCCAAGGGGCAAGCTGTGGTAAAGGGATGCGCGGTCAAAAAGCTCGCTCCGGGAGAAGTACCCGACCGGGATTTGAAGGAGGTCAAAATCCTCTCTACAGACGTTTGCCCAAATTAAAGGGCTTTCCTCTGGTGAATCGGAAACAGTACACTACCATTAATGTAGGAAAGTTGGCATCGTGCAGTGCCAATACAGAAGTTACCCTTGATTCTTTACAAAAAGCGGGAATTTTAACCAGTAATAATGGCCCGTTAAAAGTGTTAGGAGATGGGGAACTCAATGTGCCACTGCAAGTCAAAGCCGCAGCTTTTACCCAAACCGCTCGCTCAAAAATTGAAGCCGCAGGGGGAAGTTGTGAGACGATTGATGCCAAAAGTAAAACAAGTGGAGAAACTCAGGAAACTCAGACAGAGCAAGACTGAGCGATCCCGGTTCAACTTGGTTTGAAAGAGGTAGTCCTTAATGGTTGTTAGTCGAGATAAAGCACCAACTGCACAAGAGACGTTTTTGCAGATGGCTCAAGCCGCAGGGTTACGAGGTCGTATCCTGGTCACCATTGGCTTGTTAATTTTAGTTCGTTTAGGGGTATTTTTACCCATTCCCGGAATTGATCGCGCTGCCTTTAGTGCCAATATTCAAAATAGCCCCGTAATTGGCTTTTTGGATTTGTTTGTCGGGGGAGGGCTTTCAGCTCTGGGAATTTTTGCCTTGGGAATTTTACCCTTTATTAATGCTTCGATCATCATGCAGTTGATGACGGCTGCATTACCGACTTTAGAAGATTTGCAGAAAAATGAAGGGGAAGCAGGGCGGCGTAAGATTTCTCAGATTACCCGTTATGTTGCCTTCGGATGGTCTGTTCTGCAAAGTATTGGTCTGGCTTTGTGGGTGAGTCCTTTTGCTGAAAGTCCGGGGCCTTTGTTTATGGCTGAGGTCGTCTTGGCTTTGTCCGCTGGGGCAATGTTTGTCATGTGGGTGTCGGAACTGATTACCGAGCGCGGAATTGGGAACGGGGCTTCATTGCTGATTTTTGTCAATATTGTGGCGGTTCTGCCGAGATCGTTGGGAAATACGATTGAATTGGCTCAAAGTGGCGATCGCGCGATTGTC
>CAZNCM010000453.1:0-1435 GCA_964571155.1 uncultured Lyngbya sp. | reverse complement strand
GTCGGAAACTTTATCGGGAAAAAACCAGTTATTTACCGTTGCGACTGAATCAGGGTGGGGTGATGCCGATCATTTTTGCTTCGGCTGTTTTGATTTTACCTGCATCCCTCTCGCAATTTACCAACAATCCAATTTTAGTTCAAATTGCGACCGCTCTGAGTCCGAGTGGACCGACTCCTTGGTTGTATGCCGCTTTCTATTTGGTGTTGATCTTGTTCTTTAGTTATTTCTATGCGTCGCTGATTTTGCAACCTGTGGATATGGCGCAGAACTTGAAGAAAATGGGGGCGTCTATTCCGGGAATTCGTCCAGGTCGAGCGACCAGTGAATATATTGAGCGGGTTTTAAATCGATTGACCTTTTTAGGGGCGATCTTTTTAGGGTTTGTGGCGATTATTCCCACTGTCGTTGAAACTGCGACTCGGGTTCCCACTTTTCGCGGATTTGGTGCCACTTCTCTCCTGATTTTGGTGGGTGTAGCCATTGACACGGCGAAACAGGTGCAAACCTATGTAATTTCTCAACGCTATGAAGGAATGGTGAAGCGATAGTGGTTCAAGTTATTTTTTTAGGCCCTCCAGGTTCAGGTAAAGGAACACAGTCGGCACGGTTGTCTGAGCTGTTAGCGGTTCCTCATATCTCAACGGGTGATATCTTGAGAACTCATGTCGCTCAACAGACTGATTTAGGTCAAAAAGCCAAAGCGTTTATGGATCAAGGAGATTTGGTTCCCGATCAGTTGATTCTCAATATGGTGCAGGAGCGTCTTGATCAGTCGGATGCTCAAAAGGGTTGGATTCTTGATGGTTTTCCTCGGAATGTGACTCAAGCAACTTTTGTTGAAAGTCTGGTGCAGCGACAGAAGGCTGAACAGAGTTCCGAAAATGCTGATTCCAACAACAGTTTGAGTACGATCAATTTGGAAGTCCCGGATGAGGTTTTGATTGAGCGCTTACTAGCTCGGGGTCGGGCTGATGATAGTGAAGAAACCATTCGTCATCGCTTGCAAGTGTATCATGAACAAACGGAACCGTTAATTCAGTTCTATCAAGATCGCAATCAGTTGAGTGTGGTCAATGGGAATCTTCCGCTTGATCAGGTGACAGATGCCTTGAAAAAGGCAATTGTTGCTTAATGGTTTTGTGTTCTCTTGAATGGGTGGGAGAGCAACAGCTTTAAGTCTGACCAAATCCTGATTTCTGCATTGACAAGATACTTCGTTCTTCAGGCTAGACTCTAACTAGCAGGCGGTCTCCCCTTAACATGAGTCCCTCCATTTATTTGAAGATTTTGATAAAATATGTTAAGAATTGCATCTTGAGCGCCAATCAGCCGAGGGTTAGAGCTAGTCTGTCTGGAACGGCAAAGATAGGTTCAAGGAGCAGTTCGGTTGAATTGAGGAAAAAACAGCTTGTCTAAGCAAGATTTGATTGAA
>CAZNCM010000452.1:3168-4339 GCA_964571155.1 uncultured Lyngbya sp. | reverse complement strand
GCATTCCTCCCATTCCGGGCATTCCTCCCATTCCGGGCATTCCTCCCATTCCGGGAAAGGTACCTTGACCCATTTGCTTCATCATGCCCCGCATTTTCTGGAAGTCGCCCACCAGTCGCATGACATCTTTTTCACTGTGACCCGATCCTTTGGCAATGCGCCGACGCCGAGAGGGAGAACTTGCCAACACATCGGGGTTCTTGCGTTCTTCTGTTGTCATTGAATTGATCATCGCTTCCGATCGCTTCAACTGTTGTTCTCCCTGTTCAAGTTGTTCTTTGGAGATTTTATTCATCCCCGGAATCAACTTTGCCAAACCCCCGAGTGAACCCATGTTTTTCATCAGCCGAGTTTGCTTCAAGAAGTCTGTGAAGTCAAATTTGGCTTCCATGATCTTCTGCTGCATTTTCTCAGCATCTGCGATGTCGAATTCTTCCTGCGCCCTCTCAACGAGGGTCAGGACATCCCCCATTCCTAAAATGCGAGAGGCCATCCGTTCCGGGTAAAACGGTTGCAGGGCTTCGACTTTTTCACCCACCCCCACAAATTTAATCGGCGCACCGGATATTCTCCGGATGGACAGGGCCGCACCGCCTCGACTATCCCCATCTAATTTTGTCAGAATCGCGCCGCTAATGCCAATCTGTTCGTTAAAGGTTTGGGTCAAGGTGGCGGCTTCTTGTCCGGTCATCGCATCAACGACTAACAGCGTGTCATGGGGTTGAACTACTGCTTTGATGCGGGCGAGTTCCGCCATCATGTCTTGATCGATTTGCAGACGACCTGCGGTGTCAATAATCACGGTATCAACGCCCTGGGTTTTGGCGTATTCCACGCCTTGACGGGCAATTTCCACCGGATCGGCATCACTTCCGAGTTCAAACACCGGAACTTCGATCTGCTGGCCGAGGGTTTTCAACTGATCGATCGCCGCAGGTCGATAGACGTCTGTCGCCACCATCAACGCACTGCGGTTTTCTTTGCGAAGATGCAGGGCTAATTTAGCCGTTGCGGTGGTTTTACCCGTCCCTTGTAAACCCGCCATTAACACAATTGTGGGCGGGGAGTCGGCTTTTGCCAGGGGAACGTTACTTTCTCCCATGACCTTTACCAGTTCATCATGCACGATTTTGACGAACTGTTCTCCTGGTCGCACGCCTGACAATACCTG
>CAZNCM010000452.1:0-3144 GCA_964571155.1 uncultured Lyngbya sp. | reverse complement strand
CCCCGACTTCGGCGACGAATTCTTTGACAACCTGGAGATTAACATCGGCTTCGAGTAAAGCCCGACGGACATCTTTCAGGGCGTCTTGAATGTTGGACTCGGTGATTTTGTCTTGACCCCGGAGTTTTTTCCAAGCGGAGTCTAAGCGTTCAGCAAGGGCGTCGAACATAATTGGTGATTTTTTCGTGCAGCAAATGGGCTATGGGTCACAGGAGGCCGCTGGGAACAGAGTCATCTGTGACTCGACTTTTATTATGATAATCCCTAATTTGATTCGGCTGATCCCCAAGTCGATCTATTTTAGCGGTTCATCCGGGTTAATGGCGATCCCGAGACTGCGATCACGGACTTGGACAAGATGTAGATTAATCCCAAGTCAGCCAGAAATTTACCTGAATTGTATCTAAATATCCTAGTCAATACTCTAATTATTCTTCAAAGAATCGTCTTCATCTAACAAAAAAGTAAGTCCTTCATTAATCTGTTTTCTCAGCCTTTGAGCCGGAGGACGTTTCGGAAACTCTTCATGGGTATAAATCCACAACAATACTACTTTTTTTTGCTCAGAATCAACTAAATACATTAACCGACCCTCCCCAGAGCCACCGCCTAATCTGGGTTGCATTTTAAATTCAAGCTTCCGAAATGCTAATCCGTCAGGTAAACTAACATTACTGGGTAGAGGCTCAGACCTTGACTTGAGAGGATAGGGATCGGAAGCTAGCCGTTTCAGAAGCTGATTACCTACAAACTGCTTGAAAATTTGCTTTGCTTTCCCTTTGTAATGTTTACCTAACTCTTTTAGGCTGTCCTCATAATTCTTCGTCAGAAGTATCGAATAATTTGTCAAGCCAGTCATCAATTTCTTCTTCGGTGGTTAACACAGTACAGTTACCTGAATTTAGCTCTACCAAGCCTTCTTCTAGTGCTTCTGCCATTTTACGATCATACTCTGGATGCGATCGCTCAATCATGTCTAATACCATGTCTAAAAAAGTTTTTCCCAACCGACGCTCAACCTCATCCCAACCCACAGTAGGTTCTTGAACGGTTAATTCTGTTAATTCTATCGACTCAGATTCAGGAGACTTTAAACGTTCTCCTTCACTCGGCATTTCTCGTCGCGCTGCCTTGTATTCTTGCTCTAGAGGTTTGTAATGTTTTGCCAAATTTCGTAGTTCCCAAATCGAATCTGGGAAGCGTTCAGCAATCCGATCAAGTTTAGATCTAATATCATCAGGCAGGGAGTTCTCTAGACGCAGAGCTGCCGTCATAAAAGCATTTAGTATTTTTGTGTCTTCGTACTGCATCAAATCACCTTTCCTGAGATAATAAACGCTGCCCAATAATAAGGACTGCTATAGATTTTTGTATCTGCTTCTATATTAACCCAATCTTCCGCATCTAGACTATCCTCAATCAAAGTTTTTCGTCTTAAGTCTAGTGATTCTGGAAGGTTTGCCAGAAAATCTTCTCGCCACTGCTGTAAATCTTTTGCCATTAAATTTCGTAGCCAATCAACGGCTGTAGCTAAAGCTTCTATATTCAATTTTCCGAGGGAGCGTTGACGATAAAATTCAATCATCACTAATGCACTTGCGGCTGATTCAACTGTCCATAATGTACTCACCACTTGAGTCGCGCCACTCCGAAGAAATCCACTTACCAAACCTACATATTCAGAGGTCATTGTTTCATCGTTTGTAAGGGCTGTTTCACAAGCTGATAATGTCACTAAGTTGCAACCAGCAAACATATTGTTATAGCCGAGAACATTATATTGATTCAGTTCAGCTAACGTTAAATCCGGACGATCATTTTGATCTGGATTTGATAATATTAGTCTTGAACGTTGAGGATTTTCAGGCACGTGTTCGGCGTGTCCAGCAAAGTGAAATACACCAAAATTACTTTCAATATATTTTTCTAATTCTGATTTCGTTGCTTTCTGTTTACGAATAGATGTAACTTCCTCAAAATATTGAGCGATGCCTTCAGCCTCCACTCGTGCAAATTCTAAATTTTGAGTTGAATTATTTACAGTTGGATTTTCAACACTCAGTAAAGTATTGTTTGAATTTTTTTCTCTATTTTTCAGCAGAATACCTATTTGAAAACTGGGAAGATAGGTCACAATAAAATGATCAGAAAACAAAGCATGAAGCGGAAACCGATGCAAATCTCGATGAGGCATCAAAATCAATTTTTCAATCCCGACAAGATGCTGTTCAATTTTTTCTATATTCAGAATATACTTCAGGTTTCCAGGCTGGGTCTGACGTTCAAACAACCGTTGCTGCATTTCCTGACGCCAAGAATGATCTCGATTTCGTTTATTTTTAGGGGCTTGACGATAATTACGATACTCTTTATCCCAATCTTCTTTCCATTCTTCAAATTGACTTAAACGCTGAGAAGCTTCAGACTGTTCGGGTTTATTTCTTGGATAGCTAATTATAATCGGAGTAGAACGACCCGATTTAATAATAAAGGTTGTCAGTGTAGCCGGACTCAAATACCAATAAACCACAGCCGTTTTAGGATTAACAAAAGACTGAATTGTAGCATAGTTAGTTTCCGGGAATTCGCCAACTGGCAACAACCATCGTAAACAAGTATTTTTCCCTTCTTCTGCCAAAATTAAAGCGTCTTTTATCTGACCAAATTGAATAGCGAGAGCAACTGTTACCTGTTGAAAATCTGCAAATTTCAGCTTGAGTTTTCTTTTACTATATTCTGATCGTTTTGGCCCGGCTAACATTTTATTTAATAAATCGGTTCCGTCACGTTGTAGCTTCTTAGCTTGGTTATTTTCACCCAAATTAAGCAATACTTGAATTAAACTACTTAGAACTTCTAGATGCAATTCTTTAAATTCTGGTGGCTTGAGTATTGACAATGCCTTGTTATAACTTTTTTCTGCTTCTCTCCATAAATACTCAAATGACATTGACCCAGAACTAGCTTTCTTTCTTCCCTCTATATAATGTGCTTTCCCAATCACATGATGTAACACCCCGCAAGCTTCTTTCCAATCTTCTGGATGAATCTCTTCAATAGCTTTAAGTCCAGCATCATAGCTAGCTAATTCCCCCTCATAACCTCGTTTATTTAGTTCAGGATCGAGTTCTTGAGTCTGCAAAG
>CAZNCM010000451.1:0-4356 GCA_964571155.1 uncultured Lyngbya sp. | reverse complement strand
CTTGTAGATAACCGCTCGCAACTTTTTCTTTTTCCCAGTCCAGGTAGAATTTAGCGGCGAGTTCATTGGCTAAGGCAACTTCTTGGATATATTCGTGTTCTTTTGCTCCTTTAATGGCTTGGTCATAGTATTCAATTGCTTCTAATTTTTTGCCCAAAACTCTGTATTTTTCGGCAGCGACTAAATTCACTTTATGCTGGTGATTCATTGGGGCATAATCCGCCCAGTGCTGTAACTGAATTTGGTTTTGTTCTACACGCTTTAATCCTGCTGAATCCTCATTTAAGGGCTGACTCAACTGTGCTAAAACAATTAAAGAATCATAGAAATAAAACAGCGCTTCACCAAAGGTTCCCGCACCAACTTTTAAATACTTCCTAAACTCTGTGGCATAGTTTTCGGCTGGCTCGATTTCCCCAAACCAAAAGCAAAACGTCAGCTTATACAAATAAAACAAATACACGCCATAAAGATCGTTATTTGAAAGCAGCAAAGAGAGAAATTCTGTTTCTTCTGGGATTGCTTCTCCCGAGAAAAATTCAGGATGTTCTACACCCTTTAATAAATTTAAAATCGATTGCCAAGTAATCCGACAATAATTGGCGGCGGTTAATTGATTTAATTGAATCAAACCATTGGTATAGGTGCGAGTCTCTTGTTGCAAAATTCCCAAAGGCTGACTGCACCAAAAAGAATAGTTGCAAACCGTACTAGCACTATAACCCCCATATTCGAGATAGCCAAATTCGACTCCAATGGTATAACTGTCTTGTAAGAAAGATAAGGTTTCTTTGATGTGAGCAGTTCGGTGTAACATAAATGTTCCGACAATATTATAGACTTCTGGTTTAACAGTTTTTAGGTCTAATTTAGCGATAACTTTCAGGGCTAACTGACTAAACTTTGTAGCAGTATTGACATCTTGAAATAGATTACATAAAATAATACTATAGGAAATATAACTCAAAGCAGAAGCGGATGTATTTCCATACTGAATAGAGAGTTTGACACACAAAGAAACTAACAAAGGATAGAGCGGAGAGCCACTAATGTAAGCGGCTGCCATAATGCTACTCGCAATCTGAATAATGGCAAGTTTTTCGACATCCGTCATCCCAGATAAGTGAACTAAATCTTCAATTTTTCGGTTGCCAATCAGTTCGGCGATCTCTTGAAATGATTGTTTAATATCTGTTGGGGTCGGTGTTTCTGGGAATGTTACGCCTAATTGTTGGAGTAGAGTTAAAGCGATAGCAACGGCTTCAGCGGATTTATTTTGAGAGACATTGGATTGAATTTTTATGCGGTAAACATTAACCTGTTCGATTAAAGATTGTGCTTGTTCTATGGCAAGATTAATAAACTTTTCCATCTGTTCAAAGTCACCGCACAAAGAAGCGATTTCTGCGGCTAATTCATGGAGGGCGAGAGTCATTTGATAATGTCGTTGCCAAGCTTGACTTCCGAGCAAATTTAGCCCGATTTCGGCATATTCTCGGGCGGCTTGATAGGCGGTTGCGCTTCTGGCTTTACGACAGGCTGTAAGATTAAGTTGGGCTAATTCATCTCGTTCTGTGTGTTCAGTAATCAAAGAGATTCCATAGTTTAATTGATTCACCAGTTCAAAAATTTGCTCTTCTCTTGTTTCTGGGGAAGTTTGTTGTAAAAGTAGTTTTCCAATGCGATAATGGGTCTGTTGTTTTTGATGATCTAGAATTAATGAATAGGCAGCTTGTTGAATACGATCATGTAGAAATCGGTAAGGAACGGTAATCGTTTGATCGGTTTGCTGAATCTTTGTTTCCTCTTGAAAAAACTTGTAACTTTCATTAAGCGGTACAATTAATCCTTCTTGCAATGCTTCCCATAAATTAGTAGCCGTTTCTACTTCTGACTGTTCGCAAATAATCGCTAACGTTTTTAAATCAAACTGCGCCCCAATACAAGCGGCTAATTTCAAGATATTTTGAGTAGCTATCGGTAATTTCTGCAACTGTAAAGCCATAAACTCAACCACATCATCTGTCAAAGTTTGGGCTTTCACTTTGCTGATGTCACATTGCCAATATCCCGCATCTAAATTAAATTGAATCAGTTGCTTATCGTGAAGGGCTTTCAGAAATTGGGTGGTAAAAAAGGGATTTCCACGAGTTTTTTTATAAACCAATTCGGTTAAGGGTTTGGCTCGGGATAATTCACAACTCAAAGTATCCGCAATTAATTGATTAATATCTCTCTGACTCAAGGGATTGAGAGTAATAGTGTTGACGGTTTCTCCGATTTTTTCTAGTTCATTGACCGTCAGCATAAACGGATGAACGGGTGACACTTCGTTATCCCGATAGGCTCCCAAAATCAACAAGTAACCCCCATCTTTCATCAGCAGTTTTAATAACTTCAACGAGGCTGAATCTGACCATTGCAAGTCATCCAAAAAAATCACCAATGGATGCTCAACGCTGGTAAAGACGTGAACAAATTTTTGGAATAATAAATTAAACCGATTTTGAGCCGCACTTCCCGAGAGTTCGACGACAGACGGTTGTTTTCCGAGCAAGAGTTCTAGTTCGGGAATAACATCAATAATAACTTGTCCATTTTCTCCTAAAGCTTGCAATATTTTGGCTTTCCATTGTTGCAATTTTAGATCGCTTTCCGTCAAAAGCTGTCCCATCAAATCTCGAAAGGCTTGCACAAATGCACTGAACGGAATATTCCGATTAAATTGGTCATATTTGCCTTTGATAAAATAACCTCTTTGTCGGACAATGGGTTTATGAACTTCATTGACAACCGCCGTTTTACCAATGCCCGAAAATCCTGCAAATAACATCAGTTCTGCTTTTCCTTCGGGGGAATTACTAACTCTTTCAAAAGCATTTAATAACGTTTCAACTTCAGTTTTCCGACCATAGAGTTTTTCAGGAATAATAAAGCGTTCTGATAAATCCCGTTGTGCAATCGTAAAGTTGGCAATTTGACCTGTAGATTGAAGTTGATGCCAACAGGTTTCTAAATCTTGTTGAAGCCCCAAAGCACTCTGATAGCGATCTTCAGCATTTTTTGCCATTAACTTCATTACAATCTCTGACAATACGCCGGGAATTTCGGGATTTAATTGTTGCAAAAATGGGGGAATTTTGGCGATATGAGAGTGAACTAATTCCATTGGATCATCGGTTAAAAATGGCAATTTTCCACTCAATAATTGATAGAACGTTACGCCCAAGGAATAGAAGTCACTGCGATAATCAATTCCCCGATTCATTCGTCCCGTTTGTTCGGGTGAGAGATAGGCTAAAGTACCTTCTAGGATTTGATGATTCTGAATTTCTTGAGTTTCTTTGGGTAATAATGAAGAAATAGAAAAGTCAATAATTTTGACTTTAAGACTTGTGGGGTTAATGAGAATATTGGCGGGTTTGATATCTTTATGAATCACTCGCGCCCCTTGCAATTGGCGTAGAGTCTCAACAATTTGAATGGCGATGGGCAGAAATTGGGCAACAGTTAGGGGTTTTGTTTGAATATATTGGCTGAGGGAAATTCCGCCAAAATCTTCCATGACTAAAACATAACCATTTTTATAGGGTTCTAGATTGTAAGGTTTAATAATATTAGAGATATTTAGGTGGCGAGTAATCGTATATTGATTTATAAACTGTACTAAATCGCTAAAACTGGGATATTTCTCTCGTAAAATTTTCAGAACGACGGGTTGAGAATTACTGTTTTGAATTCCTCGATAGACTAAAGTGCGAGCTCCATTATGCAGTTGTTCAATAATTTGATATCCGGGAATTTTATGTGTGGTAATTTCCATAATGATTTTTGGGTATTGAAAGAGATTTGTTGGAGATCGGAATTATCCTGATATTGAAACTCTTTTTTAGTCCTATATTTTAATCGTTAACTTTAATAATGAAAGTTTGGATTAGATTGATTGAATAACCATTATTTGATCAAATTATGTAGCCAACTATAGCACTCGATCCTCCCGATTCCTCTATTTTACATTCCATCGAGCCCAACTGTAAACGAGAATCAATGCCCCTAACCGATTAAATAGGTACATTGACTCTAACAGATTACTGGTGACTGAAATGATCCCCCACCCCACCTAATTCTCCAGCTATTTGTTACTCTGTAACCTGGGGCTGTTAAGCTAGATTGTTAGCTTTTCGCTGCACAATAAGATAGACAAGGAGTTTAGTAAATCCTTGTTGTTTGTATTAGAACTCAACGACAAACGTGAAATTCCTCGTGTTTCCTCGTTCGGAACCATCAAGTCCTCAGCCTCCCCAACAACCCGGTTCAGGTTTAGGGACGTTTGGTGGTGTTTATACGCCCTCGATT
>CAZNCM010000450.1:2776-4362 GCA_964571155.1 uncultured Lyngbya sp. | reverse complement strand
ATAAATTAATCAAAAAAATAGGGAGTTGAAATCCCCAAAGCCATTCTTGATTTAAACTAAAAATTAAGTAACCCGTTAACAGATTGGCTAAATGAAATAAGTTGCGATCTCGGGGAGATGAAGTTAGAGAAGCCAGAAGATAAAGCGCAATAAATGTACAAACAGCTAACCCCAAACTAAAGAACATTTCGAGTTTAATATTCCAGTCTGATAGAAATGCTAACCCGATAAAAATGAGACGAGGAAAAAGAATGCGATGATTATTATGAAGTTCAAATAAATCACTAAACGCGAGTTGCTGTGTAGCGACTTTTTCCAATAACTTTGGTAACACCCATTGATCATAAACGGGAATATTCACCCCAAACTGGGTAATAAACCCAATCACAATCACGAGGGGTAAAAGATAGAAAGCCAGAAGAATAAAAGACGTTTTAGAAAGACTCAAAGATTGTTTGAACATCCATATTTATAATCAAAAGCTGAGAGTGAGGAATTACGAGTAGGAGAAATTTCTCAATTCCCCCTACGCGAGTCACTGAATAACGATTCTCTGTTTCTAATTGATGAATTATCTCACATTGGTAACACTGTTAAACTGTCCAGTTAGGCGGCTGAACAACATTTGTAAAACCGTTCGTTTACCAATATTAATCTTAGAATTTACCGCCATACCTGCTTGTAGATCCACTTTGATCTCTTCATCTTCACTTAAAACAAAGTGTTCTCGTTCTAACTGAATCTTCGCTTTAAACGAAAAATATTGACGTAATTCATCGGGTGGAATGGCTTCTTGGCTAATCCATTTTAACTCACCGGGAACGGTACCAAATTCCCCCGCAGGAAACGCATCAATATTCACTTCCACCGGAATACAATCGCGATCACCCAAACCTAATTGTTGACGGGCTTCTTCCGACTCTGGACAAACACAATCTTTCTCGGGTGTACATTCTATCACCTCTCCGGCGACTTCCTGGTTATTGTAAGGAGCCAGCTTTTCTCGCTTATTTCTTAGCGCATTTAACACCAAAGCCACATCAGTATTTTGAACATAAGCAACTGCTTCTAAACCGCCATCATCATCTAAAATTTGCAGTAAAGTTTCCGTTTGTTGGGCTTCATAATAGGCTTCTTCACAGCGCTTGATCTGAGGATCTCCTGAATTAAGAACAGAAGTAGTAATGTACTGACAAATCTCATCTTGATTCAAGTCTAATTCCGATTCATCTTTGGTCGAAGGAGCCAGTTCATAAACAATTCCCCCAGAAGGCGCTCGTAACACTTGAGTATTTCGCTCTTGTTCGACTTTTTCAAGTTGAGCATTAATTTCAGACAATCGCTTCGTATTTTCAAGTTTATATCGACCCAGTTGAGCATCTGTACTCGCAATTGCCTTTTTATTTTCTTCAATCCGAGTATAGAGTTCTCTAGCCCAAGCATCTTTTGTATTTTGCAATTGTTCTGTGGTTCGAGAAATTGCCACCTGAAGCCGTTCCTGTTCAACCCTTTGATTTTGAATTTCAGCTTCGATCCGAGCAATTTCACCCTGACGAGCATTGACCTCTCCTCTACGGGTATTAATT
>CAZNCM010000450.1:0-2760 GCA_964571155.1 uncultured Lyngbya sp. | reverse complement strand
CGCCTTGACGCTGGTGAATTTCGCCGAGACGGGTTTCGATTTGATCTTGTTGTCGGAGGACTTCATTTTCCCCTCTGAGAACTTCTTGCTGTTGGCGATCTTGTTGAAGTTCAGCGATCGCCCCTTCTTCAACTAACGGATCAAGTCTACCGAGAATTCGTTGATTAGAATCTAAAACTTCTTTAGATTTTTCCAGTTGTCCTCTAGCGAGTTCGAGTTGTTCTCGCGAAGAATTTAATTGTTCTTGGGAATAAGCGAGTTGATTGTGAGCATAATCTAACTGAGATTGAGCAACCCTTAATTGATCACGCGCTGCGGCTTCGGCATCTTCTGCTTGATTGAGTTGTTTTTCTAACTCTTGAATTTGCAGTTGTACCGTATTAATTCGAGAGACATATTCAGCCCGATAGTTTGACACCAAACCACTGAGACTGGGATTATAACTCCCGATTCCCCCTCGATTATTGTAAAGTTCGTCAAGCAGGGATTGCAGGGCTTGATTTTCCCCAATACGGGCTTCTCGCTCTGTAATTAAAGTATCCAATTCAGCCGAAAGTGGTCCACTTCCTTGACCCCTAACAACTCCTTCATAGAATTTATTTTCTTGCTCTAAAGTTTCTCGAACTTGTTCTAAGGATTTCAGATCTGCACCCGGATTGGTCGGGCTAAAAGTGAGGAGGGGTTGATTTTTAACAACCCGATCGCCATTTTCAACGTGTAATCTCACCACTGCGCCGGTTGTGGGGGCCTGAATCTCTCGCGCCCCGTCGGAAAACTCAAGTTCTCCAACCGCAGGAACCGTTTGTTCAATCCGAGCGAAATAAGCCCAGACAATCGCTGAAGTTGAAACGAGCATGATTACCCATAAAAACATATGGGACCAAAAGGCAGGTTTCTCTAAAATGACGGGTTGATCGGAAAGTGATATAGAAGATTTCATTGTGATCTCGTTTTTTAATGGTCTTTTGTTTGCTTTATTGACTCAACAACTCATAATCAACTCACTCCTCACCGTTGAACGCCTACCCCAAGTTGCTATTTTATCGGAGGAGATCGATCAAAAATCGTTAATTTCGCTTTTTCCATTGAAAACCTACTATTGTTGGGATTCCTGTTGTTGGAATAGACAGTAATAACGCCCTTTAAGTGCCATCAGTTCATCGTGACTGCCCTGCTCTACCACTGAACCCTGATCCATCATAATAATGCTATCGGCATTTCTAACCGTTGGTAGACGGTGGGTAATAAAAAAGACGGTTCGACCTTCAAAAGCTACTTCTAAATTTTCGGAAACCAGGCGTTCAGACTGATAATCTAAGGCACTGGTGGCTTCATCGAGAATCAGTAAGCGGGGATTTTGTAAGACAGTACGAGCGATCGCAATTCGTTGGCGTTGTCCCCCTGACAGAGATCCCCCTCGTTCTCCCACAACAGTATTGTACCCATTGGGCAAACCCATAATAAACTCGTGTGCTGCTGCAATTTTCGCCGCTCGAATAATTTCATCACTCCCGGCATCGGGATTACTCAGAGCAATATTATCTTGAACGGTACCATTAAATAACAGCGTATCTTGCAGAACCACCCCAATTTGACGACGCAGCGAATACATCTCTACTTTGGTAATATCATAGCCATCAATCTTAATCCGGCCAGACAGAGGCGGATAGAGACGTTGTAGGAGTTTCATCAGGGTACTTTTACCCGAACCACTCAAGCCCACAATCCCGACAAATGAGCCGGCGGGAAACTCTAAATTGACGTTTGCCACTTGTAGAGGCCCACTTTCTCCAAACCGGAAAGACACTTCTTCAAAGGTGACTTCGCCATTGACTTCTGGCATGGGAATATTATTACGGTCATCGGAATCGACTTCCGGGGGAGAATCTAACACATCCCGTAGACGTTCAACGGACATTCCCACTTCTTGGAAACTTTGCCAAACACTCACAAATCGTAGGAGCGATCCGGTGACGTTTCCGGCGATAATTCTAAAAGCAATTAAGGCTCCAATCGTTAATTTATTGTCAATGACTAAATAGGCCCCGACCCACAATAGAGCCAGTCCCGAGAGTTTGTTGAGGAAGTTACTAATCGAACTTGAAGCCGTTTGAGTCAAGATGGTGTTGAAACTCGCACTCATAAACCGAGCATAGCGTCCTTGCCATTCCCAGCGAGATTTGAGTTCAATATTTTGAGCTTTAACGGTTTGAATCCCGTTGAGGACTTCGACGAGGTAGGATTGGGAGTCGGCGTAACGTTCGGCTTTTTTCCGCAGCAAGCGTCGGACAATCGGAGAGTTAATGATAATAATGCCCGCAAATAGCGGTAATGGAGCCAACGCCACAATCGCCATCGGGACGCTGAGATAGAACATCATCGCCACATAAACGACGGAAAACACGGCATCTAGGACAACCGTGAGGGCGGTTCCAGTCAGGAAGCTACGAATATTGGCCAACTCTCCAATCCGTCCCACCAAATCTCCGACTCGACGATTATCAAAATAGTTCAGGGGAAGTCGGAGTAAGTGATCAATTACTTCCGCTGAAAGTCGGACATCCAGGCGGTTGGTGGTATCAACAAACAGGTACGTTCGCAGGGCTGAAAGCAAGGCTTCAAATAAAGCCACCCCCAACATCAAAATCCCCAAAATATTCAGGGCGTCAATATTGCGCTGTCCCAAGACCTTATCAATAATGATCATGGTCATCAGGGGGTTAACCAACCCAAACAGTTGCACAAAAAATGAAGACAGCA
>CAZNCM010000449.1:0-4369 GCA_964571155.1 uncultured Lyngbya sp. | reverse complement strand
TTTGCCCTGTCTTTTGCTGCAACGTTTACCAGTGGTTCGCTGTTAGCGTTTTTGGTATTTGGGCCGATGATTGATATTAAAACGGTTGGTCTAATGTTATCGGTATTTAAGCCGCGAGCTGTGGTTTACTTAATGGTATTAGCGGCACAAATGACCTTTTTATTGACCTTAATTGTGAATTTAAACCTCAGTTAATTTTCTATGGTTAATCCTCGCTTCAAGACTATCCGTCGCCGGATGCTTCCCCTCTGGGAAACCGTTCAACCCTGGCTTGATCCGATTGCAATTTTGGCTTGGGGAATTTTATTATTAAAATATTGGATTACAGGTAAACTCAACATTCTAATTCATCCCAATTATTTTGCTTTGACAATTATCGGTGGAATAGGGTTAATTGGCATTGGAAGTGTAAAATTTTGGCAAGTCGTACAAGCCCATACCGTTGAGTCGGAAAAACCCAAAACATCCCAAAACCTTCAACATATTAGCCTGTTTCCTCCCGGCTGGAGTAGTGTCCTGTTCCTCGCTGCGGCAATTTTGGGCTTATGGGTTACACCCCAAACTTTCGGCAGTCACACGGCTTTACAACGGGGGCTAACGGAATCTTTACCGACGACTCGCACCCAACCCCAAGAATTTCGGACTGCCGCCAGACCCGAGGAGCGATCGCTGATAGAATGGGTGCGGATGTTAAATGTTAACCCCGAACCGGACGCATACACAGGTCAAAAGGCAAATGTAACGGGTTTTATTATTTATCCGCCTTCCCTTCCTCAAGGATATTTGTGGTTATCGAGATTTGTAATTACTTGCTGTGCGGCTGATGCTTATCCGGTGGGTATACCCGTGCTGCTTCCACCCGATACAAACCGCCAAGATTATCCTCAAGATAGTTGGTTAGAAGTCGGTGGGGAAATGACCACGCAAACCATTGACGGCGAACGAAGATTAACGATAAAAGCAACAAAATTAACTAAAATTCCCGAACCGAGAAATCCTTACGAATATTAACCGTTATGAAAATTCGTCAGGTGCAAAAAAGCGATCGCGATGAATGGTTGAGAATGCGGAATCAGTTGTGGTGTTCTCCCGATAAAAATTTAGCAGAAAATTTAGCGGAACATTCCGAAGAAATAAAGCAATATTATAGCAGAAATGACCCAGATTTAGCAACCTTTGTGGTAGAAAGACCTAACGGCAAATTAGGAGGATTTCTAGAAGCAAGTGTTCGCAATTATGCTGAAGGGTGTAAAACTTCTCGGGTTGGGTATATTGAGGGATGGTATGTTGACTCAGATTTACGCCGTCAAGGATGGGGGAAAGCGTTAGTCTTAGCGGCAGAAAATTGGGCAAAACAGCAAGGAATTGAAGAAATGGCGAGTGATTGCGAGTTGGATAACGGGGTCAGTTTACAGGCGCATTTAGCGTTAGGATATGTGGAAGTAGAGCGAATTATTTGTTTTCGCAAAGGGTTAACTCGGGACTGAAAAAAAGACTAAGAGTTAACGGTTTGAGGGGGTTAAATTAGCAGAATGTACGACAACGTTTGCAAGTTCCTCGCTGAAAATTATAGTCGTGACTTTGCCCAATGGTTACTCGGAGAATCCATTGAACTAACCCAGTTGAGTCCATCAGAATTAATGGTGGAACCCATTCGCGCCGATGCGCTAATTTTGTTAGAATCTCAAGATACCGTTCTGCATCTGGAATTTCAAACCCAACCCGACCCAGAAATTCCCTTTCGGATGGTCGATTATCGATTGAGAATCTATCGTCGCTATCCTCAAAAACAAATGCGACAAGTGGTTATTTATCTCAAACCCACAAACTCAGAATTAGTTCAGCAAACTGTTTTCGCCATAGAAGGAACTCGCCACGAATTTGAAGTGATTCGGCTTTGGGAACAACCCGTTGAAGAATTACTTCAGTTTCCCGGTTTATTACCTCTAGCTATTTTGGGTCAGACGGAAAATCGGGTTCAAACCCTGCAACAAATCAACCAACCGATTGAAACCCTAAGCAACCCACGCCAACGAAGGAACGTCACAGCAGCCACTTCAATTCTAGCTGGATTATTATTAGAAAAAGATGTTATTCAACGGTTACTGCGGGAGGAAATTGTGAAAGAGTCTGTAATTTATCAAGAAATTGTCGCCGAGGCAACTGCAAAAGGTTTAGCGGAAGGACTGCAACAAGGACTGCAACAAGGAGAAGCTGCTATTATCTTACGCTTACTCAGACGAAGAATCGGTGAGATTGATGCGACTCTAGAAGCAACTATTCGAGAGTTATCTATCACTCAATTAGAAGCATTAAGTGAGGCTTTATTAGACTTTACCAACCGAGGTGATTTAGTGAACTGGTTAGAAAGTCAATAGTGCAATTTATAAAAATTTCATTCATCTACAAACTCGGTAACTCATCGGAACCGGGTTTTTTTAGTGTTAACCTCGAAAACAGAATAAGGGTGCAAAAATTGCACCCCTAAAAAGATTTGTACATCGAGTTTAATTGATTTTGAATTATCGATTATCCGGATGATTACCAGAAGGAATATCAGTAGACTCAGAACTATCCTCACTGGGAACATGAGATTCTACCGTACTCGGTGAAGTTCCACCCGCACCACTGGGCGCTTCTCCGGCTCTGGCATTTTCAGTTTCTTCTGCGGTAACATTAGGATTAGCATTAATTTCTGCCGTTCTCGCTCCAGGATTTTGAGCAACTTCTTCGGGTAAGTTTTGCGAATTATTTGTCTTCGTACTAGCCATTATTTATTCCGCTTTAACATTCATCTCCCAACTTAACAATTATTCCCTCAAATTCCTTCTGTCGGAAGGTGTATTTAGACAGATTGAATTCAACATCTACTGATAATTAAGCTCGTTGTTGTGCTTTAGCACCAATAAAGCTAAGATATTGCTGAAGCACAACTACAAACCATAAGCCAACCAGTTAATATCACATCCCGAAACTTCAGTATTTCCCCAAGTATGAATTTCTAATAAAAATCCTTTGCAGTCAATATCAACAGCTTTAACTTTTAATCGATGAGTAGCTTCTCTAGAAACGTTAGCATAAGAGATTCCCACTACAACTTTTGGAGGGTTGTTGAAAGCTTTCTCAAACTCAATGTATTGTCGAATAAAGCGATTATCTCCTTTTGCATCAGTCAGAGTTCCTTTCCATCCCTTAGTTTTGTTAATGCTTCCCGCAAAAACACCGCTTTCTATTCTATATAACTTTTCTTTTTGCTTTTGTAATTTGGCGTTTGTGGCTTGGATTTGTTCTTTAAATTCGGCTTGACTTTTTGCGAGTTCATCCTTTGTAGATTTTAATTCATCCTTCAACTGTTTGAGACTTTCTAACTCAGTTTGAAGCTGTTCGCGAGTTTGGGTTAACTCAAAAATTGCTCTTTCGTAGTATTCGAGAGGTGTTTTATTGTCCTTGGAGTTCATTAGATTTACCCTTGATTAAAATTTTACTCCCAGGGAATTCATTCCCCGAAAAACTTCAAATTCCACAATCAATCAGTCTCGATAAAAGAGGTTTAAAAGAACCAACACCACCTTTATCCCAGTTATCCCATATTCTCGCCGGTAAATGTCCCGAAGGAGCGGAAGTTGAAAAATTTACAGATTTGTACCAAAGCCAGGTATTGCTTACACACCATCCGACTTTCTCTCCAAAAGCATTCCAGACTTGATCATCTTTTTGTTGAGTATTTTTCAAACTGTGATAAATTTTAGTTTGTATACTCAATCCAAAATGTCCATTACTGTGTTTTATCCACAGTTGATCAATAGTTTTAAAATCTTCGGATAACAGTAAATTCAGATCGGTTTCCAGTAATTTTCCTTTTTTTTCTCTCTCGGTTAACTCAAGCAGTTTTTTAAATGTTTCTTCGTCAGCTTCTTTCCACATTTTATTGTCCAGAAAATAGTTCAGCTTTCGATAGTTAATCGATAAACAGCGTGCGTAAATATCGGAAGTTAAGTTGTTGATATGGTTTTTGACATTTTGAGTTTCTGAATAACAATAATTGACCTGCGCTTCAATTTTATTACTCAATTTGTTCAAAGGTTCAGTTTTCTGTTGAAGTTCTTGTTTGGTTTTTGATAACTCTGCTTGAGTGCGATTGAGTTGAGCCTTCAAGAGTTGGCTTTCGTGTTGAAGTTCTTGTTTGGTTTTTGATAATTCTCTTTGGGTGTGGTAAAGTTTTGCTTGGGTTGTTGCAAGTTCATCCTTCAAGGTTTGATAAGAAGTCTGCATTTTTCTGAGACTTTCTAACTGAGTATCCATCTGGTTTTTGACATTTTGAGTTTCTGAATAACAATAATTAACCTGTGCTGCAATTGTATTACTAGAT
>CAZNCM010000448.1:3346-4388 GCA_964571155.1 uncultured Lyngbya sp. | reverse complement strand
AACGAAAGTTTTTTAAATATAAACTATAAGCAAAACTAATACAAACCCAAAAAAGCGTTAAAGTGTCTTTAGGCTAAGGATCTGAAGCGATCGTCCAAACAACAGATGATCCGTTCCAGCCCAGATCAAGATATCTTTAGCCTGAACCCGAATCCGAGAACAAAGACTGAATCGTTACTTTTATCCAAAACCATCATCGTTAGTAATGAACGAAACAACACTGTCACTATTTTGGCAACTCGTGGGCTGGGTATTCGCCTTAAACGCTGAAGCTTTCCGAGTCGTCAGCACACTTCCCCAAGGCTTAACCGTCGCCCTATTTATCGTCTTATTCGCTGGACTTTCTCAAGCGATCGCCCAAAGCATTATCCTCTTTATCAACAAAGTTCAGCCCCTGCGGTTTGTCTTCAGCCTGCTGATCAACGCCCTTTTATTTGTCGCGGGTTTTTTATTCCTGGTATTCAGCACTTGGTTAATCACCCTCTTACCGGGAACCGTCAGTATTGGCCCGATCACCCTGATCGCCGTTTTTGGAATTAGCTACGCGCCCTTAGTCTTCAGCTTCTTAGGCGCTTTACCCTATCTGGGTCTTCCCCTACTGTCATTACTCTCGGTTTGGCATTTATTAGCCATTGTGGTTGGCTTTGATGCTGTTACTGAAATTGGACTCAATGGCGCCTTTGCTTACGTTGTACTGGGATGGGTCATCTTACAGATATTACAGCAAACCGTCGGACGACCGAGCGCCAACTTTAGTCGTTGGTTAAGCGATCGTGTGGCCGGAGTTGATTTATCGACTCGTCGTGAAGATATTATAGATCTGGTTCAAACTCGCGCCCAACAGTCCTCATCCGTTTGGCAGGAACAACTACGAGAACGAATTACAGAAATTCGGCAAACCCCCTATTCATCGGAATACAACTCACAAACAACAGTAACAGAAACTAGACCTCAACCCGCTTCAACTTCGACAGCAACATTTTCTCAACTGCCAAATAGAATAGAAAATCGGCAAACCCAAACCAACAAAACCGTAAAAACG
>CAZNCM010000448.1:0-3310 GCA_964571155.1 uncultured Lyngbya sp. | reverse complement strand
ATTCGGAATTGCTATTGTAACCTATATTATTATCATCTTTTTGCAGCCGATTCGAGAATGGTGGTTTGGGTGGTATACCAGTCTACCAAGCCTGTTTAGATTCATCTTTAACCTCTTTTGGATCGGTGTAGTTGCCATTATCGTAGCGGGATTACTCGCCCCTTTAGAAACCCTCGGTTGGTGGGCGGGTTGGTATGATGATGAAGTTAATACGATTGATAATGCGGGAAAACTTGCCGAACCCGTTGCCGATTATCAAAAGATTTCTCGCTACATTGTCTACTTAGATGGTATTGGTAAATCCAGCTTTGAATACTTGCCCGATATCGAAGAATTTTTAAAAACTTTAGCCCCCGCTTTACCTAAAGATATGGCTTTAATTCGGGGAATAATGCCCTATTCTGTGTTAAATAATCCCCTCGACCGAGACCGACCTTTAGCTTTTTTGTGGAAACTCGTTGAAAAATCTCGACTTGCTAATCCGGCAAGTTTGTTAGGATTATTAATTAACATCCGCAATGTTTTAATTGTTGGTGTTTCGGCGGATAAACGTTACGGCCCCCTCTACAATCAAGGCATTGCTCAAGTTGTTTACAATGGCTTGGTAAACAACGGCTATCCCCTCGATAGTAGCATTCCCATTACTTTAATTGGTTATAGCGGCGGCGGTCAAATGTCTTGCGCCTGTGCGCCTTTTTTAAAACGGGCGATCAGCGCACCCATCGATGTGATTTCCTTGGGCGGCGTTATTAGCGGAAACTGTAATATTCTCAAACTCGAACATCTTTATCACCTGGTCGGAGACGAAGATGGAGTCGAACAAATAGGGCCGATTATGTTTCCCGGACGCTGGAAAATCTTTCCTTTATCTTACTGGAACCGAGCAAAACGACGGGGTAAAATCTCTATTTTTTCAATGGGGCAAGTCGGACATCAAGTTCCCGGTGGTATTCTCGATCCCAACTTAATTTTATCAGACGGTTCGAGCGCTCTCCAACAAACTCTCGACTATATTCAAAAGATTTTACAAGGCAATTTACTACCACAAATCGATTTAACGGCCGTTCAAGCCAGCAACTACGAACTCTACCGCCAAGCCGACTTTAACCGCCCGGAATATTATCCCATCAATCAAACCGTTAATCCCCACCTTTACAAACCCATTGGTACTTGGATGGGAAGATTAATCTTACCAAAATTAGAAGAACGTTCGCAAATTCGAGGGGTTTTATTTGAAGTTCATCACGCCGATGCTGAGTTTCAACATCTGGTCGGAGAGGTGGTAAAATTGCGCTGGGCCGATCATCCCCAGGTTCAAAAACTGGTTAAAGCGGTTACTCAGGACGTTCATTTTAGCGCCGATGCCGAATATACCAGCAAATATGGCGGGTTGGTTCACCCGGTACGCCTAAACCACTGGCAATCTGTCGATCCGTTAGAATCTTTGGCGGGTTCCCATCCGGTTGATGATATTATTGTTATGCTCGATGGGGCAGTGCAAGTCGAAACAGAATCAGCCGCGACCCCGAACTATCCGATCGCACTGCGAATTTATCAGACTCCGATCCAAATTACCGGGCGGTATTACGGTTTAATTCAATTTATCGAACCCATTGCTGAAACTGACGAATTTCGAGTGATTCATTTTAACCCGAATTCCCGACAGTTTGACGGCCCAGAAGAACGGGTGCGTTTGCCCGAAGTTATTTTAGCGCCCGCCTACGGAAGTTATCCCTCTACAACCCTAAAAATCGAACAGTCACCTTTAAACGAGAAAGGTTGGTACATTTATGGTGCAAAAGATGAAAAAGGGCGGTTTGTTGTGCAGTCTCTGGCACCTCTATCTCTGTTGCGTCTGCAACCGGATCGAGTGATATTTGGTAAAGCCGCTGATCGCTACATTCTCAAAGAGGCTTGGGATAATATTGTCGCGCAAAAAGGACGCATTTCTTCGGTATTATGTTTAAATCGCGAAGATCAGTCTTCATCGGCGATTCAAAATGCGATCGCAGATTGGCAGGAAGGCGATCGGGCTTTGTTGCTTCACAGTTACGGCGGAATAGGGGGGAAAAACAAGGAACCAGCCGCCTCAAGCCCCATTTTCTTCGGACATTTTGCCTACGGGGTGGCGCAAGTTGTTCGCGATCCGTTAACATCCGAATTGCGCTTTGAAATCAATTATCATCAAGTTTACACCCACAATACCGACGGATTAATTGCCGGAACGCTACACTGGTCGAGGTACGTGGGCGATCGCCAGTTTGGTTGGTTGGGAACCCGTCCAATTTGCGATATTTTAGTCAAACTGGATGCGTTTACCGGAGATTATAATTTTGATGGGATACGGCGATCGCCACTGACGGAGATGTTATCGCAGTTGCAAGTAATGACCGCCCGTTATCGCATCGGAGACGGCACCGGAGGCACCTATGTCGGGCCTGCGAACAATTGTTCTCAAGACTCCAACCGGGCGTTATTTGCCAGCATTGAAAACATCAAAGCCGGTATAGAATCAAATCAAGATTGGTTAAAAAATTGGGCAAGTCGTCATCCCCAACAAGCTAAAGATTTTCAACAGTTGATCGAGTTGGGGGGCGATCTCAAACGGCAACTCCAACCTTTTGGTCAACCCCGTTCGGACTGGGAAAATCAGGAATATAATCTCGGTACAACTCTAGAAGATGAACCCTTGAGAAATTTGGCGATGGGACTCGGCAGTTGGCGAACATTGCTTCCCCGTAAAGCCAGCGATACCGTTGTTAAAATTTTCCTCAAGTACAACGCTTGCGTGTGGGTGTTGCGAACGAATCAAATTGGCGGATATAACCCTAATATTGAACCGATTGCCCCCATTACACTTTAAAAAAGGGAACGGGAAATGATCAATTATCAATGATCAATCTTACCTCTTGCCGATTTTATTATTAATTCCAAAATAGGGAATTGTTAAAAATGCCGAATTTAACCGTTAAAGATTTAGAAAAATTGCAAGCCGAATATCCTGATTATCGGATGGAATTAGTCAGCGGGGAAATTATATTTATGAGTCCTTCGGGGTTAGAATCTGAGGAAGTCGGGATTGAAATTGCAGCCCAACTGCGGAATTGGGTAAGACCCCGCAAATTAGGAAGGGTTTTGGGTTCGAGTGCGGGTTTTCGTTTACCGAACAAAGATGAAGATATTCGCGCCCCTGATGTTTCTTTTATCCTCGCCGAACGTTTACCTCGCACAACAGAAGACTACGCAGAGTTAGTTCCGGATTTGATGTTTGAAGTGAAATCTAAAACAGTTGACGCTCCCTCGCTAAAAG
>CAZNCM010000447.1:4156-4390 GCA_964571155.1 uncultured Lyngbya sp. | reverse complement strand
CGTATTCTCACTGTTTTAAGTTATTCTCAACACTGGATGGGCAATTACCAACAAGCATTAACCTTTCATCAAGAGGGTTTAGAACTGGCTCGTAAGACTGAAGATCGTCCCTGTGAAGTGGCAAATTTGAATCATTTGAGTCGCTTAAATTGGCGACAAAAAGATTATTCTCAAGCAATTGCTTTGGCTCAACGAGCGTTGATTTTAGCTCGACAAATTGGCGATCGCAAAGGG
>CAZNCM010000447.1:2482-4146 GCA_964571155.1 uncultured Lyngbya sp. | reverse complement strand
AGTTCTCATGGCTCGACAAGAACGAGCGGTTACATTTGAGCAGCTCGAATCATCAATTCGTTATCTCGAACAAGGTTTAAAACTCTCTGAGAAGTTTAATGATTTGCTCAATCAAGCTTTGAGTTCTATCGGTTTAGGAATTGCCTATGTTATCCTCGAACAACCGACTCAAGCCGTTCCTCCTTTAGAACAAGGATTATCAGTTGTTCAGCAAGCCGGAGAGCGAGACTTACAAGCGCTCGGTTATGCTTATTTGGGTGAAGCCTATTATCAACTCCATCGAGAATCATGCTTGTTTGGGAATGTATTTGCTCGAACAGCGAGGGGATATTCAATGGCGACAAGGGGCGGCGTTGGTGATGATTTTACAAGGGAAACTTGGGAATAAAAACTTTCATAAAATTCTCTCAAAATATCGTTCTCAATTGATTGCTCAAATTGGGGTTGATGGATTCGATCATATCCCGAACTTAATTGAAAATTACCGACAACAAACTTAATTAAACCCGTTCATTGAATTCATAAACATTAAAAATTGGAGAGGCTAATTTATACCTCTCCTGACGCCTTTTATTCAAACCTATTAGTAGAAAATAAACCAGGAAATGCGATCAATCCTTTGAGAATTCTACAAAGAAATGACCACATTTTTACTTTAATCTCTAACTATTCTTCTATCCAAACCGAAACAGAACCGCCCTGACAACGAAACTCAGCCCAACCCCATTCATTACTATAAATCGGGTCTTTAATATGTTCGGTTAGATCGATAAACTTAGTATTGGGTTTACCCACTTCCATCCATTTCCAACCCGGAACACTATCACTGAGAATCACAGCCATTGCTTTCGGATGTTCACGATCTCCTAAACGAGTCCAACCAATGGTATTATAGTGATCAATATAATCATATTGTTCTCCATAAGCGTAGTGTTTACGAGCATACAGAAGCTTGTCAATTATCCAACGATGCTCGGGTAAATAAATCGGATAACGATTCCCATCACGACCATAATCTTCGTATTCTGCACCGTAATAATCTGCATAAAAAATACAAGGATATCCTTCTCGCCGCAGCAGAATTATGGCATAAGCTAGAGGTTTAAACCAGGGATCAACGGGGGCTTCTAAGGCTTGTAAGGGCTGGGAATCATGGTTTTCAACAAAAGTCACCGCATGAGTCGGGCGTTCCTTCATCATCGTTCCATTGAGGATATTTCGCATATCATAATGTCCGCCTGATTTACTCGCATAATAAAAGTTGTAATGCAAGGGAACATCAAACACCGACATTTTGCCTTCTACTGCATTCACATACCAATGCAATGTACCGATACTGTTTTGCCAATATTCCCCAACAACAAACAAATCTTTGCCAACATGACGTTCTAATTCATCAATCCAAATCGGAAAAAACGAAACCCATCGGAGCCCGTTTTATCCAGATACCATTTTCCCCAGTCGATGGCTTCTTTTTGGACTTCGGGATTTTGAAAGTCGAGGTCGCATCCCATTAAATAAGCAAAATTGCCATTTTCTAGGGCAACATAATCATCAAATTGTTTCCCTTCAAACAGATAAATGGTATCGTAGTTTTTGGGGTCATTTTTATTGTAATCTACCGCATCAAAATGCCACCAACGCCACTCAAATTTGGAATATTT
>CAZNCM010000447.1:0-2464 GCA_964571155.1 uncultured Lyngbya sp. | reverse complement strand
AATGGGATGAAGACGGTCACTTTTACGGAAGGGAGTTGCTTTAACGGTTTCCGAAAAATCAGCCGCCATTCTGTGGTTAAGAACAACATCAGCATAGATTTCTATTCCGGCATTTTTGAGGGCTTGAATAGCATCTATATATTGTTGAGAAGTGCCGTATTTTGTACGAACTGAACCTTTTTGATCGAATTCACCCAAATCGTACATATCATAAACACCATACCCCACATCATTACCGCCGCCAATTCCTTTGTAAGCCGGAGGAAGCCACAGGGCGGTAATTCCCGCATCGGCTAATTCTTGGGCTTTGTTTTTTACCTGTTCCCACAAAGTACCATCACCAGGGATGTACCAGTGGAAATATTGCATGATTACGCCGTTGATAGACATGAGAGTTGCTCCTTTTGACTTGGGTGTTAGAAGTCTAGGACAAATTGCCGCTAATGAACCCTGACTTCATCCACTATTTCACAAAAACTGCCATCTCTTACAGGTCTTCTACAACATAAACCGAATAATTTTACTACAACTTACTTGACTCTAATTGATGATTACCACTTTTGAGGTCGTTCAAAAGGAGTTATGAATATTGTTTATCAAGGTTAATCAGTCTTGAAATTTAGTAACTTAACTTTTGGGGTTTGATGTTAAAAAAGCAATCATTAAATCAATACTTTATCCGAATTAAAGGATTGTTCTATCGCATTAATAAACGAGCAAAACTCATTCCCAGTTGAACTCCAACAACACCGAAAATTGCACTTCCTATCCAATAAAAAATAGCAGTTTCTAAGCTACTATCTCGCAGCAAACGATGGGTATCCAACTCGTAGGTTGAAAACGTTGTGTAAGAGCCTAAAAATCCCACAGCAATTAATAAAACTAGCTCCGGTGAAATCGCTGCAATTCGTTCAGAAAAGGGAACAAAAAAACCCATTCCGAAACATCCGGTGAGATTAATAAAAAACGTCCCATAAGGAAAAGTTGTACCGAAACGACTGACGAACCAAAGGGTTAAATAATAACGAGTTAACGCTCCAGCAATCGCCCCCAATCCAATCGCTATCGGATTACGGATCATCGGTTGACTAAAAGCATCAAAGAAGGAAGTCGATAAGGAACTTAAAAAGGCAATTAAAATTCTGATCATTACAATTGATCCGCGCAGCAATTAACAAGAATAGGCTGAACTTGATTATGATACCACTGAGGCGATCATCTCTACAGAATTTGGGAAATATCACTCTCACCAATTAACCGAACTTGAAAGTATGAATGCTATACTATAAATGATACAAACAACTAATAACTCAAAAGAGAAATTTTCGTGAAACGTCAGTTATCATTCCTAATCAATCTCTTATTGGCGATCACAGTATTTGTTTATCCATATACGGGAATCGCTGAGTCTAAATCCCCAAAAACTAAACCCTCAACAGAATCCGAATTAACCCCAGATGAAACCACTCATACCGAATCTGTTGCAGAAGAAGATAGCTTTATGGACTGGTGTCTGAATCGAGAGCAACTTCCGATCGCAGCCAGACGAACAATGAGTGTTATTTTACAACGAGCCGGAACCTTTAACTGCGCTCGCGCTTCAGAAAATCTCATGAGCCTTTCTCAACTGGATTTGAGTACCAGTCAAATCTCTGATCTGAGTCCAATACAATCTTTAAAAACAATTACCCGACTGAAGTTAATCAATAATCAAATCACCGATTTAACGCCTCTGAAATCTTTAACTAATTTAACCGAACTCAACTTAAGTTATAACCAAGTTAAAGATGTTACCCCTTTACAGTCTCTAGAAAATTTAAAATTATTAAACCTGAGTTACAATCAAGTTAAGGATATCAGCCCTTTACAATCCTTGAATAAGCTGAATGAACTCAACCTCAACCATAATCAAGTTACCGATATTAGTTCACTTCAGCCCTTAGAACGATTAACTTATTTGTTTGTTCGTAACAATCCAATTCAGGATGAAACCTGTCCACTCAAACCTAAGTATATCTGTCAGTTTTGAATCTAGCCCAACATTTTAACTACAAAGTTTATCAAGCTGATTCCCCAAGTCTGAGCGGGGGTTAAACCGTAATTTAAAATCGGTATCCCCGTCTTAACTTGAGTGGATCATCTCCCGGTACAATAGAGGCAATCTTAACAAACTCCGGGTTTGAAAGCCAAAGGAGAGAAACGGATGAACCTCTTAAAAACAGAATACTGAGTGGTTTACTGATTGCAATTTGCTCTTGGGTCATCGGTGGAACAACAGGTTTAATGGTCGGATTAGGGATCGCGGCTGCCACAAACCTGGGGTCTTGGTTTTACTCCGATAAAATTGCCTTAGCTGCTTATCGCGCCCAACCCGTCAGCTACGAACAAGCGCCCGAACTACACAACATGATCAAACAACTGTGCGATCGCGCCAATTTACCCATGCCAGGGGTCTACATTGTCC
>CAZNCM010000446.1:3417-4400 GCA_964571155.1 uncultured Lyngbya sp. | reverse complement strand
CTAAATCCTTATTGCGTAATTGAGTAATTTTTTCACAGGAATACATAACCGTGGTGTGGTCTTTTCCCCCAAATAATTCCCCAATTTTCGGCAAACTCAAATCCGTATGTTGTCGCATCAAATACATCGCCACCTGACGGGCTAGACTAATTTCTCGCCGTCTAGACGTCCCTTTCAAATCCTCAACAGAGACTTTAAACGTGTCTGCCACAATTTGAATCACCGCTTCTGGGGAAGACTCTTGAGGTTGTTCAGCCGGACTCAAAACGGGGGCAATACTTTCGACTGTCATTGGTAAACCCGAAATCGAAGTATAAGCAACCGCCCGAATTAATGCCCCTTCTAGTTCCCGAATATTAGACGTGTAACGAGTCGCAATATATTCAACCACCCCTTCAGAAAGACGAACATTTTCATACTCGGCTTTTTTCTGCAAAATTGCCATCCGAGTTTCCAAGTCAGGCGGTTGAATATCAGCCACTAACCCCATTGAAAAGCGAGAACACAACCGTTCTTGTAACCGAGGAATTTGATTCGGAGGACGGTCAGAGGCGAGAACCACCTGTTTTCCCGCTTCATGCAACGTATTAAACGTATGAAAAAATTCCTCTTGAGTGTATTCTTTCCCTTCAATAAACTGAATATCATCAACCAACAACACATCAGCCGCCCGATAATGATCGCGGAAACTTTGCATACTATCTTTACGAATCGCCGCAATTAAGTCATTCGTAAACTTTTCAGTAGAAACATAAAACACCTTAGCATCAGGATTAATTTCAATCCGATAATGCCCAATAGCTTGCATCAAATGAGTTTTTCCCAACCCGACACCCCCACACAAAAACAACGGATTAAACTCTCGTCCAGGAGACTCCGCCACCGCCAACGCCGCCGCATGAGCCAAACGACTATTTGCCCCAACAACAAACCGAGAAAACACATATTTAGAATTAAGATTAGGCGGTTTCAGGCGTTGATTT
>CAZNCM010000446.1:0-3365 GCA_964571155.1 uncultured Lyngbya sp. | reverse complement strand
GTCGTTTGTGTTTCAGTCGTCACGTAAATTTCCACCGGGTAGCCCAAAATATCTTGCGCCGCTTCCGCAATAATTTCCTTGTAGTGTTTTTGCAACCAATTGCGAGCAAAAGGATTAGGCGTGCGAATTACCAAACAATGATTTTCGAGTCGTTCCGCACTCGCCGTTTTGATCCACGTGTCGAATGTCGGCCCACCGAGTTGTACCTGGAGACGGTCTAAGACCTGATGCCATAAACTTTCAAGGGAAATTTCCACTGCTGACTTCCGATTTTAATAGAGTTGAGACACTATGGGACAATAGACCCATACACCAGCTGACATTCAAGCCTACAAAAAATACCCGTGTGAACTACCCTACCCGATACAGAGCAGAGCTTCCATCTTTAACGGAAAATGCGTCCATCCACCTCAATGGTGTCTAGATTACAAGTTTAACGAATCTTTCTATCGCGATCATCTCAATAGAGCGCAGACAGCCCCCTCAAGAATTGCCGCCAAAACAAGCAGAAACTCAAATTGTCAGGTTTGGGAATATCTCGCAAATCGATTGAGGAGCAAAGGATCTCAACCGTCTGCCGATCTAAACTAGAACCGGAAAAACTGCTTGTTCCAGCATCGATAATGTTACAGTTGAGAGAAGCAATTGAACACCTGTTCCTTGATGATGGCTCAAACGGTCTAACTTCGGGAAAACCCGAAACCTTTACGAATCCTATTAGTCAACCGGATAATCTGGCGATGAGTGGTACAACGGAAAAAGTTTTTTGGAAGCAACCCATAATCTATCTCATGCTTCTGCTCACCGGAGCAGGAGGTGCTTTACTCGGCGAACGGTGGATAGAAAACCAAGCCCTTCTCTCCTCAAAAGAAAGCACTCAGGAGGCGCTCACTCAAGTTCCGATTCCCCCGAAAACAGAAAAAGAAGTTGATCAAGCAAGTTCACCGTCCTGGTTTGCCCAAAAACCTTCCCTTCCCCTCCCCAAAACAGCAAACGCTAACTTTATTGTTTCTGCGGTTGAACAGGTAGGGCCGGCAGTCGTGCGGATTAACGCTTCTAGACGGATCGGACGTCGAGGATTAGATCGCTTTGATGAGCCATTTCCTGAAGACTTTTTTGGATTTGGAGGGCCGCGTGAGTTCCCGGATGAATCTCCCACAGAACAAGGCACCGGATCGGGATTTATTATTAGCTCCGAAGGTCATATTTTGACCAATAGCCATGTGGTTGAGGATACGGACACGGTTCAGGTCGTTCTCAAGGATGGTCGTTTGTTTGAAGGTCAAGTTTTGGGGACAGATTCAGTCACAGATGTCGCTGTAATTAAAATTGATGCCAATAACCTACCGAGCGTTCGCATTGGGGATTCTGAACAGCTAGCCCCCGGAGAATGGGCGATCGCCATTGGTAATCCTTTGGGTTTAGATAACTCGGTCACAGTGGGAATTATTAGCGCCACAGGTCGTTCCAGTACCGATGTTGGGGTTCCCGATAAGCGCATTGGGTTTATTCAAACAGACGCTGCTATTAACCCCGGCAACTCTGGTGGCCCGTTGTTGAACGCCGAAGGAGAAGTGGTCGGGATGAATACCGCCATTATTAGCGGTGCTCAAGGCTTAGGATTTGCCATTCCGATTAAGAAAGCGCAACAAATCGCCCAACAGTTAATCGCGACGGGTCGTGCTGAACACGCTTATTTGGGAATTGAGATGGTGACGCTTTCTCCAGAGGTCAAACGCCGCCTGAACCCAGAATTAACGTCTCCCATTGCTAGCGATGAAGGGGTTTTGGTTGTCAATATTGTTCCCGGTTCTCCGGCGGAACAGTCGGGGCTACAACCCGGAGATGTGATTCAAAAAATTGATAGCCAATTGGTGCGGAAGTCGGAAGCGGTTCAACAAATTGTTCAAAATCAAACTGTTGGTAGTTCGCTGCAAGTTGAAGTCAACCGCAACGGACAAAATGTCACCCTGGATGTGATGACGGGGAATTTACCTCCTGAGTTTTAATTGTTATGACTGAGATTTTACCCGTGGCTCAAGTCCGAAATCCAGTGTTGCGCCGTCATGCTCAACCGATTACTGAAATTGCCGATCAGGGTCTTCAAACGCTGATCGATAATCTGATCGCCACTATCCTCAAAACGAATGGAGTGGGTATCGCTGCACCTCAAGTCTCTCGTAGCGATCGCCTGTTGATTGTGGCTTCTCGTCCTAACCGTCGCTATCCCCAGGCTCCTCGGATGGCTCCTACTGCGATGATTAACCCCAAAATTGTCGATCACTCTACGACACAAGAAAAGGGATGGGAAGGCTGTCTGAGTGTTCCGGGAGTGCGGGGATTGGTTCGGCGATATCAAACGATTGACGTGGAATACACCGATCGAGACGGCCAACTTCAGCGACAGCAACTTCAAGATTTTGTCGCTCGTATTTTTCAGCATGAATATGACCATCTCGAAGGAATCGTCTTTTTAGATCGAGTCCACAGTGAACAGGATTTGATCAGCGAAGCCGAATATCAGGCTTTGTATTGTCGTTAGGGGTTGATGATTCAATCTGTTAAGATATTCTGATCCGAAATAACAATTTAAGTGCTTGTAGAGTAACTAAAAGAGATAAACTAAAAGAGAACTTGCCGATCAATTTTAAATTCAATTGCTAGAACTTGTTGATCCGACTGTATCCCGGAGAATCGTAATTTATACTTAAGTGGAATGACTCATTTTAAAGTTGATTGTCAGGTCAAAAATGATGTCAAAGCTTGAGGTTGTGTTTTCTCCAGATGTTTGGAAATTGTAATTGAACAGAATGTTTATCCTTAAATGAAGTGGAGTCAGAAAAAATGACGATTAATCTTAAAAAAGGCGAAGGAATTAATCTCTCGAAAGAATCACCCGGCTTAAAAAAAGCAGGAGTTGGACTGGGATGGGATGTCAATGCTTCTGATACGGGCGATCAATTTGATTTAGATGTTTCGGTGTTTATGTTAGGGGAAAATGGTAAAATTCCCAGTGAGAAATTTTTTGTATTTTACAATAACTTAGAATCTGCTGATGGGGCGGTGATGTCATCGGGAGATAGCCGCACCGGAAAAGGAAGCGGAGACGATGAAACTATTAGAATAGACCTCGAAAAAGTCGAGAGTTCGATTCAAGAAATTGTGTTTATTGTGACGATATTTCAAGCCGAAGCCCGTCGTCAAAATTTCGGACAAGTGAGAAACTCTTTCATCCGGATTTACGATGAAACGACTCAAACCGAAATCACTCGCTATGAGTTAGAAGAAGACTTTGCCCGAGAAACCGCCATAGAAATAGGTCGTCTGTCTAAAAGCGGAAATGAATGGAAATTTTTAGCAGTTGG
>CAZNCM010000445.1:0-4443 GCA_964571155.1 uncultured Lyngbya sp. | reverse complement strand
AGACTCCACCAATGTTCCTACAACCTCCACAGACGCGCCTGTATTAAGCTGTTTGAGAATATTTTGATAGTTCTCTAAATCAAAATTAAGAACCACTTGTAGGTTCGCCATCGCAGAACCATCATTAACTTCGACAAAAGCAAATTCTTTGAATTCTCGCTTGGTTCGTACCCAACCTTTAACAGTTAGTGCTTCATCAGGTTGACCACTTCTGAGTATTTCTGCAATACGTCGCGTCGCCATACAATTTAATTCCTTAAAACTGACCGATTTTTGCCTAATCTTAACTGTTCACCGAAACAACGGGTATGGGAAATTAACGAATTGCCTCTACACAGGTCACTGTAAAAGACGGTTTCGGTGGTACAATAAACACTTGGCGATTTCAATCATTGTTTAGGAGATCGATTCAATGCCACAAGCGGTTGGCGTGATTCAAACCCTTGGCTTCCCTGGTGTGCTAGCTGCGGCTGATGCGATGGTGAAAGCCGGACGAGTGACTTTAGTTTACTATGGGTTAGCCGAACGGGGTCAGTTTATGGTTGCTATTCGAGGTGGGATTTCTGAAGTTAGACCCGCAATGGAAGCAGGAATTAGAGCGGCAGAGAATTCCTTTGGTTGTACCATTATTACTCACTACACCATTCCCAATCCTCCCGAAAACTTGGAAGCGGTTCTTCCGATTGCTTATAGCGAAGAAAGTGAACCCTTCCGAGTCTAATACTCTTTCACAGATTAGCGATGCGTGAGCTTCACATAAGTTTGAATTTGACCGAGAGAGTCGCCAATCTTTTTACAATCAGTTTAGTTCAATTCCATTAAGTTTGCATTCATTCAGGAGAAGTTCCATGTCACAACAAGCCGTTGGCGCACTCGAAACTAAAGGATTTCCGGGAATTCTAGCCGCTTCCGATGCGATGGTGAAAGCGGGCCGAGTTACGCTAGTGGGTTATATTCGAGCAGGAAGTGCGCGTTTTACTGTCATGATTCGGGGGGATGTCTCCGAAGTTAAGACGGCTATGGATGCCGGAATTGCAGCAGTAGAGAAGGTGTATGGGGGTGCATTGGAAACCTGGGTAATTATTCCTCGTCCCCATGAAAACGTGGTTGCCGTTCTTCCGATTGATTTTAGTGAAAATGTCGAACAGTATCGTGCAGCTGCTGAAGGTTTAACCCTTCCCGGAATGCCGAACGGTCGATAGCCAATTCAGGAATGGGGAATAGGGACAAAATGTAAAGATTTTCATTATAAATCCGATCAGATCAAGTTGGGGATCGTAAATAATAGCAGGTGTCATCGTGGCTTCGGGAGTTTTTGAGGTCAAGTTTTGTGTTGATCTTCTGATCGTGTTTTTGGAAGTGTCCCTGTTCCGTCTGTCTGAAGCAAGTTGCACGGTTGTGAAGATCCTAGCTAGCATATAGCAGGTCAACAATACCGATCACCTTAGAGAGGAATTCTCAAAACATGAATTTATTAGAAAAAATGTTTGGTGTTCAGGATACAGCTCGTCGAATATCACTTTCCCCCGCCGAAGCATTTGCGGCAATAGGAGTGGCTGCGATCGCGGCTGATGGCTATCTGTCTAACGAAGAACGTCATCGCATCGTCGAAGTCCTGTTCCAAGTCGATCTATTTCAAGGCTACTCAGAACAACGCTTGACTGAACTCCTTGAAAAGCTGTTTAATCTCCTGTCTGTTCGAGGAATTGATCCGTTAGTGGCGATCGCCAGGGAGTCTTTACCGCACCAATTGCAAGAAACAGCATTTACAGTCGCCGTTGACTTAGTATTAGTCGATGGTGAGTTATCCCCCAAAGAAAAAAGCTTTTTAGTGCGTCTGTGGAATATTATGGATATTCCGGTCGAAACCGCTTCTCAAATTTTGGATCTCAAAGTTGAGGAGTATGACGCGGTTGAAGTCGCCAATCAAAGTTAAGCAACATCCTCTCCTCACTCAATCGACTTTCTTTTGATCTAAAATCTGCTGATAGGCTTGAATGGTCGTGGTTGCGATCGCATCCCAACTATAACGCTCTGTTGCCAATTTTCTGGCATTTTGGCCGCGTCGTTCTCGTTCCTGTCGATTTTGCAAAGCTGATGTGATCAAGGCCGTGATTTCATCTACACCCCCTGTACTCACCCAACCTGCTTCTGATCGTTTGATCTGTTCCCAAATCTGCACCCCGTCGGAAATCATCACAGGTATTCCCGCAACCATGGCTTCTGCGACAGCAATCCCAAAATTTTCATAATAGGACGGTAAAACAAACAAATCCGCCGTTTGTAATAATCTCGCTTTCTGTTCCCCGGTGACAAAACCTGTAATCGTCGTGTATTCCGCGAGAGGAGATTGTTTAATCTGGGTTTGAATTTGAGTTTCATAGGCGGGATCTTGAGGATTTGATCCCGCTAAAATAAATTGAAACTGATGTCCTGCGGCTAATACTCTTTCTAACGCCGGAATGAGTAAATTTAGCCCTTTTTTCGGTTCAATGCGCGACATGAACAAAATGACTGGCTGATTGTTGGGTTCTGTCTTTTCTTCCCGATGAACAGGGGGATTGACTCCCAACGGAATCACCAAATCTCGGGTAGAAACCCCAAAACGTTCAGAAATTTGAGCTTCGGGTTGACTGGTAAAATGTAGAGCCGCAGCCCCGGCAATATTACGCCGTTCTAGTAGGGTTGCATAAATTTGTTTCAATTGCTTTTTTTTCTGCAAATCCGCCGGATCAAGTGTGCCTAAAGGACGCAAAATATAAGGCAATTGACGTATTCTCGCCACTGTCGCCGCCCCACTACAGACGGGAGAAAACAAAGCATGAATATGAGCCACATCAAACTCGTGGGCGTGATGCCATAACCAGTTTAAAAGAGAGAGGGAAAATTTATAACGTCGGAACGGCGAACAGCGAAAATAACGCACCGTATAACCATCTTCAGACACAGGTTGATTTAACGGCACCTCTAAGGGCGGTTGGCCTGTGTCTCCGTTAGAATCCGTCGTTAAAATGGTGACTGATACCCCTTTGGTTGCCAACGCTGCTGATAGTCCTCGCACCATCTGACTCGGGCCACCATACACTAAGGCTATTGAAGGAATAATTTGAAGAATTCGCATATCGTGAATAGGGAATAGGGAACAGCGCAAACTTGCTATAGGCAAACTTGCAATTTATGTCACCGGTGAGTGCAACGATGGCGTTGCCAGACGACGGAGGAGTTTTAGGGTCTTTTCCCCAACTCCAGTCCTCCTGACTCCTGACTCCTGAACTCCTTTAAAATTTAATTCGTTGTCGATGGTTGGCAACCGACTGCACCAGTCCTATGGCAAGAAAATTACTCAATAGCGCCGAACGACCATAACTCAGCAGGGGCAGAGGAATACCAGTAACCGGAGCTAACCCAATATTCATGCCAATATTAACAAAAACCTGAAACACAATCATACATAAAACCCCAATCGCAATCAGCGAACCAAAAGTATCTTTTGCCGTTAAAGCGATCATCACGATACGCCAACATAAAATCCAAAATGCCGCTAATACACACAAACACCCAATAAACCCTAATTCTTCACCAATGGCTGAAAAAATAAAGTCAGTATGTTGTTCGGGGATAAAGTTTAACTGAGTTTGTGTACCTTGATAAAGTCCGCGTCCGTGGAGTTGTCCGGAACCAATAGCAATTCGAGATTGAATTAAATGATAACCTGCACCGAGCGGATCTTGTTCCGGGTTGAGAAATCCGGTCAGACGTTGTTTTTGATAATCTTGGAGTAAACCCCAAAAGAAATTACCCAGTTTACCCGCGCCTAAATTTACCAACAGCGCCAACGGGCCAGTTAACCAACGGACAGGTAAACTCCACCAGCCGACAAACCCCATTAATACCGCCCAAATGATCCCCGCATCCTCATAAACAGTGAATAAAATCACCGAAACAAGGGGAGCGAGTAATAAAATTAACCAACCCGGATGAACGTTTCCCCAATACAGCATTCCCAGGGTGATCGCTCCGAAGACAAGAGAAGTCCCTAAGTTGGGTTCGATAAAAACTAATCCCCAAGGTACAGCCGCGATCACCAATATTTTCATCACATCAAGCAGAGTCGGGGTCGTCCGTTCGTGTAATAGGGCAGCTAGAGTAATAATAATCCCGACTTTGGCAAATTCTGACGGTTGGACGTGAAAGCCACCAATATTAATCCACCGTTGCGCCCCTAAAGCGGTTGTCCCGATAATTTGTACAGCAATTAAGGCAATAATTGTGGCGATATAAATGACCCATTTCCATTCCAATAAATGTTCATAACGGCATCGAGCAATAAAAATGGCACTCACCAGACCAATACCGCCCATCAGCCAATGTTGCCACCAGTCTGTTAAGCCTTGATTGAGTTCGACACTGCGGATCATAATTCCGCCCAAAACGGTCAGACCA
>CAZNCM010000444.1:4260-4468 GCA_964571155.1 uncultured Lyngbya sp. | reverse complement strand
AGCACCGGGAGAAGTCACAGAAACAGATATTGATTTGGCAGCCGCCAGTGATGCTGTTTTAATTGGCTTTAACACCACCTTGGCCAATGGTGCCCGACAGGCTGCTGACCAACTCGGTGTTGACATTCGCGAGTACAACATCATTTACAACCTTCTTGATGATGTACAAGCGGCGATGGAAGGTCTCCTTGAACCCGAATTGGTTGAA
>CAZNCM010000444.1:0-4250 GCA_964571155.1 uncultured Lyngbya sp. | reverse complement strand
CTCTCGGTCAGGCAGAAGTCCGAGCCGTCTTCCCCGTTGGACGGAGTAAAGTGGCAGGATGTTATATCCAGTCCGGAAAAGTGATTCGGAACTGTAAAGTACGAGTCCGACGGAAAGGGAATGTGATCCACGAAGGCATACTCGACTCCCTCAAACGGATGCGAGAGGATGCTAAAGAAGTCAATGCGGGCTATGAATGTGGTATGGGTCTCGATACCTTCAATGATTGGGAAGAAGGAGATATCCTAGAAGCTTACCGCATGGCAACCAAGCGACGCACTCTGTCGGTCTAAAATCAACCCTCAATCATAGAAAGAGTCTGTTGATTTTTCTTCGGCGATCGCCTCAATCTGAAAAGAAGGGGCGATCGCTAAATTTTTGGGACAATCTCGGGTAAGGGGGTGCGAGGACATCGCCAATTCATGTATGATCAAGGCGATCGCCCACAACAGAAATTATGTCGAATTTTCGAGTCGATCCCTATCTGTGGATTCATCTTTCCGGTTTAGCGGTACTTCCCCTGTGGCTAGCACTTTGTCTGTTCGGATTAGCCATTGGTTATCCGATCTGGCCGATGGGGGTAGAAATCGCGATCGTTGCGATGATTGGCATTCTACCGATTTTGGGGATGCAATGGTTTCAGCCCTTTTATATTTTCAGCATTTTAATTGTCACAATCAAACCGGAACAACTCACTCCGATCCAACGCAAGATTCTCACCCGGTTCAAAACTCCACTGAATCAAAAATTTGCTTTAATTGCACCCTTGCTTTTAATTCCTATACTTTGGCAACTTTATCGTCTCGCCCCGCTCGCCGCTGATGTCGTCTCATTACCCTGGCACGGACGTTTAGTTGGATTATTGATTGCCAGTATCGCCTTTTTAGGCTGTAACTTATTTCTTCAAGTTCCGATCAGTGTGATTGGAGTTTTACTCACCCGAAAACCAGAATGGGTAGGGGCAGAACCTTTAACCTCTCAACAAATTCGTCAAGGTTTCACCCATATTGGACTTCGAGTTAACCGCATCTTACCCGAATCACTTCTACCGACAACCCCTGAGAATGTTCCATCCTCACTAGACTCTCAAGACCCCTCCGAAACTTAACCCGCAGATGGTGTTTACAGCTACAGGCAAATGCCTATAGAATTTGTAACAATAGAGTAAGGAAAAAAAAATTTCAACTTGATCATGTATTGGGTGAAAGATTATGACAAACTCAAGTTCTATCCTTCCGGAAAATGAATCAGTCGCCGCCACTCCCTTACTCGAAGAAGATTCTCAAATTTGGCAGAGTCTCAAACAAGCAATCGCTTCTAGCTCTGGATTTCAAAGTTGGCAGCTTGAACAACAGCTTGACTCCGACGGGCGCCCTCCCATCAACCTCGATCGCCAAGTTCGTACCTATTTGCGAGAAACTTTAGAAACTTTAGCCTATTAAAGTCTAAACACAAAATCCACCCCAGAATAAACGGGTGTTCACTCCGGATGATTAACAAAAACCTTTTAAAAACACAATCACGCAAAAGCAATATGTCTACTGACGACTTGATGAAAATTAAAGTCGAGCATCAACCGAACTCAGAATATCTCCAACAGTTAGGAGTCTCTAACTGGTCGATTTGGACAAAAGAAGTTTCTGAGTTTCCTTGGACTTATGATCAGAGCGAAACTTGTTATCTGTTAGCCGGTGATGTGATCGTGACTCCCGACGGCGGTGAACCCGTTCCCATTCGCAAAGGGGACTTAGTAACTTTTCCAAAAGGAATGTCTTGTACTTGGAAAATTTTAGCGGATGTCAGAAAACACTATCACTTTGGCCCACTCTAAAGATTAAAAATTTAGGAGTCAGAAAACAGTTACAATTGTAAACTATAGATTCTTGTAGAATAGGCAGCTTGTCTGTAAATTTACAGCCGATGAGCCAGATCAAGGGTTCCGATGATCCCGGTTTGAGTGACAAGCGGCTGTTCTGGTGTAAAAGATTTGGCAAATTGCACGGTTAAGATTAGTTACAATTTATGATTAAATCTTTTATAGAATCTCGAAATGTTAGTAAAGGAGACTGGATCTCTGAGCGACTCTCTAGCGGGTAACTTAACTTCAACCTCAGCAGCCGTATGGCGTCCACATCTATCGATCTGTATATTTGTACCCTCAGAATCGATAGCTGATTCTGTGATGTCTAGTTTGCAGAGTGATCGCTATGCTGTCACTCGGGTTGATTCCGTTGAGGAGTTACTGCAATACGTGAGTCAAGAAAGAGAACAACTCGATTGCTTAATCGTACAAGTGGATATGGATCTGACGCTGTTGGTGGATCAATTTCGACAGCAAGGCATCTCTTTACCGATTGTTATTCTTGATCCTCAGATCAAGTCTTCTCAACCCACTCAAAGTGAGACATCTGCTTCGACTCAATCTTTTTCAGACTCACCCAACTACATCTATCACAGCAGTGAAGTTCGTATGGGAGTCAACCAACTCAATCAGATCAGTGGTTATGTAGACAAAGCCATCAGTCAATTTATTACCCAAGCCGTTACAACTCGTCTGACGGATGACTCCCTCGATGTTGATGCACCGACAGAGTTGACGAACTTTATCATGCGTCAACAAAAAAGACTCGCCGATAAACTGCATGAGCGGTTGGGGTACTTAGGAGTCTACTACAAACGCAGTTCTCAAAACTTTCTGCGAAATTTGCCTCCAGCCGAACGCCAGGAATTACTCGAACAACTCAAATTAAAATATCGACAGATTGTTTTAAGTTATTTTTCCGGAGATCCAGCCCTTAACAATAAAATCGATGAATATGTTAATATCGCATTCTTTGCCGATGTTCCCGTGACTCGGATTGTGGAAATTCATATGGAGCTGATGGATAACTTTTCAAAACAATTAAAATTAGAAGGACGCAGCGAAGATGTCTTGTTGGATTACCGTCTGACATTAATCGATATGGTCGCTCATTTGTGTGAAATGTATCGACGCTCTATTCCCAGAGAGTCCTAGTTTTTCTGTCGATTTTTAAAAGTTGAAACGATACATTCGACTTCTAGAGGAGATCATTCTAGACGTTAAGAAATCCAACTTTTGGTCAATAGCCAACTTCCAGTCTGCAATAACTATTAACAAATCGGAGCTCAAGGAACAGAAGAAAACCATTCACGATAAAATCTATCTGTTCAGTTATCCTTGAAAATCTATGAGTCCTTTAAAAAAAACCTATGTTCTCAAACTCTACGTTGCCGGAAATACCCCGAACTCTGTACGAGCGCTCAAAACCCTAAAAGAAATCTTAGAACAAGAGTTTCAGGGCGTTTATGCACTCAAAGTCATTGACGTTCTGAAAAATCCTCAACTTGCCGAGGAAGACAAGATTCTTGCCACACCGACCCTTTCTAAAATTTTACCTCCACCTGTGCGAAAAATCATTGGCGACCTCTCAGATCGAGAAAAAGTATTGATCGGACTTGACCTACTCTATGAAGAACTTGGTGATGATGGACTAAACCTTTAAACTGAATCTTGATATTAGCCTATATCGTCTAGCTGTATCTTTACCCAACCCCCTGACTTTAATATCTTAGCCAACAATCTACACAGTCCATCCATGTTTTGTGGTAAATGTAACAATAGGCAAATCGTATTCTAGCATTAGAGGTGGATTTTTAAAACCTAAAGATTATGAGTGAAAGCAGTCAAAACGCGAAGACAAATGGACGTAAACTGATTGGCGTTCAAAAAATCCGAACGATGGTCGAAGGATTTGATGATATTAGTCATGGGGGAATGCCCTTAGGAAGAACAACTTTAGTCAGTGGGACATCCGGCACAGGTAAAACGCTGTTTGCAGTTCAATTTCTCTATAACGGAATTATCAATTTTGATGAACCTGGTATTTTTGTTACTTTTGAAGAATCTCCTAATGATATTATTAAAAACGCCTCTAGTTTTGGTTGGGATTTACAAGAATTAGTCGAACAAGGAAAACTGTTTATTTTAGATGCTTCTCCTGATCCTGAAGGACAAGATATTGTTGGAAACTTTGATTTGTCTGCCCTGATTGAACGCATTCAATACGCGATTCGCAAATACAAAGCCAGACGAGTTTCGATTGACTCCGTGACTGCGGTTTTCCAACAATACGAAGCCGCAGGCGTGGTTAGGCGGGAAATCTTTCGCTTGGTAGCTCGCTTAAAACAAGTGGGAGCAACGACGATCATGACAACCGAACGAGAGCAAG
>CAZNCM010000443.1:0-4493 GCA_964571155.1 uncultured Lyngbya sp. | reverse complement strand
TGTCCGGATTCATCCCATCACTAAAAGTGAGGGTCTTCTCCGAACATTAAGATAAGTTTCCGCAAGTGCGAAAATGGATGGATGAGGTCGAAAATCCAATCGGTCAACATTTTATAGATATGCGCTATTCTGGCATTGAGCTTGATGATACAAATTATAAACGCTGGTTAAACGCATATCAGAGCCTCATAAGATGGCTACAAAAGCAAAGCACTACATTGTAAGGAGGTTGAAATGCAACCAAAAAACTGGCAAGGCTTGCTCAAGCAGCACATTCAAAGCGAATATGTTAAAAAAACACAAGAATGGGTTGATATAAATATTTCGACATCAGGCTTGCTTAATCTAACTTTAGTCACTGATCGCTTTGTCGGTTTATCTATTCCCCAACGTAAAGATCAAATCTCAACCTTACTGAAATCTCAAGTTCCTCATTTATCTCCTGGGTTTCTCTCCCTGTATACATTAAAAGAAGCAGAATCACTTAAAATTTCACCGCCACAGGCTTTTAATCCAGCCTCTGTTAAAACTTGGCAAGATTTAGCTATTCAAGCAGCAAACCCACAAAATCAACCCCAACTACCCCAGCAGGAACCTAGTTTACCGAGAACGGTAACATTTTATTCTTTTAAAGGAGGAGTCGGTCGCACTACAGCATTAGCTAATGTAGCTTCAATTTTAGCAATGCGAGGTCTTAAAGTTGTAGCTGTTGATTTAGATTTAGAAGCACCTGGGTTGAGTACAGCATTCAACCTCAATCCACAACCAAAGTATGGAATTGTTGACTATTTCTATGAGCGTTCTTACTTGCCAGAGGGCATAGATCCTGATATTTCAATTGGAGAAATATTTGGTGAAGTGAGAATCCCCAATGCTACCGGGAGATTATTTGTTGTTCCGGCTGGATATCTCAACCTTGATTATATTTCTAAAGTTGACGATCTTCACGCTACTACTGTTATTGATGGAGAGCAAAGTCTTTGGTCTATTTTCAAGCATGAAATTAACGAACAATTGAAACCTAATATTCTTTTAATTGATTCGAGAACAGGAATCAATCAATGGGGAGCGTTATCATTAATTGAAGCGGCTGACGAAGCGATTATATTTCTCTTTCCTAATGAGCAGAATAAACAGGGAATAGAATTACTATTGGAATCGCTTCAGAGTTTAAAACAACTATCAATTAATTTTGTTTTTTCTCCGGTGCCTGATCTGACTAAATTTGGTTTATCCAAAGTAAAAAGCATTTGGGATTCATTCCAGAAAAAAATAAAGATAGCAACGAATGAAAATTATGAAGCAGATGAAGACGACTCAGATTTAGATAACGATCAAACTCGAATAGAAGATCTTTTAGTAGTTCCTTACCTTGTCCCGATTGCTTTCTCTGACAGCTATCCTGTGCAAGGAATGCAAGATTACTATACTAAAATTGCTAACTTGATTGATGAAAAAACTGATGAAATTAAACGTAACACTGCTTTAAGCACTATAGATCAGCGATGGAAAAT
Organism: uncultured Lyngbya sp.; assembly: GCA_964571155.1. Taxonomy (GTDB): domain Bacteria; phylum Cyanobacteriota; class Cyanobacteriia; order Cyanobacteriales; family Microcoleaceae; genus Capilliphycus. The sequence goes on along the minus strand of CAZNCM010000443.1, from coordinate 2,979 downwards.
TATTGAAAGTTTAGAATTTCCTGAAGTAAATGCTGCCGATCCGAAACAAGATTTGAGTCTACTATTTCAGCGCACTACTGACTTTGATAAATTTTTAGATGATGCAACCTGCCTAATTAGAGGTAAAAAAGGAACAGGTAAAACAGCACTATATTGGCTGTTTTTAAAACACAAAGAAGTCGCTAAAAAATTAGCTCATGGAAGATTAGATAATACCCTATTTTTGTCAGCACACGGTAGATTTATGAACAGTCGTCCTAATCGGCTTGAATTTAACAATATTCATCAAGCTTTGCCGCAAAAAAATGGAACATGGGAAGCTTTCTGGAGAGCTTATTTATTGCTTAGATGTTATCAGGAAAATTTATTTAGTTTTCCCAAAGGTAAGAAAGGTGAAAAGTACAGTGAATTGAAAAAAAGCCTTAGTAGTTTATCTGGAGAAAAAGGGAAACTTGAATGGACTCAAACTTTGTTAGAATTATCTACTAACTCTCAACTACAACTTATAGTTAAAGATGCAGTCAACATTGTTCTTAATGAAGAAGCTATAAAAAGTTATCAAAAACTTTGGTTTCTTTACGATGATTTAGATGAAGACTTTCCAGAAGCAGGAGAAGTAAGACAGCAAGCACTCACTGGATTATTTCAATTTATTCAGTCTTGTGATGCTGATAGACTAGAAGCCTTTGGATTCAAAATTTTCTTGAGAGAAGATATTTGGAATCGTCTGAGTTTTGATAACAAAAGTCATTTTACTGGCAGGGATATTATTCTACAATGGAATCAGATTGACTTTTTACGTTTAGCACTTCGTCAAGCAATACAATCTCAAGATTTCAAAAATTTGGTTGATCGAATTTCTCCTATTGCTATTGGAAGTATTGATCAAGCTAACGAAGAGGATCTTGATAAAGCATTGGAATTGCTTTGGGGAAGTCGTCGCCGAGGCGGAAATAGAGCTAAAAAAGTATCTCGATGGGTTTATGAACGATTAACAGACTCAAGTGGTACTACTTTTCCTCGGAGTTTAAATGTACTACTAAAAGCAGCAAAAGAACACGAACTAACTTACAAAGGACAACCTTCTAGTAAATTTCGTACAGACCGCCTACTGCAAGGAAAATCTTTAGAATTCGGATTAAAAAAAGCATCAGAAAAACGATGTGAAGAAATAAAAGAAGAATACCCTAATTTGATTAAAATTTTTGATTCTTTTAAGGGAAAATCGGCTCTTTTATCAAAAGAACAATTGCAAGAAATATGGCAGTATTCAGCAAGTGATATTGTAGCCAACTTTGAAGAATTTGATTCTCTGTTGAAAGAAATAGGTATTGTTGAATGGCGAGAAAAAGAACAACGCTATAAATTTGCGGATATATATGTGTATGGTTTTGAGATGGAACGTAGAGGCGCATTATAAACGAGATAATGTTCTTAAAAAATTTTGATCTGAGTTCGAGTAAAATGGGAGCAATAATCAACTCAGAACGGGCTTTTTCTGTGCTAATTGCTAGGGCGAGAGGAACATTGTATTCCAAAGTTTGCAGTAGAAAAGAACTACATTCAACTTCGGGAATATCTACAAACAAGTTAACCTGTTCCGATAGGGTTAAGTTAAATGTTTTGACGACTCGCTCTAGGGTAAATTCGCTGTCAGACATTGCTCCCAGGTTTTGATTTTTTAACCTTTTTGGGTTTGGGCTAAAACCCGTTCTAGAACTTGTTGATAAGCCGACTCAACGTTTCCTAAATCGTGGCGAAATCTGTCTTTATCCATTACCCTTAAATTGGGGTCAGTTTCGCCTTTGTTCCACAAACGACAGGTGTCGGGGCTAATTTCGTCGGCGAGTACCAATTTACCGTCTGACGTGTAACCAAATTCGAGTTTAAAATCTACTAACGTAATCTCACATTGTTCAAAAAACTCGGATAAAACTTGATTAATTTTCAGCGATAATGTTTTGATTTCATCGAGTTGTTCGGGCGTGGCTAACTTTAACAATAATAAGCGATCAATTGTTAATAAAGGATCGCCCAATTGATCATTTTTGTAGCAATATTCGACTAAAGTTGGTTCCAAAACAGTTCCGACTGCTATTCCGGTTTGTTTGCACAAACTCCCCGCAGCAATATTGCGAACAATCACCTCTATCGGTACAATTTTAACGCGCTTTACTCTCATTTCATTGGGAGTCGGAGTATCAAGAAAATGAGTAGGAACCCCTTCAGCTTCTAAGCGTTGAAACAGGTGAGTTGAGATTGTATTATTAATTTCGCCTTTGCCTTGAATTGTCCCCCGTTTTTGAGCATTAAAAGCCGTCGCGTCATCTTTAAAATGGGCGAGTAATATTTCGGGATCATCAGTGGTATAGACAATCTTCGCTTTCCCTTCGTAGAGTTTTTGAGGAACAGACATAGAAATGAATGAATTATAGAGATGTGTTTACGCTTGCAATTATCAACAGAGAGACGTTCTATTGGATCGTCTATTGTAGTGGGAGTTTGTCCATTAAAGAACAACAGACAAATCCTACCTTATTTTGCCATTAAAACAACCGATGAGCGAGGATTAACTCGATAACGAAGAGCTTTAACAGCCGGAGCCATTTTAACATCATAAAGATCGTGAGGTGCAGAAAGTCCAGTATCAATAATTCTGTGCCAATATTGTCCAGATAGCAAGGGAGGTAACTCAAAAACTAAGGGTTCCCAATAAGAACTCAACATTATATGAAGATATTCTCCGGTATCGGGATGACGCAAACTAAAGGCTAAATAACGAGAATCATCTTCCCAGTTGGGTTGATCTAACTGGAGTCCATGCCAAGTAATATAAGGTAAATGTTGACCTTCTGCTTGCAAAATAGTGTTGATCCGGAACATATGTCGTTCTTGGGTAAAACGAATAATTCCTTTCATAAAACGCAGTATATCGGCTTGTTTCCCAATATCACTCCAATCAAACCAACTCAGTTCATT
>CAZNCM010000442.1:0-4494 GCA_964571155.1 uncultured Lyngbya sp. | reverse complement strand
CGTCCAGGACAAGGCCGGAAGTTGTGATCCGGATCTTCTGCATTAATCCGACATTCAATCGCATGACCTCGTAGTTGAACCTGTTGCTGAGTTAACCGCAATTTTTCTCCTTGAGCCACCCGAATTTGCTCGGCAATTAAATCTAAGCCTGTTACCATCTCTGTTACGGGATGTTCAACTTGGATGCGGGTGTTCATCTCCATAAAATAAAAATTTCCCGCCTTATCGAGCAAAAATTCAACGGTTCCCGCACCAGTATAGTGAATAGACTGAGCCGCTTTGACTGCTGCTTGTCCCATTTTTTCTCGCAGTTGTGAACTTAAAGCCGGACTGGGGGATTCTTCGAGTAGTTTTTGATGACGTCGTTGAATAGAACAGTCTCGTTCTCCTAAGTGAATCACATTTCCGTGACCATCCGCTAAAATTTGAAACTCAATGTGACGTGGAAGTTCGATGAATTTTTCGAGATAAACACCGGGATTTCCGAAGGCGGCTTCAGCTTCTCCTTGGGCGGCGGAAAACTGTTTTGAGAGTTCAGACGGTTCTCGGACTAAACGCATTCCTCGTCCCCCTCCACCTGCGGTTGCTTTAATAATGATCGGATAGCCAATTTGTAAGGCAATTTTCGCCGCTTCTTTTTCGTTGGTGACTAAGCCATCACTCCCCGGAACGGTGGGAACCCCAACTTTTTGCATGGTTTCTTTGGCTGTGGATTTGTCCCCCATTGAGCGGATTGCTTCGGGAGTCGGGCCAATGAAGGCAATATCGTGATCAGCGCAAATTTCCGCAAAACGGGCATTTTCAGCGAGAAAGCCGTAGCCAGGATGAATGGCTGTTGCGTTGCGAGTCAGCGCGGCTGAGATAATATTGGGGATATTGAGATAGCTTTTACCACTGCTCGGTTCACCAATGCAAACGGCTTCGTCCGCCAACTGAACATGAAGGGCATGGCAATTAGGATCTTTGAAAACCGCATCTTCTGTGTTGCTCGGTCAATAATCTGTTTAGGATAAACTGTTTTGGTCAACAGGGAAAGAGTTAAACTGCAACAATCTTGTTACATGGCGATCGCTAACTTGAATGAACTGACTTGATCTTTTTGGATTTTGTGATATAGTTAAAGTTCAGCAGTGAAACATTCAGTTTGACTGAGATTTCATTGAGCCTAAGCGGATGTGGCGGAATTGGTATACGCGCACGTTTGAGGGGCGTGTGGCTTTGCCTTGCGAGTTCGAGTCTCGCCATCCGCATACCAAAAAATTACAAAAAAATACTCTGAGTAAAAGCATAACTTTTCTGGAATTGAAGGGTTATGCTTTCAATATCAAAGAACTTTTCGCAAATATTGAGTAGCATCTCAAGGAGAAAGTCTAGCTTTTCCCATGCGAGTTGTTTGATACCAAGCTGCAACTTCGGGTACCCACGTTTCAACAGGGGGCCACATCAGTTCACAGAGTTTTTGAATTTCCAGTTGAGCATCTTTTTTATAGCGTAAATCGAGAAAATGTAACAAGGTTCGTAGATTTAAACTGACCACAAAATGTTGACGATAATCAAAGGGAAGTTTGCCCCTGGCGTGTTCTTCAGACATTCCACTTTCAAAGTCTATTTGATAGCGTTTTACCGCTTCTAAACACCAGTCTAAATCGGCTTGACGTTGTTCGGGAGAGTAGTAATATTTTTTACCTTGTCGGTTTGTATAGTCGCCAACCGGACGTAGGTAAAAGACCTCCTCTAGATCTTTTTTTCCTTCTATAACTTCTATAAATTGTTTCCCCGTGTACCTAAAACTTTGAACATCAAAGGAAATTCCGACTCGATGTGTTCGGGCTTGCTGCATCACGCTATGGGGAAAATAACCGCAATTAAACACAATTTGGACGTGTTCTAAAGGGCCATAATGTCCCCGTTCTCCCGCTAAAAGTCGCTTGACAATAATCTCACCGCATTTGCTTTCAGAAGGCCAGTTATCCTGTTCATCAATGATAAATTGATCAGAATAATCTTGGTGCATTGCCGCATAAATGACCGTTTGAGGATTGGGGGTTTGGGCAATAACTTCAACTCTAAATTTATCCATTTTATTAATCTCAAAAAATAATGAAAGTTTATAAAATTTTCTATAATAGACTTACCTTGATTTTACAATATTATTGAAATATTTTATGTTATTTTAAGAGTAGATTGAGAATAAAAGATGATTCTATCCTCTCATTTTCGTGAAGCGCTAGTCTACGCCTGTGAACTCCACGCCGAACAAGTTCGTAAGGGTTCGAGAGTTCCTTATGTCGCTCATTTGTTAGGAGTCGCCAGCATTGCGTTAGAATACGGAGCCAAGGAAGATGAAGCGATCGCGGCGTTGCTCCATGATGCGATCGAAGATCAAGGTGGAGTTTCTACTAAGCAAGAAATTCAGCGTCGGTTTGGGGAAACAGTCGCCACTATTGTAGACGGGTGTAGTGATACAGACCAAACTCCTAAACCCCCTTGGCGAGAACGAAAACAAGCTTACATTGACCATATTCCTAAAGCTTCGGCGTCTGTGCGTTTAGTTTCTGCTGCCGACAAACTCTATAATGCCCGTTCTATTGTACAAGATTATCGTCAGGTAGGGGAAGCCATTTGGGAACGATTTACAGGTGGCGCATCGGGAACACTTTGGTATTATCGAGCTATTGTAGACGCTTTTAAACGGGTAGAAATAACGCCTCTCGTTGAAGAATTGGATCGCGTTGTTTCTCAGCTCGAACAGTTAGTAAGTTCAGAATCAACAGACAAAACTTTAGAAAAAACTAGGCTCTATTAACTGATTGACTTGATTATAACTTAGATCGGATTACTTTTCAATATTCAAGGATAAAAATGGCAAATGTTCGCTTAGATAAAATCAACCGAGTCTATAATAATGTTACGGCAATTGAGGATATTTCCTTTGAAGTTCCTGATGGTGAATTTTGGGTGCTTTTGGGGCCTTCAGGGTGTGGAAAATCTACAATTTTACGAACAATAGCAGGTTTAGAAACGGCAAGCAGCGGCAATCTTTATATTAACAATCGGTTGATGAATGAGGTTCCGGCTCGTCAACGAGATGTGGCGATGGTGTTTCAAAATTATGCGCTTTATCCCCATATGACAGTTGCAGAAAACTTGGCGTTTGGTTTAAAAATGCGTCAGGTTCAACCTCAAATGATGCAGGAACAAATTCAGAAAGTAGCGCGTTCTCTCTCTATCGATCATTTACTTAATCGTAAACCTAAACAACTTTCAGGGGGACAACAACAACGAGTCGCATTAGGGAGAGCGATCGTCAGAGAACCCCAAGTTTTTCTACTTGATGAGCCACTTTCTAACCTTGATGCTCAACTGCGAGATGATACCAGAGCGGAACTCAAAAAGTTACATCAACGTTTAAAGATTACCACAATTTATGTCACCCATGATCAAACAGAAGCAATGACATTGGCTGATAAAATTGTCGTTTTAGATCAAGGAAAAATTCAACAAATTGGAGAACCTCAAACGGTTTATGCACATCCCAATAATCAAATGGTTGCCACCTTTTTAGGCAATCCTCCCATGAATATTTTACCTGTTACTTATGCTAATAGTATCTTTTGGATTGGGAATCAATCTTTTAATTGTCCTGGCGAAATCCAAGAAAGGTTAAGTTCGACAGATAAACAAAGTTTGAATCTAGGCATTCGTCCCGAACATATTAACTTAGTGACATCAAATTCTAATGAAGAAAATATTCAGTCCAATCGTCAAAAATCTAATCAAGTTTTGCTCTCAGTTGAAGTTGATGTAATTGAACCTTTAGGTCGAGAAACACTCGTTAGAGCGAATTTAGTCTTGTCTAATGCTTCTCAATTTTCCCAAACTTTAATTCAGTTTCAAACTCCCGTACAAATCTGTTTAAAACCTGGCGATCGCATCTCGATTATCCTTGATCTAAATTATGCGGTTATTTTCGATCCTCATACCAGAAAGCAAGTCGGATATTGACAGTAAACAAATTCATTGAGAAGACTGTAAACTCAATAAAACGATTAAACTTAAAAGTTATAAATTTAACTTCTCCTAGAGTGATGATTGTCAATAGAAAAGGATGAAAAGCTAAAGTATTTTTTCAATCCTATCTTCTCAACTCTCTGATCCGTCTTGACTTAGTATTCTGTTTATGGTAGACTATATAAGCGTTTGTATGTAAAAATAAGTTGTAATAAAATGCTATCTTATTCCCTGTTTTATAGGATTACTAAAATTATTAATTTTGATGATTTTTAAGTTACTAATTATCATTTGATTATAAAAGAAGTGATCAACTCACTAACTTGGCAACTGAGATCATAAAGAGTTCTATTAAATTGACATTTTTGCTCTTGGTTGATTATACTCAGTCTAGTATCATTGTGATTTTAAAAAAAGACAATTTAAGAATCCTAATTGTAGAAGATGATTACTTATTAGCTAAAGGTATGGCAAAGCTCATTG
>CAZNCM010000441.1:0-4506 GCA_964571155.1 uncultured Lyngbya sp. | reverse complement strand
GTTTATCCCTGCTTTCTCGGGTGACAAAAGTAGGAAAATTGCTCTACAATTATTTTGAGCTTTCACCTCAACCCTTTAATTCCTATCTGGGAGTTAGAGTATTTTCCAGGGTTTATTTTCCTGGTCATTTAAAACTGTATTAAGAACACGCCAACTCCACTGTTTGGTGTGGTGATTCTACTCAGAAAAATCATCCATGACCCTATCTATCGAAAGTCCAGAGAGTCTAAAATCGACTCAAAACCAGTCCGATTTGCGTTTGAGAGATATTATAAAAACTTTGCCTCGTGAAGTTTTCGTCAAAAACAAACGTAAGGCTTGGAGTACAGTCATTATCAATGTTAGTCTTGTGATTTTAGGCTACATTGCCATTGCCTTTTCTCCGTGGTACTTACTTCCTATAGCTTGGATTTTTACCGGAACTGCATTAACCGGTTTTTTTGTGATTGGCCATGACTGTGGTCATCGTTCTTTTGCCAATCGTCGCTGGGTGAATGACTTAGTGGGTCATCTGGTCATGTTACCCCTAATTTATCCGTTTCATGGGTGGAGAATTGGCCACAATCACCACCACAAACATACCAATAAAATGGGTGAAGATAATGCGTGGCATCCCTGGACGACTGAACTTTATGAAGATGCTAACCAAGTGACTCAAATCGCCTATCAACTAGGTCGAGGACGGGCTTGGTGGATTGCTTCTATCTTACACTGGGCGAATGTCCATTTTTACTGGCCAGAATTTGAAGGCAAACAACGAGAACAGGTGAAGTTTTCAGCGTTAGTTGTGATTGGATTTGCTGCTATTGCCTTTCCGACAATAATTGCAACTACCGGAATTTGGGGATTTGTTAAGTTTTGGTTAGTGCCTTGGTTGGTCTACCATTTCTGGATGAGTACCTTTACTTTAGTTCACCACACTTTCCCCGATATTCCGTTTAGCCCTGCCGAAAAATGGCACGAAGCAACCGCCCAATTATCTGGAAGTGTTCACTGCAATTATCCGGGTTGGGTTGAGTTCCTCTGTCACGATATTAACGTTCATGTTCCTCACCATATCTCCACTGCTATTCCGTCTTATAACCTGCGAACAGCCTACAGCAGCATCAAGGAAAATTGGGGAGAATATCTCTATCCTGAACAGAATTTTTCTTGGGAATTGATGACGGAGATTACCGATCAATGTCACTTCTACGACGAAGAAAACTGTTATAAATCTTTCAAGGAGTATTATCGATAAAACCTTGATTTAAAATAAATTCTAGAGGCGTTCTCCCCGAACGTCTTTTTTTTGCTCAAAGTTAGCCGTTTCTACGGGTTAAAATGAATATCAATAGGATACAACACAGGAACTATGGTTTCTCAAGCAACCCCATCTACAAACGAAATCTTCTATTAATGAAGTCCGTCAAATGTTAGAACAAGAACGACTTCGCGCCGAAAAAGCAGAACAAGCCAGACGAGATGCTATTCCTCGATTATTAGGAATGGGTTTAACCGTTGAACAAGTGGCGGAGGCGTTGGGTTTGTCGGTAGAACAAGTTAATTCAAGAACTGAATAAAAGAGAAATTCCCAGTTAGATATCTTCTAACTCTAGAATTTCTTCCATAACCCAAGAATCTAGAGAAGATAGTTTTATTTTAGCATTTCAGAAGAACCTCTCCCTAAATCCCTCTCCTAAAAGGCGAGGGACTTTGAAATTGATCGGGATGAGGAGGGTGAGATCAATTGATTGTATCTGCGTCAATTAAACTCATCGCTTGACTTAAAATTTCGACTCGATTAACAAGTTGTTCTAATTCGCGAGAATCATAACGCCCTTCTTGAACTTCGAGGGAGGCTTTGTTAATGGCTTGTGGATAGGCTTTCTCTAGAATAACTTGTAATTCTTCAGAATTCAAATAAACGCCTTTGGATTTCGGACGTTCGTTTAAGTCTTTAATTTCCAAAACCGAGTTCCGAATCGAAACATCCCATGAACGAGTTGTGCGATTTTCGGCTTGTTGTTTAATTAAATGTAGCAGCAAAATAACTGCATAACTGCGAATATTATTAATAATATCTTTTCGACCCATTTCTTCGAGTTCGTCAATCAGGGTTAATGATCCTTTTATATCACCTTTGAGTAGTAATTCCTTTAACTCTAGAATTTCTTCCATAACCCAAGAATCAAGAGAGGATAGTTTTATTTTAGCATTTCAGTTAGATCCCATTGAGAAGAACCTCTCCCTAAATCCCTCTCCTAAAAGGCGAGGAACTTTGAAATTGATGGGGGTGAGGAGGGTGAGATCAATAGTTTAATCAACTTTGATTGAATTAATTAGTCAATATGTCTTGTCATTTTATCAAAACAAAACCGCGATTTAATGATAAGTTTTTTAAACGAAAAAATTAGGAATTGGGGAAGCCTAATGCTAGGATAGAAAGAGTGCAAGTCAATCCGATCAGATTAACGTGATACGGAGTTAACCCTTGAGTTTTAATCCTGCATTGTGTCGAAACGAAAGGGAAGTCGAGAGTAAACTGATTGTTAGTTATTTGTTACCGCAGTTGGGATATACCCCCAACACTTGGCATCAAGAAGTAACATTCGGCAATATTCGCTTAGATTTCTTATCCTTTGCGGCGCAAGTTATTCCCTTTACCGTGGATGCAGATTCGCCATTAAGTGTTGTGATGGAGGCGAAGCATCCCAATCAAAATTTGAATCGTCACCTTCAAAAACTGCGGCGTTATTTAACCAGTTTGAGTGTCAGATATGGACTACTCACCAATGGGAAAGAAATCCGAATTTATCAACGGGTTGATGATAATATTGAGTTAGTTTTTCAATGTCCTGGGGAGGAAGTCGAAGCCAAAATAGAGGAAATCAGAGGTTTAATTGGTCGAGAATCTCTCAGACCCAGACGGGAAATTACTCCTGTATTTGATGGGATTGAAACCTCAGATTTTTCTCCCGAACCCCGTTATCAAGTTCTCCTCGAAAATGAGGATATAGAACCCATTCTATTTTCCGCAGAAACTTCCGAACCGACTCCAATCTCAACAGAAAACGAACCAACAGAAACCAATCAAGAATTCTCTCCATTTCCATCAGTTGTATCTCAAAGTTCTATTCTGGAAAGGACAAGTAACATGAAAATTATCGCCGTTTATCACAATAAAGGTGGTGTCGGTAAAACCACCACTGTTGTTAATTTAGCAGCAGCTTTAAGTAAAAAAGGTTATCGAGTTTTAGTGATTGACTTAGACAGTCAGGCTAATACAACCTTTGCAATGGGATTAGTAAAGTTTCAATTTGATGAAGAAGATAATATTAAAGATTCCTATGTTTATCATTTTCTAAAATCTGGAGAACTTGACTTTGTTTCTGATGTTTCCAGAAAGTCTAATGGGTTTAACGATCCAGAAATTGATGTCATTCCTTCTCATATTGACTTAATCCAACATCAAGATTTTTTAAAGAATATTCAAGCGACTCCTTTCAGACTCCCGAGCAAACTTAAGCGAGCCGAGAATGACTATGATATCGTAATTATAGATACTCCTCCCTCCCGTGATTTATATGCACAATTACCGCTGATTGCTGCCGATTATTTAATTATACCATCGGATCTCAAACCTTTTGCGAATCAAGGATTATCTAATGTTAAAACCTTAATTAAAGACGTTAACGAGTTTCGGATGTCAAGCGGACGACCCCCGATCAATCTTTTGGGGGTTTTACCTTCTAAAATAGCCACTAACGCTCGATACTTACAATATGTATTTCCGCGACAAAAACAAGTAATTCCTGAAAAATATGAACTTCCACTTATGGAAAGTGTTATTTTTGAAAGGACAGCTTTATCTCAATGTCTAAATGAGACAATTATTGTAGGAGAATTAGAAATTGCCGAACCCCAGTCTATTTTTAAATACGCAGAAAAAAATTCCTCAGCAAGTAATGCTGCTAGTCAATCTATCGATGAATTTGAAGCGCTCGCTACAGAAGTTTTAAGAAAAATGGGAGTTTAAAAGTGATTAAGTTTTCCTATGTGGATGTTAAATCAATTACCTCAGATGTTCCCCGTTCAGAATTTTCTGAAGCTGAAATTGACACTTTAGCCGATTTAATTCTAGAGTGTGAGGGAGTGTTAAAACCGATATTCTTACAGCAGGTTGATTTGGAACATTACAAAGTGATTGAGGGAGATTTAGAATATTATGCTGCGGTGAGAGCGAAGGAAAAAAACTTGCGTCAAGGAGAGATGATTAATGCAATTATTGTTTCTCCCGCTCAAGAACAATCTATCAAGCAACAACTCAACTTTTTCAAGAAATCTCAATCTTTAAATGTTCCAGAAAAAAGAGAGAATAACGCCAGTACAACGAATTTTGATGGCGTTGAGTCTCGAATATTGAATATGGAGTCTCGCCAAAATAATCTAGAATCACGTCTAAATCAAGGCTTTGATCGACAAAATTCAATTGTCCAAAACATTAATCAAAAATTTGATCGGGAG
>CAZNCM010000440.1:4305-4520 GCA_964571155.1 uncultured Lyngbya sp. | reverse complement strand
GTGTCTTAAAGTGTCAGAATTGTAAGTAGCTGACTACTGAAAAAGTGATGATTGTTTGTCCAAATTGCAATCACCAAAACCCCGAGGGAGCAACTCAATGTGAAGCTTGCTATACTCCCCTACCGACAACAATGGCTTGTCCGAGTTGTGGTGCAACCATTCAAAGTGATGCGGCTTTTTGTGGTCAATGTGGCTACAATTTACAGCCCACACCG
>CAZNCM010000440.1:3972-4295 GCA_964571155.1 uncultured Lyngbya sp. | reverse complement strand
ATCCTTAGAAGAAGAAGCCGCTCTACCGACTGTGGTTTCCCCGCCTGCTGCTCCTGTGACACCTGAGCCGTTGGTGACTCCCGAACCTGTTGCTTCTTCTACGTTAGAGTCTCCAGTTTTAGAAAAATCAAACCCCGAGCCCGATCCCATAGGGGTTGTGTCTGTTGCAAATACTGGCGAAATTAATTCGACTCCATCAACAGTATCGGCTGCAAATACGGCGAGTACAAATACTCAGCTTCAAAGCCAATCGGCACATTTACTTCACATCCAAACAAATGTGACGGTAGAACTCCCTCCCAATTTACCTGTAATTCACGTGG
>CAZNCM010000440.1:0-3935 GCA_964571155.1 uncultured Lyngbya sp. | reverse complement strand
CCAGATATTGATGTTTCGGGTTTCCCGAGTTCGGAAGTTGTCTCTCGGACTCATGCCGATATTCGTGTTGAGGGAGGTTTCTACTATATTGAAGATGTCGGCAGTTCTAACGGAACTTATGTCAATAATATTCCTCTGACAAAGGGAAATCGACATCGATTGCGACCTGGCGATCGCATTTCTCTTGGAAAAGGTGACCTTGTTTCATTTATTTTTCAACAACCCTCCTAAGTCAAATTTTAGATGTCCGGTATGATTTTGAACTCAACTTTAAAAGGGAATTTTTGAGATGTAACCCAATCAATCAGTCACTATTTGTTAGGATTCAAAATCTGCACGGAAAATCTAGAATTCGGCTTGAGTGCTCTACTTGAACTGAAACCTTTCAATGTGATTACCTTAACTTTACTTCATCCCAACCAATCTATCCCTGTTCGGACTTGGACTTTTGAACAGAAGGAGGTGATTCGGATCGGCCGTTCTGTAAAAAATGATGTCGTTTTATACAGTGCTGTTGTTTCTCGATATCATGTCGAGCTAAGATGTCAAGAAAAAACTTGGACTGCCATTGGTTTAGGAACAAATGGCACTTATCTCGACGGCCAACTGATTCAAAAATCTCCGATTGTCGATGGACAAATTATTCATTTGGCAATTTCAGGGCCAAAAATCAAGTTAAATATCTCCGTCGAGAAAACTCAACATTTAATGCGTCGAATCGGAATTAAACAAAGACAAATACAAACGGTTGATCATTTGAATACTGAAGTTCAAATTGATTCGATTTCATCTTCGACATCTTCTCAATTAATATCTTCTGAACCCTATGAAGATATTACACAAACTGAGTGAGGTTGATGTTAGGTTATTTTGTGTAGTTTTAGCGGTGTATCAATTTCCATAAAAAAATCAAGAGAATATCAAGATTTAACTGTTATCAAACCGTCATTAGTATGGGGGACTGACTCTATGAATACTGAAATTCAGATGATTAAACGCAGTGAATTAATCAATCGATTAGTGCTAGAACGGAATACGGTTGAAGATTTAGGTCGAGTAGAACAACTATGGATTAATCCTCAGTCCCATCAACTCGTGGCTTTGACTTGTAAATCTGGACTGCTTCGAGGTCAAAAACGAGTCTTTGCTTGGGACGATATTACTCAAATTGGTGAAGATGCAGTTCTTGTCAATTGTCGCAGCTATGAAGCCTCTAAAAATGAGGCTAAACCTGAACAAGCGATTCATGTGATGAATCACGAAGTTTGGACGGATGGTGGTAATAAAATTGGTGCAATTGTTGACTATATTTTTGAGTTGAAAACAGGCTTTGTTTACAGTTATCTCTATACATCTCAGGGGTTACGAGGTGTATTGGAAGGGGTTTATATTCTCCCCTCAACAGCAGTTTCGAGTGCGGGAAATAAACGTCTAATTGTGTTAGAAGCTGCCCTCAAAGCTCCTCAGCAATATTCAGAAGGTTTAGGAAAAAAAATGGGTCAAGCGGCTGAATTTTTACAAGAGGATTTTGAGAGAACCCGAGAACACTTGGAAGGATTGAAACGGAATGCTCAAAAAATGACACAAGGAAAACAGGAGGGGATGAAAGAAATTAAAGCTGAAATCATTTCAGAAGAATGGGAAACCGAGGATTCATCACCCAAAATACTTCCCTCGAATTCTTCCGAGACTAATACTCAGAAGACTAATCCGGATCATTCTGAAAGTTCCTCCTCAAATTAAATTGAAGTTCTGGGAAACTCAGAAATTGTGAATTTTGCAAAACTTCGATGGTCAAATCTAAAGTTGACAAAAAGCTGATCATCGGACTAATATATGATTCAAATTCAACCTTTTAAGTATATGTTTATCTCGGTTTTAGATCCATAAGTGATTACTCTAATCCTCATTCACCCAACTCAACCCATACCGGTCAACCGATGGACTTTTAAAGAGAAGTCAGTCATTCGGATAGGCCGTGCAAAAGATAATGATATTGTGATTTATAATGCCGTTGTTTCTCGTCATCATTTAGAACTCTGGAACCGAGAATCAGGGTGGGAGGTTGTCAGTTTTGGTACGAACGGTACATATATCAATAACAAACCTTTAAATCAGTTTTTTATTAAGGATGGAATGGTTATTTGTCTCGGCAATTCAGGGCCGAGATTAATGGTGAAATTGAGTTTAGGTGAAATGAATAAAACCCCTACATCAGATGGGGTTAAAGATTCTCAAAGTTCACAAACTCTAAATTCAGATGTACCTACTGCAACAGAAGAAATGAATAAAATTCCACAGCAAAAAAAAGTTTTAGCAGAAGAACAGTTTGAGTTTGAAATAGATGATGAAGATGAAGATGAAAATGATGATAAAACGACAATTATAGATTTCTGAGAATAGTATTTCTCAGTAGGAGTTTTAAATCGATAATCTCTCTCCTTCTCGTCTATTTCGAGGGGGTAAATTGAAGTTAGGTTAGTATAGTACCACAAATGATGCAGAAAAAGATTAGAATTTATCTTGAAATATTATTAATTTTTTGACAATCTCACTCAACGTAACAAACCGAATACTAAAATTAGCTTTTTGTAAGCTTTATTTAAGTTTCAATCACCTTACTACAAGTCGATCTAAGTTTCTGTAGAATAGCACTCATTATTACTTTCATCATACCGAGTAAGATAAGAAATAGTTAAGTATCCTGAAAGTAATACTTTTAGGTCAAAAACCTCGGTTTCCTCACACAAACAAGGAGAAAGTGTCAGCATGGAAGTTATTTTGGTTTACCTTATCCTCGCCGTTGTTTTAGTTTGGAATGATCAGGAATCATCTTCCTCTAATGAACAAGATGATCTAATTTTTGAGAAAAGTGATTACAACACAGATCGTTCTCAGCCGAATTTTTATCAAGAGAAAAAACAGCCTGAATATGTTCGTTATTCAGACGTTGAAGATCTAGAACTGAATCATCCTCGAACTCGTTATGGTTCCAGAAAAATATAACTTTATTTAAGGATATTGAGCTTTTAATCTTAGTTGTGGTGACTCAGTAAAAGATGTTCTAAATAACTTTTTTTAGGTGTGAGGAACTGAGATCACCTATCCTGTGGAACAGTCCCGCTTAATTATTGTGTTGAAGTGGCTCAACCTCATCAGCCACTTTAATCTTTGCAAATTCTCAATCAAGACTCGCCAATTGATACAGATCAGGTGTAACCATCGGTTTATAGAGCTTCTGGACTTTTGTTTTTAAGTTTCCTCTCCTCGAAGTGACAAAAAAAGCTGATGGTTCCCTGTTCCTCGTTCCACGACCCACCAATGTTAAACCGATATACAAGAACTTAATCTTTATTCTTTAAGAAAAAAAAATAAATTTACCTTAACAACAGACGAAAGATATAAAACTTAGCTTAAAATTTGGCCGTCTGACCCAAAAAGTCTCCTTAATATAGATGGAGATCCTTCTGCTGTCAGCCAGTCAGTAGAAGTCAAACTAAAATGCTAGTGGACTCAAAGTCGCCAAAGTTAGATTTTTCTGAAGTCTAGTCCAGCAAAAAGAGGAAACAGCAAAAATCTCTCGACAAGTAAAAAGCTTGTAGGTCAGAGAGTTAAAGGCGAGACGAGTAGACACCGGAGACGAAATCATGGTTCAGATTCCAGCCAAGCCTACGCCCTCCGATCCAATGGATCAGGGACAATATATAGATCGGGACTGCACCACGCTATCCCGTCATGTTCTCGAACAACTCAATAGTTTTTCACCCGATGCTCAAGATATCAGTGCATTGATGAACCGCATCGGACTAGCGGGTAAGTTAATCGCACGCCGTCTGAGTCGAGCGGGATTAGTCGATGATGCTTTGGGGTTCACAGGCAGTGTGAACGTCCAAGGTGAAGAAGTCAAGCAAATGGATCTCTATTCCAACGCGGTG
>CAZNCM010000439.1:3909-4540 GCA_964571155.1 uncultured Lyngbya sp. | reverse complement strand
CGATAAACATTTCATCGTAGAAATCCCCCGGTTCGTAGGAATCAAATCGCACTGGCTTTTGTCCCTATTGCTGTCACAACGAAGTCATTTGAATTGAAAGTTATCAAATCTATTGATCAGTTCATAAAAGCTGTGTCTCAGTGCAGTTAGTTTTTGATTTTTCTGTGATTTGCTTTTCAGAATACATCATCAGAATGACTAACCAAAAGTACACTGCTGAGTGATCATTCCCTCTTTGTTAAAAGGTTAACTAATACTTTACCAGAACTTTTGTCAGTTTGATCTATTTTTTTTAGCCGATAAAAAAATTCACAGATGCGATTTGATCGAAAGTGACGAAACTTTAAACGTATTCATCCCCGATCACAACAGAGTTCTATGGAATTTTTAAGTATTATATATGACAATAGAGGGAGGCTGAGTCTAGAGGCTGTAACTAATGATACGAAAATCGTCAAGCTGTCAACTTCCGATCTCAAACCCCTAGTCCGGAACAGTTGTGTTACATTAACTAAAAGTCAGTGCAGACGGGTGAACTCAATCAAAAATCATCGAATCACAACTTGCCTACTCACAATCTAAAGAAAGTATTAAAAAATCGAGAAAATATTTGGGATTGAGTCAATACAGG
>CAZNCM010000439.1:3603-3899 GCA_964571155.1 uncultured Lyngbya sp. | reverse complement strand
GAAAATCCATTAAGCTATCAAGAAACCTACCCTTGTCCAGTATGTCGCTGTGGTGATCTTTCTAATATTGCTTTAATGGACGCATTTGGTTGTGATGTCTGTCGTCACATTTTTACCATTCATCCAGAAAGACAACTCCTGAAAATGGCAGATCGCGAACCTTCTATTACTTGGCGATGGAATGGTCAAAACTGGAAAGGAGAACATATTGGCAACCTCGAAATCACTTGGGTTTATGGGTTAGCTGCACTTTTACTCATCTTGTTCCCTCCAACTTTGATAGGACTCTCTGCTTT
>CAZNCM010000439.1:0-3502 GCA_964571155.1 uncultured Lyngbya sp. | reverse complement strand
CAGAAGCTTACCAATTTCCCGTTTTTCTCTACTTAAGAAGTCGATGGCAACAACTCCGATCATAAACCTCATAAAACTAGATCTTCACCTAAATTGGTAAAATAAACTTCTTTAATTTCCCAATTAGGATTTGTGGTTAACGTTTCTCGCAAACTGCCAAATAAAGCTAATTGTTCGCAAGCTGAGAGAGAATACAAACTCCGACGAGAAGTGGTAGAAACGCGCAAATCAATCACGGCAATTTGATAATAATCATCAACTTCCACCCGATAACCCAACGGTAACTCAAAACCCGGTTGAATTTCTAAGGTTTTGGCAACAGCATCTTCGATGGCATTCTCCTGAGAAACTGTCACTTGTTCGGGAACCAGCTGAGAACACTGACTATCGACTCGATAAATGGTGACAGGAAGGGTATTCGTCGCGGCTGTGGCTTCTTTGACAACAGGAGAAGTCGGGGCTGATTTTTGCGGTTGAGAAGTTGAAGATTGACTCGCTAGAGTGGCGGAAGTGGAAGCCTGGGTCTCCGTCAGTTGTGGGGACTCGGCTTCTAACTGCGTAGAACGACAACTCGCTAAACCGAACATCACCAAGCTGGCGATACCGACTGTCAAAATTTTGGGAAGATTATTCATCGTAAATTCAGCATCAGGACACCTATATTTGCAATTACTCCCTTAAAGGTACAAAATCCGAATTTTCACAGAATTCTGAGAATTAAAAATCACCCGATGCCAACTGTTGGTAAGATCAAGTGTTGGGTTAGCTGTTGAGATGTTCCACAAGAATATCTGTACAGTTAATTGGTTTATTCTCATGGGTATCGATTTCTACAAATGGCTACTGCAACTTGGACTCGTCGCCATATTCTGTCCCTGGCGGATTTTACTTCGGATGAATATAATACCATCCTGCAAACTGCTTTAAGTTTTCGACAAGTTCTCAATAGCCGTACCAAAAAAGTCCCCGCTTTACAAGGACAAGTCGTTGCCAATTTGTTTTTTGAAGCTTCGACTCGTACCCGTAATAGTTTTGAACTCGCCGCTAAAAGACTCTCAGCAGATACCCTTAATTTTGCACCGGGAAGTTCTTCTTTATCCAAAGGAGAAACGATTTTAGATACTGCGAAAACTTATCTGGCAATGGGAACGGATATGATGGTAATTCGTCATCAACAAGCCGGAGTTCCACAAGCAATTGCCTCGGAAATGGATCGGTTAAATACAAAAGTTTCTGTTTTAAATGCGGGAGATGGTCAACACGCCCACCCTTCACAAGCGTTATTAGATTTATTTACAATTTGTCGGTTATTAGACTCAGAAAACCCCAGAATAGAATTGTTAGAAGGAAAAAAAATTGCCATTGTTGGCGATATTTTGCATTCAAGAGTTGCCCGATCAAATATTTGGAGTTTAACGGCGATTGATGCCGAATTACATTTGGTGAGTTCGCCGACTTTATTACCCCAATATTTTCAATGTTTTGGGGAAGGAAGACCGGGGAAATTATTCTTACATTGGGAGTTAGAACCCGCGTTAAAAGATGCCGATTTTGTAATGACATTGCGACTGCAACGGGAACGAATGACTCAGCATTTATTACCCAGTTTAAGAGAATATCATCAATATTATGGCATTACTCGCGATCGCCTCAAACTCTGCAAACCCGATGTTAAAATATTACATCCAGGCCCGGTTAATCGGGGTGTAGAATTAAGTTCAGAGTTAATGGATGATCCGCAATTTAGTTTGATTTCCCAACAAGTAACAAGCGGTGTGGCGGTGCGGATGGCGTTGTTATATTTAATCGGAGGCGGAAAACAAGAATAGTGATATTTCCCTAAATTCTCGCCCCCTAAATCCCCCAATAATGGGGGACTTTGAAAGATGGGCGACTTACAAGAAAATTCCCCCCAGAATTGGGGGGCTAGGGGGGCGTGAGACTTTGAAAATTGGGGGTAAATGGGAGACTTTAAGCAACATTCCTGAGTTTTTAAAATTAATAGGATTGTTGCTTTCTACTTGCTCGGAATTATAATAAAGTAATCAAAGTCAAATTTATTTGCACGAATTGTCATGTTTGCCACCTCCCCAACTTATCATATTACCTGGGAAAAGTTGCCCGATGACTTTGTGCTTTCCGATGACCCTGTGGATAATATTAATCAACCCGCTTTGGCTGCGGCTTTAACTGAAAGTTTGCAGTTAGCAAAAAAACTCCCAGAAACGGCTCTTACTCCTACAAACTACGGTATTTGTGCCACGATTAATGGTAAGATTGTTGTCAAGGCTCCAGATTGGGCTTATCTTCTCAAAATTAGCGTTGATCGCTCCGAAGTTCTTCGTAGTTATACCCCTCAATTACAAGGCGAAATTCCGGCGCTAGTGCTAGAGTTTTTATCGGATACGCCAGGGGGAGAATATTCAATCAAAGAAACCTATCCTCCGGGTAAATTTTACTTTTATGAACAAGTTTTAAAAGTGCCGAATTACGGTATTTTTGAGCCAGAAAATGGCGCGTTAGAATTGTATCGCTTTGGCGATAACGGACGGTATCAGCTTGAGTTGACGAACGAACAAAATTGCTTTTGGATACCGGAAATGCAGCTTTTTTTAGGAGTGTGGGAAGGAACCAGAGAAAACCGACAGGGTTATTGGTTGCGTTGGTGGGATGAACAGGGTAATTTATTATTGTGGGGAAGCGAACGAGTTGAACGATTAGCCGCTCAATTGTGTGCTGCGGGAATTGAACCGGAAGTTTAGTAGAAGCCTAATAAAATTTAAACGAAAAAACGATGAACACGAACATTGAATTAAACGAACAATTGCTTAAGGAAGCCTTGGAATTAACTCAATTGAAAACCGAAAAAGAAGTGATTGAGTTTGCATTAAAAGAACTCATTCGCACCAGAAAAAAGCGGAAAAATTTATTAGATTTAAGCGGACAGATTGAATTTACAAATGATATAGAAAATACAGAACCTTCTTTAAATTTGGCTGCGGCGATTCAGCAACGTTTTGCCCCTTTTGGAGAGTTTGAACTCCCAACTATTCCTAGAGAACCCCTGCGCGAACCCCCTAATTTTGAGGATGGAGAAATAGCCCCCCTAGCCCCCCAAAATTGGGGGGAAACTGATTTATAACTTTCTAAAAAATTAAAGATAAATCCATTCAAAGTTCCCCATCTTTCAAAGTCCCCCAGAATTGACGAGCGACCCCGCGCCACCTGCGGGCGCTAGGGAACGCGCGAGGGAGGGGATTTAGGGGGCATTACCTCCAACAAACGGTCTAAGTTTTCCTGAGTTTGTTTTGTATGAGGATGGTCAACACCGAGAACTGTTTCTCTAATCTTTAAAGCTTCTAGATAGAAGGGTTCGGCTTGTTCGTATTTGCCTTGGGAATAGTAGAGATATGCCAAATTGTTGAGGCTGCTTGCCACAGAGGGATGCTGCTGTCCGAGTAACTGCCGTTTCATCTCTAATGCTTGTTGATAGAGGGGTTCG
>CAZNCM010000438.1:514-4553 GCA_964571155.1 uncultured Lyngbya sp. | reverse complement strand
ACCTCTAGAATCAAATTAAGGATGAAGTTTTGAACATCAAGATCAAAACCATTCATCCACTCAAAACCATTTTTTACCAAAAGATTTCCCTGAGCATCTATCGCTGCCCAATGAGGGTTTTTGCTCAAAATTCGCCCCCCTTTTTGTTGATAAGAACTGGCAAAACCATATTCAAACCAGGGAATCACTTTCAGACCCACTTGATGGGCTTCTTCAATCAATTCTCGTAACGGATCGCGTCCTTGTCCACGACTCACATAAAAATCAATTTCTACTCCAAACAGTTGGCTCATCATTTGAGAGCGGTAAAGAGTCACTCCCTTATTCCAAACCACAGGAAAGACCACATTAAATCCGGTTTCCGCCAAAAACTGCATTGCCTCGGCGATAGTCTGCCGAGAATAAAGGACTTTACTATCGGTATTTGTAATCCAGATCCCGCGAACTTCCATGTGACCTCCTGTGTGTCAACTGAACTTTATCTCTATTTTCCTTGATGATCCGGCAATGAATCCGACAAAATGATCAGAATGACTCATCAAGCGCGGTTTTCTGATGACAAGCTTGTCTATGCCTAGTTGATTTTTCAGTTATTATCTTTAACTAAGGGGCAATAATTTAAAAAGTGTATTGAGGTCAGCACTGTCCCAACTGAGAAAAGCTGACCCTGATTGGCAATCATCACCCCTGTCATCAGGGAAGATTCGTGACTGGGGTAACAGGATGCAGATTTTATGGGAGACCCAAACCACTCTAGGTTCGACCACACTCATCAAGAGATAGCACAACAGCGCTACTGTTTTGTGCTTAAGAAATTTCTGCCCGTTCAACCTCATTTTACTGGGACTAAACCCATTCCAACTTTTTCTAACAATCAGAGTTTGATTCGCCTCACTATATTGGGTTGGCAACGGGTTTCATTGCTGCTGATTCATTCACAATCTTCACTGGAACTACCCAATTGGACTTCTTGGCAACAGTACATTCTTGTTGCTGGCGATACTAGCTGAACTCCCTGTGCTTGATAAATTGTAGGGATTAGACAGACGGCCAACCCTCAGAATTAAACAGTCTTAGGTCAGTGAAATTTAATCTTGACCGACAGCGCTTAGTATCGTCGTCCTCCGTCCGATAGCTTGATTAAAGTGTGAACTCAATATTCACCCCCAATCCTAATTAATAGGTTCTCAATTAATACAATTGAGAATTTGTCAGCGAACGATAGATTACAGTAAATCATTCATTTTGTATGAAGGCTAGTGAAATTTTCAGTGCGAATAAACTCTTAAGACGATACGCCAAAGGGGAACGTAGCTTTAGCGAAATCAACCTGATGGCCGCTCAATTAAAAGCAGCAAATCTCAATCGAGTTAATCTTAGTTATGCGAATCTGACTGGAGCAAACTTAAGCAAAACTCGACTAATTTGTGCAAATTTAAGTGGAGCAGATCTGAGTCATGCGGACTTGAGTCAAGCCATTTTGATTGAAGCCAATTTAAGTGGAGCAAGTTTCACCCAAACTCTACTGGTTCAAGCGAACTTGAGTGGCGCGCTTCTCAGTGGGAGTATTCTCTCTCAAGTAGATCTAAGTGGGGCAAACTTAACAGGAGCCAGTTTAATCGGAACTTTTCTACTCAATGGCTCTAAACTGATAGAAGCCACTCTGATTGGGGCGACTCTCTCACGAGCGACTTTGAGCGCGATTGATCTCAGCGGGGTGAACCTCACCAGAGCGATTTTAAGTGAAAGCGAACTCGGTGGCGCGAACTTGAGTTCAGCTTGTCTGATTCGAGCTTATTTGAATCGCAGTAACCTCAGTGGTGCAAATCTGATGGGAGCCGATATGAGTGAAGCAAGTTTACGCAATGCTAACTTGTGTGTAGCCAACTTAACCCGAGCTAATTTACAAGGGGCTGATTTAGAAGGAGCCAATCTCAATGGAGCGCAATTGAGTGGAGCCAACTTAAAAAGTACCAATTTGAAAAATGCTAATCTCAATGGCTTGATTTTACATGAAGCCGATTTGAGACTCGCAGATTTGAGTCAAGCCAATCTACGAGGAGCAAACTTAACAGGAGCAAATTTAGCAGGTGCGAGTTTGTTAGAAGCGGACTTACGAGGAGCGAACTTGAGTCACGCAAACCTCAAAGGAGCGGGATTGCTCTTGACTTCTCTCAAAGGCGCGAATCTCAAAGGAGCAAATTTGTGTCAAGCGAATTTGATTGGTGCTAGTTTGAATCAAACCAGTTTAGATGAAGTGTTCCTAGAAGGGGCGATTTTGCCCAATGGTGCAACTTATGCTTAATCAAAAAAGAGATTAAGACATTTTCATTAACTTCTATTCAGTTTGAAACTCACACAGCCGCTGTTGGTTAGAGCAACTGACAGCGGTTTCCGTCGTCTTAACAATTTCTCAGAGAATTCCCGATTTCCTCGTGATCATTGATCTAAAATTTTTTGTGATACAGTAGTGAAGTTTAAGGTTTTGAACCCGATAGGATGGAGGTAAAACCGCGCAGAATGAAAAAATTGGGAACCCATTTGGTTATTGATGCTTGGCAGTGTCCCGCTGACTTACTGAACGATCCAGAACGCATTCGTCGGGCTGTACTCGATGCAATTACAGCCGGAGGAGCAACCTTGATAGATTTTTGTGTTCATCAGTTTAGTCCTCATGGTGTGACAGCAACCGCCACATTAGCCGAGTCTCATATTGCCATTCATACTTGGCCTGAATATGGTTACTTTGCTGCTGATGTCTTCTTCTGTGGAAGTGGAAATCCCCAACTTGCTCTTGAGTGTTTAGAAGTTGCTCTGCAAGCCAAACAGATTAAGCAACGAGAATTTCAACGCGGGTTTGAGCCAGAAATGAGCATCTCAGAAGATTCTCAAAGTGGGGAATCACTAGAGAGTTATTGGACTGAAACGATTGTTTGACAAGGGTAATACTGTATTACGGCGAACTTCACGTCTAAACTCTTATTCGCGAAAATTAGCTCGCTTCCTCAAAACCAAGTCATTGAGAAATTGCTGAAAATTGACTCAAGTCATTCCAGAGCAAAAGAGAGTCACCAATTCTCCCTCCATTTAGAGCATAGGGGGAGAATTTTCAAGTCTAACGTTGCTGTTGTTGCAAGAGCGGACGAAAAATCCAATATCCGGCTCCAAAAGCAACGATAATAATTAAGGCAATTGAGACGATCAACCAAAATCCATTTAACTCGACTCGCTGAGATTCTGAAGTAGGACGTAAGCGACCCTCTGGTTCTTCAGTAAACAGTTGATCGGGTTTTTCTCGCTGAAAAGGAGGATTGTCCGGTAAATCAGAAGCAGGAAGTGGAGGTTCAATAGGCGGACGATTGGTTTGGGTGTTGTTGTTTTGGGGTGAATTCCGAGTGACCGCCTTTGTCATCATGGGAAGTTCTACAAAGCTTGTAGGATTAGAAGAAGTCGTATTCTGCTGGCTGCTAAAGTGAGAAGTCTCAACAGAAGCATGACTCTGCTGTTTCTGTTGAGAGAGTTCAGGTTGGTTCGCCTTTTGAGCAGTATTGATGGCTTGCTGAAGTTGAATAGCAGCCTGCGTTAAATTTTCGAGTTCTCGACGCAGTTGCTGATTTTGTTGCACAAGCTGCTGATTTTGGGTTCTTAAAGAGTTGATAGAGGCTTTGGAGGTTTGTAACTCGGCTGTCACTTCTCGGTAGAGAGAAATTGGGACAGAGGGAGAATAGGCATTTGTTGTTTCTGATGAATTCTGGCCAGAAACGTTAACATTTTGCATAGGACTTGAAGTTGAGTAAGAATGTTTGGGGTCTGACTTGATGATCGCCATCAATCACAGCCCAGTTCACTTGCTATATTTTAGGGTAATTGTCATTAGAACAATCAGAAGATATTTCGTCAAGAAAGTTTAGCCACAGCTTCGGTAAAATTTATTTAGTTTTTAGATTCACGACTTTAAATCGTTATGAGTAACTTACCAGCCGAACAAAAACCAAAAGTTTTTCCGTCCTCGGAGCCAGAGGAACTGATGTATGGTGAA
>CAZNCM010000438.1:0-504 GCA_964571155.1 uncultured Lyngbya sp. | reverse complement strand
TATTTCTTTACCTGAGTTTACCTGTAAGTGTCCTTTCTCGGGTTATCCCGATTTTGCCACGCTTCACCTGACCTATGTTCCGAACGAGCGAGTCGTGGAGTTAAAGTCCTTAAAGCTCTACATCAATAGTTATCGCGATCGTTATATTTCTCACGAAGAGTCAATTAATCAAATCTTAGATGATTTTGTCGGAGCTTGTGATCCTTTAGAGGTGAAATTGGTAGGAGATTTTAACCCTCGGGGTAATGTTCATACTTGTGTAGAAGTTCAACATCAGCGCAGCGACTCATCATCCCAATAGCTTTAAGTTGGGTCTTCTCTAACAAATTAGGCAGCTACGTCTAAATAGGCAGTAGAACATGATACAATTGTAGACTGTGTTGAAATTAGACTAAATTCATGCCTAAACTGAAAACTCGTAAGTCAGCCGCTAGACGTTTTCGAGTCACGGGTAGCGGTAAGTTAGTGCGCCGTAAAGCTTACAAGAGCCACCTCTTACAGCAT
>CAZNCM010000437.1:0-4556 GCA_964571155.1 uncultured Lyngbya sp. | reverse complement strand
AACGGCCGCCCAATTACAAGATTATCAAATCGAATGGCTAGGCGTACCTGACCGCTTAGAAACACAGCTTGTTCCCCAGCAATACCCGCTTCATACGATTAGTGTTCAAGGGTTTCAGCAACGATTTGGCTTAGGAACAGTGCGAACCTTTAGCCGTTTAACCGCTTCTATCCTACAAGTTCGCCGTCTCCTCAAACAAGGGAACTTTCAAGGGGTTTTCTCAACCGGAGGTTATATCGCCGCTCCTGCGATTTTAGCGGCCCGTTCGTTGGGTTTACCTGTGATTTTGCATGAGTCGAACGCTTTACCGGGAAAAGTCACCCGTTTACTGAGTGGGTGGTGTAACTTAGTGGCGCTGGGGTTTGACTGTTCTACTCAGTATTTACCTCGCGCCAAGAAAACGGCAGTTGTGGGAACTCCGGTGCGATCTGCGTTTTTAGCCGAAACTGAACCGTTATCCTTTTCTATCCCCGAAAATGCGCCGCTGATTGTGGTTGTGGGCGGAAGTCAGGGGGCAGTTGCCGTCAACCAATTTGTGCGAGAAGCGGCACCGGCTTGGTTTGATCTCGGGGCTTGGGTGGTGCATCTAACGGGAACCAATGATCCCCATACCGATGATTTAAAGCATCCCCAATACTTAGCCCTGCCATTTTATGACAATATGGCCGCTTTACTCAAACGGGCTAACTTAGCAATTAGTCGGGCGGGGGCGGGTACTCTCACCGAATTAGCCGTTACTCAGACCCCTTCAGTCTTGATTCCCTATCCGTTTGCCGCAGAAGATCATCAAACCCATAACGCCAAAGTGTTTGCAGAAGCAGATGCCGGATTATTATTGCCTCAAAACGACCTAACTGGCGAAATTCTCAAAAGTAAAGTCTCACATCTGCTGACATCCCCTCAACAACTTCAACAAATGGCAGCAGCAACAGCCTCATTAGCGGTACTCAACAGCGCCGAACAATTAGCTGATTCTATTAGTCAAGTCTTGAGTCGTGAGGGGAGGAAAAACGGATGAGAACTTCAATCAAAATCAAGGAAAACTCCCTAATTTTGCTGGTTTTAGCGAAGTTTAACTGCTTTGATCCGAAGTCGTTTGTAGTCCGCGATCCAGCTTCCCTCTTGATACAACTTCGAGTGCAACTTCTTCTCAATCCGTTTTAAGATCTGTTCTTGTTGTTCAGCCGGAATATTATGAAAGAAGCAACTGGCAAACATTTCAATCCAATTTCGCAGACCATTTTTTCCGTCTTCTAAACGAGTCGGACGATCAAACAAAGTCGCCACTTGTAATTGAAAACCTTGACGTTCTAAAAGGGTGCCGTATTCTGCAATACTGGGAAAATACCAGGGATTAAAGCTTTGATTTTCTGGATATCCAGCCTCATCTAACGCTTCACAGATGGCATTAACAATTGTTTCCACATTGCCTTGACCCCCAAACTCGGCAACAAATCGTCCTCCCGGTTTTAAAGCCTGCCAAACTCCTTCGATCACCTTTTCGGGTTCTTTGATCCAATGTAAAACCGCATTGGAAAACACGCCATCAAATTGTTCATTCATCCCTAAAGCAGCAGCATTGACAACGGCAAACTTGAGGTGAGGATAGGAATGACTGGCTCGCTCGATCATGGAAACGGCATTATCAACACCAATGACCTCTGCTCCGGAACCGGTGATCCGATAGGTTAGATGGCCTGTTCCACAACCGAGATCAAGGATGTGTTCTCCCTGAGTGGGATGAAGTAATTGTAGTAAGTCAGTCGCGAGGTGAGAGACATAGCGGTGGCGATCATCGTAAAGATGGACATCCCAATCATTGAGAATGGGGGTCTTTGTGTTGTTGGCTGTCTTGATACTCATTCGACGCTTAGGAGTTGGGTCTTTGGTTAACAGTATGCAGTATTTATTGATAAACTTTTTTTAAGTTTAACAAAGTTTAAACGGTATCGTCATTAAGGGGCTTGCTCCGGGTAAAACTCTCTTTGACTCTACAATCGGTTTGCTCGCTTTTCACGACAATTTTACAATTCATACTCTAGGGATCAGGGTTTAAATACAGCAAATCAGTAGGAATACTCATGGAGTTAAGGAATTTTTTAGATTTTGTAGGTAGAAAAAACACTGAACAAGGACTACTTTAATCTAAATTTTACTCCTTAGCTCAAAGTTCTACTCAATCAAGCCTTTTGACAGATTTTACATTCAATTCGCCAATTTTCAACCCCAGAGAGATTGAATTTTGACTCATTTTGTGATAAAAACTACAGATTGTTGGCTAGAAGGCAATCAAATTGCTCGAAGGAGAGGGGCGGGATGTCTGGTAACGAACTTCAGGCTGATTTTTGGATTACGGAGTACATCACACCTTGGGATATATACGCTCACGGGGTCACGAACGTACTAGCCTACAAAAAAACAGCGTTTCAAGAGATGTATATTGTAGAAACGGGGGCCTATGGCAAAGGTCTAGTTCTCGATGGAAAATGGCAGTCCTGCACAGGGGATGAGTTCCTTTACCATGAACCTCTAGTGCATCCGGCGATGATCGCTCACGCCTCACCGCGTCGGGTGTTGGTTTTGGGGGGTGGAGAAGGGGCAACCATTCGGGAAGTCTTGCGCTGGAAAACCGTTGAACAGGTGGCGATGGTTGATATTGATGGAGAAGTCGTCGAAGCCTGTCGAGAATATCTCCCGGAAATGCACGCCAATGCTTTTGATGATCCGAGACTAAAACTGGTGATCGGTGATGCGTTAGAATTTCTGGATACGAACGATGAGCCGTGGGATGTAGTGATTTCAGATCTCTCTGATCCGATTGAAGAAGGGCCATCATTCAAGCTATTTACCAAAGAATATTTTGAGAAAATTCGCAACTGTCTGGCGCCCGATGGTTTTCTCGTCATTCAAGCAGGCCCCGTCTCGCCGGGAAGCATGAAACTTCATGTCCGCCTCGTCCATACCGTTAACGCTGTTTTTCCTCATGTTGTTCCCTACAGTAGCTATATTTCAACCTATGGGGCGCCTTGGGGGTTTGCGGTGGCGTCGGCAAAACCCATTAATACTCGCCCTGATCCCCGTGAAGTCGATCAACTGATCGCGGAGAAAACCACAGGCGGGTTACGGATGTTTGACGGGGTGGCGCTTCTGGGAATGATGCAAGTTCCTCTGCATATCCGCAAAGCGATCGCCGCAGAAACTCAAGTTTATACCCTCGCTGAACCCCCTAAGTTCTTTGGGAAGGGAAGTAGCCAACAATAAAATACATAATCTATCACTCCCCCGATCTCGCCAAGCGGTTTCATTTAATATGAAATATACCGACTCTAGAGAATGGATAGGAAGGTCGGGAGAGGAGGAGATTTTGACCTCACGACTTCGGTTCACGGGTTATTGTTTGCGCTCAAGACTTTCACTATCGATTCAGAAAGGTTATCCTAGATAAAATTAAACTTATCTCAGGACAAATCTTTTTATGTCAACACTCACTCCTCACCTTTCGGTTGAAAAAGTAACTCATTCTCGCCTCAACGAACTCAACGGAGATCAAGTTGCCTTTGGAAAGCTTTTCAGTGATCATATGTTTGTTGCATCTTATGAAAATGGCAGTTGGCAAGAGGCTAAAATCGTTCCCTATGGACGTATTGAGATGGCACCTTCTCTGTCTGCACTGCACTATGGTCAAGCGGTTTTTGAGGGGATGAAAGCCTATAGAAGTCCGACAGGAGAACCGTTATTATTTCGACCGGACGCTAATTTTGAACGGATTAATTTATCAGCTCAACGATTATGTATGCCTCCGATTTCAAAAGAAGTTTTTAGATCGGGGTTAATGGAATTAATTCGCCTCGATGCTAATTGGATTCCGACCGGAGAAGGAAGTTTATATATCCGGCCAATTTATTTTGCTACTGATGAATTGATTGGTTTAAAACCTTCTGAAAGTTATAAGTTTTTTATTATTAGTTGTCCGGTTGGTGCTTATTATTCTAACCCCGTTAAATTAATCGCCACGAATCAATATGTTCGCGCTTGTGAAGGGGGAACAGGTGCGGCGAAAGTTGCAGGAAATTATGCAGCGAGTTTATTAGCAGATCAAGAAGCGAAAGCTAAAGGATATGATAATGTGATTTGGTTAGATGCTATTCATCATAAATATATTGAAGAATGCGGTACGATGAATTTGGCATTTGTGATTGATAATGTTGTGGTGACTCCTAAATTAACCGGAACGATTTTAAATGGAATTACCCGTAATAGTGTGTTAACGTTGTTTAGAGATATGGGGGTTACGGTTGAAGAAAGATTGGTTTCTATTGATGAAATTGCTGAGGCTTATGATCGCGGTATTTTGATGGAAGCTTTTGGGATGGGTACGGCTGCAACTATTGCTCCAATTTCAACCATTCATTATCAAGGACGAGATTTAACCTTACCGACCGTTGCTGAATTTAAGTATAGTCATGCTGTGGGTCAAAAATTGGAAGATATTAAAACGGCTAAATGTGAAGACTCTCACGGTTGGGTTGTCCGAGTTTAATTTTAGTTTTTAATTG
>CAZNCM010000436.1:0-4557 GCA_964571155.1 uncultured Lyngbya sp. | reverse complement strand
TGCGGGTAAGTTTGGTTAATTTAGATTTGCTAAACTTGCTTAATTGAAGCTGAATCCCTCGTCGCCTGACGGGGGTTTTTTTATGAGTTAAAAATTACAAGGGTGAGATATCAGAAGAATATTATTTACCTAAATTAATATCATTTACAGTGATTACACTTACGATTGTAAACTTTAGTTGAATTGGCTTGCCGATCAATAGATAAAGAATTACATTATTAATAGAAGCTAATCAAGCTTCATTTGACAGATAAGCAAGCGATGTTTGAAGGGTTCAATCGAACTCAATCTTACAAAGCTAATCATCGCAGTTTACTTTGAAACGAGGAGGTCAACACACTGTTTCATCTTAAGTCTGTCATTTTACATAGCATCACCTGCCTGAGTTGCAGAAATTTCCTCAAATGGTGATTTGGGAGCAATACATTAAAACCAATAACACTCTTTAATGTAACTCCATTTCAATTTGAATAAAGAGGAAGTCAATCTGCTAAACTAGGAGGTTAAGAAAGCTGTTTAAGTTCAAATCTGTCTCGTCAAATATCGGTAACAGCATCCACAAAGTCTTCTCATATTTCCTCAAATAGTTAACAGAGAGCAATGCAACTAAATGATCGTCTTTAGTGTAACTCTGCATCTATTTTTCCAAAAGAGGAAGTCACTGAAAAAACAAGTTAGGATGCTGTTATTATTGTAGGGTTTATAATTAACTTTAAAAAAATAGACTATGTACTGATGATCTCATCAACAAATCGTCTATCTTGAATCTATATTGGAAATAGGTTTGATCAATATTGATCATTTAGACTTTCACCTTCTCTTTCTTCTTTTTCTTAGAAGATTCCTTCTTAAATAAAACCCCAAATCCTAAAGCTGTACCTGTTCCTAGAATCGTAAATGGTTCCGGAACAAAATAGACTCCATCAATCGAAGCATTCTGTAAAGCAATATCTCTAGCAATCAGAGTTCCTGAAACCTTTCCACCATTAATACTGGTGCTTGAACCTCCATTAACAGCCAGGATTGTACCAAAAACACTGGAATCTCCATCTAGCAATACATTTCCCAAAACATTAATCAAAACGTTATCAGTTTTGACTCCACCCGTTAACTCAATTGCAGCAAAGTTAGACAGCTTTAAATCCCCTCTAATATTGAGAACGACAGATTCGCCTCGACCTGCATTAATCGTAAACTTGTTTTCCCCATCGAGATTAATGCCACCATTGATATCAATGACATTATTGAAACTGGGCTTTCCTACCCCGGTCACTGTTGTGGCAGTATCAATACTACCAAAAGTAGCAGTGGGGTTCGTTACAGCAAAAGCATTAGTTGACGCCGTTTGGGCATAATTACTAACGCTGGAGAGTTCGTCTGAGTTCAGAGAAAAGAAGTCATTGAGAGTGAGTTGTCCGTTAGTATCAATCGGAACGTAACCTCCTGTTCCCACATCTAATACTGTGTAATCCCGAGGTACATAGGGAAAAACTTCAGTTTTAAGTTGTCCAACCGTAATCGCCTGAGTCGGTAAAGCAACGAACGCCGTCGCAGCCACTATTCCCGTAGATACCATCCATTGAGTCAATACTTGTACCATCAGTTCACCCTTATCCTTTATTCAAAATTGATCAACGAAATGCACAATGTTGACAGGCTAATTCCATGAAAAAATTAGTCTGACTGGGAGTTATGAAAAACACAAGATTGGATATAGATCAATCATATATAGCTTTTTTTAAAAAAAGGTAAAAAAAAGACAATTTTACAAAAGCTTTATAAAAGTTTTACATAGAGATTCTTATTCTATGAATCGAGGTTTAGAACTTCAAAAAACCTTTAATAAAAAGAAAAATACACTCCGGGCTTTAGGGCTTAAGATGCGGAGACTTCAAGAGCAATACACATTAGATCAAAAAGAAAATAGAGAAAATTGAAACAGGCATTTATTATGGATCAATCAAGAAAATCTTTAAATTTTTAATACATTGTTGTGATCAAGCTGTATCTAATTAATTTTTCTATTTTTCTTTAATCAATAAAATTTGATAGTGCTACTCACTAAGATTAAGACACTTATAAAGACTAAAAACGCAGGGTAAGATTCAAACTTTTGCCTGCGCGTAGCATCATAGTTGCATAATTAAGGAGAAATAGTATGAGATTGAGTCTCTAACTCCTCTACAGAACCGCAAGCCAACAAAGGGACTTTTCCCTGACGTAAAACCGCACATTCACCGAACAGTATTAAGTCTGAACTAAGTTTTAAGGACTTATTTTTATTGAAATTAACTGCTATTTTAGCAGGACTATAATCGCCAATTTTAACCGATAAAATTATTGTATCAGAAGTAGCTGAAAACACATTAAAATCAACCCCAGGAACTCGATTTTTTGCAGGAACCAAAACCCAAGCAAAACAAGTTGAAGTTTGTATTTGAGTTGAATAAATCGCCGTTGGGTTCGGTTGCTTATGATTATACTTCCGACTCCACCAACCCTGAACCGGATTTTCTTGACCTTGAACCAAATTCACCGTCCAATCAAGAGTAGAAACAGGAATAATTTTCAGATTTCCTAACCCTTCATCCACAGAACCTACAGTATCTGCTTCAGTAACGACAGTACAATCTGGATGAAAATGCCATAGTGTTTCTATTTGACGGGGACGGTTCGTGAAAATTTGATCGACAACGATCCAGTATTGATCACGGAGATAGACAACCGCCCGAGTATGAGTAACTATTCCTGAAACCCCAATAAATCCAGCTTTAAAGCAACTTCGGGCATAGTCTAACTCATCAGAAATACTATAGCTAATATTTTCCGTAAGCGGACGATAAGTTTCCCGAATATCCATTTTTTGTCCACCGCCATTCACTAAAATCACATTATGACTAGCTGACCCTCGAAAATAATGCCAATAAGGACTGCGAACATAACTATATCGACCACTATCAACTAATAAATCCCGTCCATAAGCAGCGACAGAAAGATGCAGTTTATCATTATGAATATGATAGTTAATTCCCATCGGCCCCATATCAAAAAATGCCCAGTGAGCTTGTTTATCCCAACCACTTCGCATCACCATTTGACCCGCCCAAGGAAAAACAATAGAAGGTCTTCCAATCGGCTTTTTACCGTATTTTCCATGGGTAGTAATATAAGTCCAGTCTAGTCGCTCATAAGCAATTGCAGCTTCTTTGACAATGGTTTGATTATGATCTCTATCTGAGTCATTATTAAGAACACCATAGCCATCGGGACGCATTGAATAAGCCAAGTAATTCCACATCTGTTCTAAACATTTTTGAAACAATGGGGGAACAGACTGCCCTGATTGCATGAGTAAACGAGCAAAACTCTGAAAATCATCCATTGTAACTCGGTGATAATGACTTGTTAATTCTTTGTGAACTCCATCAGGATAGACCTGAATGTTGATCTGGCTAACTAAATGATATTCAGCATATTTAAACCATTCTTGAGACTGTTTAAATTCCGGCCAGTATAAAGCAAGCGTTGCTAAACCATTCATTTCTCGACACAACCAATTGGCTCCCCAACTATGAAAATGTCGTAAATAATTAGCATGATTGGGAATACTTGATAACATCAGGATACGAGCCCCCGGAGAAAAAGCTTCAATAGGTTGTAAACTATAAAAAATTGATGACCAATGGATCATACGCCAAGCCACTTCTAGCCCTCGCCATTGCGCCCAGGTGGATGTATTTGTTGATGATGAACTAGAAATAATCCAATCAATGATCTGATTATTTAAACAGCAAATATAGTCTAAATTATTCGTTTTTTTATAAGCAACTAATAAATCTATAAAATGATAGTGACGATTGAGAAACCAAGCCCATTGTTTATCATCTTTTGAGCCTTTATATGACCAATCTAAATGATGATCAGATAGACGGGGTACTTTCCCTGTCACTAATTGAAAGGTAAAGGTATCTTTGAGTAATAATTCAGCATCAGAATAATGGATAGTATTTGGTTGAACAGCAAGCTGATGTTGCCATACTGTGCGATTATAATGACAGTAATATTCAAGTAACGCTTCACAAGCTTCTAACCAATTCTCTTTAGAGGTAGCTATTTTAACTGTTTGCAAACCTTCCGTGTCTAAGTTCAAACTCAAAAATAGATTTTTAATTTGCTGGGGGTAGAGTTCACAAATTTCTGGAAGTGAGATTTCACTCCAATCTGTTTTGTACTGATGTCTAATTATTTTTTTTTCCGTATCAACTGACATCAAGCAGTTTTTAGATAAAGGATATATACACTTAATTTTTAATTTTTTTTTCGCTTTTTTAAAATAAGTTTTAGTCAGGTTTTTAAAATCTTTAAATTTTTCTGTATTAAACCAATTTTCAATCATGATAACTTACCCTGGTTTTGATTTTTAATCTCAATAATTGATTTAATAATCAATTATTATAATCAGTGAATAGAAAGACAATTATGTAAAGCTGAGAATATTTATAGATATAGCGCTACGCGCATACATTAGGACAATTTTTGAAGACAGCATCCACACAT
>CAZNCM010000435.1:4277-4569 GCA_964571155.1 uncultured Lyngbya sp. | reverse complement strand
TTAAACGTCCGGTCACAAACAGTTCACCATTTTTGATAAATCCTAAGTCTCCCGTTCTTAAAAACGGCCCTTCTCCGGTCTTGGTGCGCGTTCCTTGGCGGCTTTCAAAGCCGCAGGGTCGCACCGCTAAATAGGCTTTAAAAGTTTGTTGAGTCAGTTCTGTTTTTTTCCAATAGCCTTGCGTCAGACTTTCCCCAGAGATCCAAATTTCGCCAATTTCTCCCTCAGAACAAGGGGTTAAACTTTCAGGCTGAACAATTGCCAGATTGTAATCAAATTCGACTTGACCACA
>CAZNCM010000435.1:0-4206 GCA_964571155.1 uncultured Lyngbya sp. | reverse complement strand
TATTATTTTTTGAGCGTTACTATAATTTTTAGATTCTACAATAATATTAGAACCTAATTTTTTGCTATCAACAGTTTGTACAATTGGAGGTTTTGATTTCTTCCCACCCGAAACAAATAATGTCGCCTCTGCTAAACCATAGCAAGGATAAAAAGCTTCTGAACGAAAGCCACAACTCGCAAAGGTTTTAGCAAAGTTTTCTAAGGTCTGGGCTTGAATGGGTTCGGCTCCCACAAAGGCGACATCCCAACTGCTGAGATCTAGGGTTTTTAATTGTTCCGGTTTAATTTTTTGCAGACAAAGTTCATAGGCAAAGTTGGGCGCACCGCTCGTTGTTGCTTGATAACGAGAAATAGTTTGTAACCAACGAATCGGTTTCTGGAGAAAATGAACGGGCGACATTAAAATAACAGGAAATCCACCATAAAAAGGCTGCAAAATTCCCCCTATTAATCCCATGTCATGGTAAGGAGGCAACCAAATCACACAGCGACTATTGGGAGTATGTTCAAAGCAATGATGGATAATTCTTGAGTTGTAAAGTAAGTTTTTATGGGTGAGCATTACCCCTTTGGGGTTGCCCGTTGAACCGGAGGTATATTGTAAAAATGCGAGGGTTTCAGGAGTAACTTCTGGTTCTGTTTGTGATGAAAAATTGGGCGTTAAATTGTCTGTGGCGATAACGGAGTTTGTGGCAACTTTTTGAATATTTTCTAATAATGCGGTGGTGGTTAGAATGACGCTGGCTTGAGCATCTGCGATAATATTTTGTAGCCGTAAAAGGTTGGAGTTGCGGCGAGGGGGATAAGCCGGAACCGCTACAACTCCGGCATAAAAACATCCGAATAAAGCGCAAATATACTCTAAACTGGGTGGGTAAAGTAGCAGGGCGCGTTGTCCCCTTAACCCCTGAAGTTGAGCGGCGATCGTTCTGGCTTGTTGGTCTAAAGCGGCGTAGCTGAGACGAACTTCCTCGGTTTCGCCATCGGTGAGAAAGATGTAACCAATGCGATCGCCTTCACTTGCGGCTCGGTACTTGAGCAGTTCGACTAAAGTTGTCGCTTGAGCGGGGTTTGTTACGGTAGATTCTAAAAGCTCGATCATCTCTCTGTGTGATTTCACCCAAAATGCGGTTTTATTGAGAATTTATCCTAAGTGCAAGCTCAAACTTCCAGATCGGACTTGCAGGATTTGGGTTAAATGCGACCGTTGATTTGATCTTTGATGCACCCACCCAGTCAAGACTTCCAATATTATTGACATAAACTCTTATTATTGGCAAGCCCAAATCATAAATTATATTGTTGTCCCTAGTCTGTCCGGGATAATATTCGATAGACCGAGATCGGGTGAGTCGGCTTCGGAGAGGCTCTGCCAACACCCACATTTAGAAACTTGCTTTTCATATTTAATATGACCTCTACAAAAATTTGAATGACTTTGAGCTTCCCCAAACTTTGACGAAAAATCTGATACAACCCTGTAAAATTGGGCAATACAGGGAGCAAAATCAATTATAAAGAACAGTTGATTTAAACTGCCTGTTTAGCTAATTGAGATTGAGTTTTAATAACAATAGCACAGAGTTTATCATTTTGAGGAGGATTTTGAAAAGACTTTCGTGAAAATTTTATGACAATCACGCTTCTAACTCAAATTCTGTAGGCGTTTGAGCGATTGGACTGTTACCGTCAACTCGATCTCGCTTGGTTCCACCTTGACTTGCTCCCCTGTTTGAAATAAATTTTTAACAAATTTTAAGATTCTTTCAGATATGACTCTCCCCTCTGTTTGCAGGAGAGGGGTTGGGGGAGAGGTCATCAAGAGGTAAATTTATCCAATCTTTTATTGTTTGGCAAAAGAGAAGACAAAATGGGAATTTCCAACAACTTCTCCGGAAATTTTACTCGGGGTTAAAGTTCCATTTAAAACCAATTTATTCCCATTAAATCCATTCAATTCTAGAGTCACTTCATTTCCTTGTCTGGAGGCTTTTAACGTTCCTTGTTGTAGGATTGCATCTTCCCAAGTATCATTTTGAGGATTGTATTTAGAACCGTGATGTTTCCAAGTTCCTTGATAGTTGGAACCGGAGTTAGAAGACACCACAATTTCAACCACTGTGAGAACATCATCCCCTTTCCCGTGTAGGTTTCCTTTCCAGTTTCCCTTGAAACCGGGAGAGATTCCAAAATTAGTATTAGGCTGAATTTCTGACTGAACTGGCGTCCGTTGGAGTTGTCTCCTTTGAGCCATTTCAGCTAATCCCGAACTTGAACTCACACTCAAAATTAATCCGAGTGACAAGGTATTAACTACGCTAAAAAGCACGATGGATTTAGGAGAAAAAAGCATGATTGAGTTCCTCTATTCTTGTGGAGTTATTTTGTTTCTCTACTGTTTGAATAGGAGGAACCCAAAGCTTTTATGCACTCTCAAAGATTCTAGGCTTGATGTCCTGTTACACAAGACTTTCAGGATTATCTGCGAAAATAATCGTGCTAGAGTTGAGACTCGGATCGATGAGATACTCGCTAATACTCTGACTCCCTTCCACTTCCGCTAAGTCTTGAGAATCTATCTCATTTCGGGTTAGAAGTCGATAAGTAACGGGAACGGCGCCTTCTTGACTTTGCTCTGGAGGGAGAGAACTATCATCGAAAATGGGAATGCTAATGGTTGCGGTTTGTGCGGTAATTGTAAAGGCAAATCCGGTAAAATCAAAGTCTCCGGTGGGGAAACTTTCACCTCCCGTATAAGAAAGTTCGGTGAGATCAAATTGAGTTAAAGATTGGGAAAGATCGCTATCTACAAATACTCGCAGCCCGTCTTCAGGAGGGGGTTGGTCGAGTGAAAATTCAAAGTTTAACCGAGTTGCTTCCGTCTCAATTAATGTGTTTGGACCCGCACTAAAACTAACTTGAATTAACTCATCTTCAGGTTCGGGATTATCGGGTTGATTTCCATTATCAGTCGGATTTTCAGAAGGTTGATCGTTGTTTTCATCGTTTGGTTCATCCTCATCGTTATTATTGTCTTCGTTCGGTTCATCCTCATCGTTATCATTTTCAGGATTGGGATTTTCGCTGCTTTCTAATGGAGAAATATCTAATTCATTCGCCGGAATATCCAGAACCGCTAAAATTTCATCCGTATCAGCCAAGCGAATTTGAGTTAGACCGTTTTGTTGGGTGGTTCGGAGTTGGTCGAGGGTTAATTCTCCGGCGAGTTCAAAGCTATCCGTTCCCGCTTCAAAGCCGATAATTGTATCGGTTCCTTGACCGGTTGAAAGCATAAATTTATCCTGTCCTAACCCGCCAATTAAAGTATCATTTCCCGCGTCTCCCGAGAGAAAATCATCCCCTTCATTTCCAAAAATTAAATCATCCCCTTTCCCCCCATAAAGGGTATCATTTCCCTCATCCCCAATGAGTGTATCTTCGTCTTGATTTCCGAATATAAAATCATCTCCTTCATCTCCGATGAGAAAATCTTGGCGTTGAGAATTACCGTTAGAAGGATCATCTCCAAACAGAGAATCATTTCCTTTTTCTCCAAAAATTACATCATT
The DNA here is from genome assembly GCA_964571155.1 of uncultured Lyngbya sp. GTDB lineage: Bacteria > Cyanobacteriota > Cyanobacteriia > Cyanobacteriales > Microcoleaceae > Capilliphycus. The sequence goes on along the minus strand of CAZNCM010000435.1, from coordinate 635 downwards.
CCCAACACCGCCAATAATCCGATCATCATCTTGACCTCCGAATAGATTATCATCCCCATCTAAACCGACAATACTATCGTTTCTTTGATTACCAAAAATTGCGTCGTTTTCTTCAGTTCCTATCAGTTCATTGTCTTCGGAATCTCCGAATATTTCCGAGTCAATTGCTGAATTGGTTTCAGGGGTTGGAAGTTCAATTTCAATGGGAATAATGGGTTCGGGTTCGGGTTCGGGTTCCGGTTCGGGTTCAGGAGTAAGAGATTCAGGAATGGGAGGAAGTTGGGGAACAACAAACGGTGAAATTAGAAGTTCAAAATTATCTTGAATTTGATTTTCTTGCTGATCGCTAGCCGTTACCGTAACGTTAAATTGTCCGGGTTGTGTGGGAATTCCAATGATTAATCCGGTGTTTGCATCAAAGTCTAAATTAGCAGGTAAACCCGTCACCGAATAAGTCAGGGAATCATTTTCAGGATCGCTAAAGTTTTGATTAAGATTGAGACTAAATCCTATTCGTTGTGTTGCAGTTTGATCGGGGATGGATGTTGTTAAAATAGGCGGTTGGTTTGTTGGTTCTTCGTCTGAATCATCATCGGAATCATCATCTGAACCGTCATCTGAACCGTCATCTGAAC
>CAZNCM010000434.1:4424-4635 GCA_964571155.1 uncultured Lyngbya sp. | reverse complement strand
TTTTGTCAATCAAGATAATGATCCGATGGATTTTAATAGTCACGGGACTCATGTCTCCGGAATTATCGCCGCCACTCAGGATGGAGTCGGAATTACAGGAGTTGCTCCTAATGCGACAATTATGCCTGTACGAGTCTTAGATAGAAATGGTTTTGGTAAGATTAATGATGCTTTAATGGGGATTCGTTATGCAGTTGAAAATGGGGCGGAT
>CAZNCM010000434.1:0-4414 GCA_964571155.1 uncultured Lyngbya sp. | reverse complement strand
AGAGACAAGTAGTTGGGCAGTAGAACAGGGCGTTGTTGTTGTGGTTGCAGCCGGAAATGAAAGCAACAGTTTTCCCTCTTATCCGGCACGTTTTGCGAATCAATTTGGGATTGCTGTCGGATCAGTTGACCGTAAAAATCAACTTTCTAGTTTCTCAAATCGAGCGGGAATTTTACCCTTAAATTATGTCGTTGCACCCGGAGGAGATGGAGGGTTTTCCAATGAAGGTGATATTTATTCAACGATACCTTTAGCATTTTCTGCGGTTCCCTATCGATTTCTTTCTGGAACTTCTATGGCGGCGCCACACGTTGCGGGAGTTGTGGCATTGATGTTACAAGCCAATCCTAATCTAACACCCACTCAAGTCGAAGATCTGCTCACTCAAACGGCAGATCATTCTACAATTGCGGTTTAAATGAATCATAAAATTCCCCCAGTCAAATAACCAGGGGAAATCGGGGGAACTCAATCAACCTTTGATTGTATTTTCGGTGAAAGAGGTCGTTTGTGGCTTCATCCTAAAGGATTAAATTTTCTGAAGTGTCATTAAATTTCATCCCAACCGCCTACTCCGGAAGACATGACATAACTCGTGACGCTGGCTTCAAAGAAGTTCGCTTTGGTGTGGGCTTCTTTTTTGGTATCTGAAAATCGTTCTAGATGAGTGTAAGGGCTTTTGCTATATCGAGGATCGGTATAGAGCGGTTTTAAACCAATTGAACGCAACCGAGCATTGGCGAGATATTTGGTATATTGTTCGGTGCTAGTCTCAGTAATTCCTAAAATATTACAACCGACAATATGATTTGTCCAGCGACATTCGTGTTGGACTGCGGTGTCAAACATTTCATAAATTTGTTCAACGGAATGAGGAAAGGTTTGCATGGCTTCAGGAATCAGTTTTTGGAACAAACGAACATGAGAGAGTTCATCACGGTTGATCATTTTGAAAATATCTGCTGATCCCGGCATTAACATTCGAGAAGCTAAGTTATAGAAGTAGATAAATCCATTATAAAAATAGAGTCCTTCCAGTAAAAAGTCTGCAAGTAATGCAATAAAATAGTTCTCAGAGGTGGGATCATCAATGTAGTTTTGATAAAATCGGGCAATATATTCACAGCGATTATGTAAAACTGAATCAGTGCGCCAAAATTCATATACAAAACTTCTGCGATCTGAGGGAATGATTGTTTCTATCATGTATTGATAGCTTTGGTTGTGCATGGCTTCTTGAGAAACTTGTTCTGCCATACACAAACTAATTTCGGGCGCAGTAATACTACTTTTGAGATGAGGAATATTGCAGGTTTGAATAGAATCTAAAAACGTTAAGTAAGACAAAATTCCATAATCGACTACATCTTGAGTAATGTCTAATTTTTCGGGAACCCAGAAATTTTCCCGCATTTGTTTGTACAAACCAACCGCCCAAGGATATCGGACATCGTTCAATTGCATCAGGTTGGTGGTATCTCCAAACCAAATTGATCGGTTTTCGACATGATCGTTCCCCTCTGGATTAAAGATAGGATTAATCGGCATTTTTGAGGTGGGTGTGCTGTTGAAAGTGTCTAGGGTGCTAGTCATTTTGTGAGTCAATTTTAGTGATGTTCGGGTTGATAGCTTTGAGTGAATAGTCGTTAGCTGTTTGAGTTCAAAACTGTGACAACTAACGACAATTTACAGATTAATTTGCACAAGCGGTACAAGTTTCGTCGGCTTCTTTGAAGCTATCACGCTGTACCGTTCTAATATAATAGATCGCTTTACAGCCTTCTTGCCATGCCATGACTAAGGTTTCAAAAATATCCTTGGCTTTGATCGAACGTTCGGGTTCATCGGGAAAATAGACGCCTTGATTTAAGTTGAAAATTAACTCCATAGAAATTCCGGTATCAATCCATTTTTGAATGGTGGAGACAGCTTTAACTACAGTTTGTTGATTTAAGGTTTTATTTTCGGGATAAAACCAGAAACTATCTCTGATAAAGGGAGGTGCAATCGGAACAGTTCCTTTTGCCCATTTATCATAGAAAAAGCGACTATAGCAAGGTAAAATACTAGCGGTACAGCCTTGAACTAAAGACGAGGACGTATTGGGGGCAATGGCGGTAATATGAGAGTTACGAATGCCGTATTTTTGGATATCTAAACTCAGTTGTCCCCACCGTTCTTTAGAGTGTGCATTCTCTAAAAACCATTCTACAGGTTTCGCCCCAATTAACTTTCCTTCACTCCAAGAACTTCCTGCAAAAGCTGGATATTTACCCCTTTCTTTGGCGAGTTCCATTGAGGTTTTTGTGCAGTAGTAGCCAATATCTTCAAATAGGTGACTAATGGCATCTAAATCTTGATAAGGGCGTTTATTTTTAGCTAACCAATCGGCTAACCCCATCGCACCAACACCGATGGTACGGTATTTGAGATTATGAGTTTTACTGTCTTCAAACGGAGGACAAGTTAACTCAATTGTGTTATCTAACAAACGCACGGCAATTTCACAAAATTCGGCTAATTCCCCGTCTTCAAGATTGGCTAAATTTAAACTATTGAGGTTGCAGGTATGGGCTTCTTTTCCCGGAGAAACGTTTGACCAACTTTCTTGACACAAATTCCCCCCCGGAATATAACCTTCATGGGAATTGGGGTTAGCGCGATTTGCAGTGTCTTTAAACCAGAGATAGGGCATTCCGGTTTCGACTTGCGATCGCATCATTGTTTTAAACAGTTCCCTAGCATTAATTTTCTTGTAGAGTGTTAAGGTTTTGTCTAAGTTTGCTTCAATTTCTTGATAAGCACACTCAAACTTTTCACCCCACAATTCTGCCAGTTCAATCCCCAATTTAGTTCGCACCTCAAAAGGGTCAACCAGTGTCCATTCTTCTTTAGCAATCACCCGACGCATAAACTCATCCGGTATCACTAATTGGGGAAAGATATCATAAGCTTTACGACGTTGATCCGTTAATGTTCATCTTGATTCGCGACATCAAGACTGTCTTCATTTTCACTTCTCTGTGGAATAAGAAGTTGTTATTTTGTAAAGCTTAAACTCAGGTATATTGAAGACCACTTACACTTTCATGTAAGACCAGACTATATCTTTATCCTGTAATTTATATATTTTACGACAGGATACCTCCTACTTCCACTCGCTTGAGTGTACTTCCGTTTGGAATAGTCGTTGAACCCGATCCATTGAACAGAATCTCGGCTGCTGATTACCCATTGTTTCATCTGTTTTATTTTTAAACGTTCACACTGACTATTTCTAGTTATGTTGTCGTTAAAACAGCTTTAGGGTTTCCCAGCAATTCAGGAGGTGCATTTATATCATTACTGATATAAAGGGCTAAAATTAACCATTTTCCGTCTGCATTTCTAGAAATTCCGGCACGTCCAAATGCCAAACATCTAAACTAACCGTAATTGCCCCGGCCCGACGACCGCCCTGATTAACTGCGATCGCGGTATCATTTAATAATTTAATCCAAGGAATCACCCCACCTGATGTATTTTCTTTACCCATAACCCAACTTCCAGTGGCACGAACTCGGCTCACATTTGTACCGACACCGCCCCCATTTTTAGAGATTCTAGCTGCATCTTTGATGGTATCAAAAATACTCTCTAAGTTATCATCCATGCTGGTAATAAAACAGCTACTTAAAGAACCATTTGGAATTCTTAGGTTGCCTAAAATCGGTGTCGCTAAGGAAATTTTGCGCTTGGCAATTGCTTCATAAAATTGTCGCGCCCAAAATAATCGATTTTCTGGTTTTTCGACTACTGCTAATAGCAACGCACAGGTTAATAGGGCTTCTTGTGGTAATTCATTAGTCAACAAATATCGTTTAGTCAGCAACACTGCGCCAGCATAATCGTAATCTTTATCCCATTGCGGATCGATCCAGGTTCCGGCTTGTTGGAGTTCTTCTGGGGTATAAGTTAAGATTCGTGAATCATATTCGTGATTCTTGACTTTAGATTCAACGGTGCGGGCATAGTCTTCGTAGCGATAGCCTCGGTTGGCGAGTGTATCTTTCCACAAACTCCAGATGTGTAACCTCCCCGCCACGTAACGCCAGTCGGGTTCTGAGGGGCTACACAATTCTAATGCACAGTTAATCAGGTTGTCTTGAATTTCACGGGTTGTTACCCCATCTCGCAGACGAGTGGTTAAACCCGCCTCTAAGGTAATAGGGTTGGCCTCTAAGTCCACACAAGCCCAATTCACGACAGCACGGATTTTTGAGATGTCCAAGTCAGCCCGTGATCCATCTCGCCGGATCACCTGAATTTCACTCTTTGTTGAGGGAATGGCCGTTGGGTGTAGGGTCTGCATACTCAAACTTCTTCAATTTAATGACATTTTTCCAATGTACTGCATAATCCAGATATAGTGATA
>CAZNCM010000433.1:0-4645 GCA_964571155.1 uncultured Lyngbya sp. | reverse complement strand
TTTCTGGGAATATCCTGACTATCTTCAACAGGAATCTGCTGTAATACCACTGGTTCTGTTCCCAAAGTTATTGACCCCTTAATTAATAGACGACTATCTCGCAACAGCATTAACACGCATTGATCAGCCCCCCCATTTTCAATAATGATGGAAAGTAACGATGATAGCAGTTTGTCGAGTTCGATTTCGCTGGAGATCGTTTGGTACGCTTTGAGAATAGCAGCTAAATCCAATGCCCCAGAGACACTGCTGCTAGAAGTGGCGGATGTGGATGTAATACTTCCCAAGTCAAAGAGAGTTTCGCTCGTCGAAAGAGTCGAACGGGTTTGCTGTAATATGGGAGCCAGCAGTTGCCGATAGCGTTTTTCCAAGTCGGCGACTTTGGCTGTTGCTCCCCAACGAGCATAAGCGTAGTAGGCTTGAGTGATGTATTCTTGGGCAATGCGCTGTTTATCCCATTCCAGATAGAAGTTTGTCGCCAGTTCGTTCGCAAGTGCTTCTACTTGGATATAGCCGTTGGTTTTGGCTCCGGCGATGGCGCGATCATAATACTCAGCCGCTTGCCAAGTTTGCTTTAGTTTGCTGGCTTTTTCTGCTTCTACTAGCTCGTATTGATGTCGAAAATTTTCAGGTGCATGATCAACCCAAATTTTCCGAATCTGCTGGTTAGCATCCACTATTTTTAAGCATTCAATCTGCTGACTTTCTGACCATTCTGGATATTGAGCGAGCAGAGCAAGTGAATAGTAGAAGTTGTGTTCGCTGACAATCAGTAACCCTGGTGCATTGGCAACATGAGATCTTGCTAGTTTCAGGGAATTCGCTGCCGCTTCATATTGACCCATTGAGTATTCAAAAAAGCCTGCTAGAGCATAAAAAATAAAGAGAGTAGTGAAATTTTTTGTGGCAATTAGTTCCGACTCTAATTGAGCATTCTCTTGTAAGTATTCCGGCGAAGTAAAATGAAATAAGTTCTTTTCCTGGAAGTTCAAAATTGTCTGAAGATTGATCTGAAGAATGGTTGTCGCATATTTATGCTTGAGTTCGGTGAGGTTTTGCAAATAATCCTCAACTTTCTTCTCCAATTCTGGCAAATGCACGCCCATAAATAACAGACTCACGCAATAATGAAGAATTGAATATCCCCCATTCTCTATATCTCCAGTTTCTAAACCACTCAAAAATCCCTGTACGCCAATGGCTAAATCTATATTTTCTCGTGCAGGTTTTTTCCAATGTCGAATGCAGTTACCAAATATGTTCAAAATCTTCGCAGTACAGATTTTAGCACCGACTTCTTCTATGATATCGACGGACATTTGACCCAATTGATAGCCTCCCTCAATATCTTCCATCGTCGCACAAAGAAGCATTCCATAAAGAGAATAACCATAAGGTGAATATTTAGAATTTCCGTATCGAATAGAGAGATGAAGAAAGGTGTTAATAATTGATGTCATTAATTCAGGCCGTTGCACATAAGCAGGACCCGTTAAAGCCATCAAAAATTCCATTGCTGCTTCTTTATACGGCTCGCTCATCAGAGGAAGATTGCTTAACTTATCAATTTTAAGTTCCTCTTTTTTGGGAGGGTTAGGTTCTAAATTTACGTTCAGTTCTTGCAGACAGAATAGCCCAACTTCGATCACTTCATTATACAGAGATTGGACGTTATACAACTGCAATTGAACGCGATATACGGGTACGCGATCTAAGATCGAGGCTGATTTTTTGAGGGTAAAATCAATCAATTCTTCCGCTTGCTTGTAGTTGCCATTCAGATATTCTGCTTCGGCAAGACTGGTATAAAGATGATGTGTTAGTTTGTAGTTAGTTTCCCAACTTTCACTTGATAACAACATCTTGCCTGTATTCAAATACTTGAGTGCTGCTTCATAAGCAGTAGAAGCTTTAGCTTTTTCAGATGCCTTTAAGTTGAGTCTGGCAATCAATTCGCGTTCTGATTCTTCTTGCAGTAAATTCACCCCGTAATTAATCTGATTGAGAATGGTAAAAATCTTCTCATCCCGGTTTTTAGAGTCCGTTTTTTTTAATAACAGGCGACCGATTTTTAAGTGAGTAATCTGTCTTTCCTGTTCGGGAATTAAAAAGTAGGCAGCTTGTTGAATCCGATCATGTAGAAACTTATAGTAACAGTGTTGACTGTTGGGGGTTGAATGTTGGGTGTCGAGTTCCCTGTTTTGATAAAATTTGTAGATTTCGCTCTGGGGTAAAATTAATTCTTCTTGCAAAGCTTTCCACAATGCTGTCGCTGTTTCTATTTCTGATTGTTCGGAAATAATTGCCAGAGTTGCTAAATCAAATTGGTTGCCAATACAAGCGGCGAGCTTCAAAATGTTTTGCGTTTCTGGAGAGAATTTTTGGAGCTGTAATGCCATAAATTCGACGACATCATCGGTGAGTGCCAACAATCGCACTTGTGCTACATCGCATTGCCAGGAGCCTGTCTGCCAGTCAAATGCAATTAATCCATCTTCATATAATGCCTTGAGAAACTGTGTCGTGAAAAACGGATTTCCCTTTGCTTTTTGATAGACTAACTCCGTCAAAGGTAGGGCGCGATCAAACGCACAACTTAAAGTGTCGGCAATCAGATGATTCACGTCAGATTTACTTAAGGGAGCCAGGGAAATCCTATTAACAGTTGCCTTGGTTTTTTGGATTTCCTCCAACGCCAGCATCAGCAGATGAGTTGGAAAAACTTCGTTATCGCGGTAAGCACCAATAATGAACAGATAGCCCTGCTCTACTTGACTCATTAACAGCTTGATTAAATTGAGAGATGCTGAATCTGCCCACTGTAAATCGTCTAAAAACATCACTAATGGATGCTCTAACGTGGCAAACACCTCAATGAACTTCACAAACAGTAAATTGAAGCGACTTTGTGCCGCACTACCCGTTAGTTCAATCGCATCCGGTTGTGTGCCAATAATTGCTTCCAATTCGGGAATTACTTCGATCAAAACTTGCCCGTTTTCACCCAAAGCAGACAGAATTTTGGCTTTCCACTGTTCTAACTGGGCATCGCTTTCACTCAGCAGTTGTCCCATCAAATTACGGAATGCCTCTACTAATCCAGAAAACGGAATGTTGCGTTGAAATTGATCGTATTTACCCTTGATAAAATAGCCTTTCCACCGCACAATGGGTTTATGAACTTCATTGACAATTGCCGTTTTACCAATCCCCGAAAAGCCCGTTACTAACATTAGCTCGGATGCACCATTGGCGACTCGCCCAAATGCTTGGAGTAGGGTTTCTATTTCCGCTTTTCGCCCATAAAGTTTATCGGGGATGATAAAGCGATCGCTTAAATCTCTTTGTGCGATTTCAAAACTCTGAATTTTCCCTGTTTTTTCAAGTTGAATTAAACAGTTTTCTAAATCTGATTTCAATCCAAATGCACTTTTATAGCGATCTTCAGCATTTTTTGCTATCAGTTTTCTGATAATATTTGAGATAACTAAGGGAATTTCTGGACGAATTTCATGGACTAAGGGGGCTATTTTAGCAAGATGAAAATGTACCAGCTCCATTGGATCATTTGATGGAAAGGGTAATTTTCTGGTGAGTAGTTCGTAGAAAGTTATACCTAAAGAATAAAAGTCACTTCGATAGTCAATTCCCCGATTCATTCGGCCTGTTTGTTCGGGAGAAATATAAGAGAGTGTCCCTTCTAAGACATTAGGATTGAGAAGGGTTTGTGTTTCTCGTGGGAGTAAAGATGCGATACTAAAGTCAATTAATTTGACTTGTTTGGTTTCGGGATGAATTAATATATTGCTGGGTTTTATATCTTTATGTATGATCCGTTCTCGATACAGTATTTCTAAGGCATTGCAAAGAGTAATTGCTACTTCTAAAAAATCTCTCAAAGAAGGTATTTTTGTCGGTTTTATTCCCCATTCTTGAAGAGAAATACCTCCAAAGTCTTCCATTACCAAGACATAACTATTTTGGTATGATTCTAAGCTATAGGTTTTGATAATTAAGGGTGAATGGAGATTTTTAGCAATGGTGTATTGATTGCGAAATTGTACCAGTTCACTGAAGGTGGGATAGGGATTTTTCAGCAGTTTAATGACTACCGGTAATTGGTCATCGGTACGAATCGCCCGATACACGACTGTTCGACTACCTGAATAAAGGGTTTCGGTGATTTGATAGTTGGGAATTTGAATGGTTGTATGAGAGTTGGGGTTTTGAGTGGGGTTGTTCATGGTTGTTGAGGTTTCAAGTTTAATTAGTTCGTGTTTTTTTGATGTCAAGAGAATTTAACTTTTCTTTAGGCTTCGTTAGGTAAAGTAATAATAAACTCCGTTCCTTCTCCTAGTATAGAATTAACATGAATCTCTCCGCCATGTTTTTCTACTACAATTTGTCTGGCTATAGCCAATCCCAAGCCTGTACCTTTCCCAACGCCTTTTGTTGTAAATAAATGATCAAAAATCTTTTGTTTAACTTCTTCATTCATTCCCATACCATTATCACCAATGGTAATTTTTACTGCTTCATTTTCTAATGAGGTTTGAATGGTAATGCGGTTAGGATTGGCTTGAATCTCAGCAAAACTTAGACCAATATTTGATTCATCTAACGCATCAATCGCATTAGCCAGAAT
>CAZNCM010000432.1:474-4650 GCA_964571155.1 uncultured Lyngbya sp. | reverse complement strand
GAGGCAAACTTCCATAGCATAACAATGTTTCCAACTAATCCGCTTTAACCCAGGCGGTAGGGCTTAGACCTCGCAAGGCTTGATAATCAAATGTTGCACCAATGTTTCCAACTAATCCGCTTTAACCCAGGCGGTAGGGACAAAAAGTAGAACTATCTGCTGGATACACCTGCGATGTTTCCAACTAATCCGCTTTAACCCAGGCGGTAGGGAGGAAAATTGGGAATTCGTTAAAGAACATAATAGGTTTCCAACTAATCCGCTTTAACCCAGGCGGTAGGGGAGCCAGAAGAAAGAATGGATTCTAAAATTGATTTATGTTTCCAACTAATCCGCTTTAACCCAGGCGGTAGGGGGCTAGGTTATAGAACCCTTGCACAATCGATATTGTAGACCCCAAAATCGAGGGCGTCAAAAAAATAGACAAAATCCTCCTCCTCAACTCCGTTCAAAAACGCTGAAACCCAGACCAGCAAGGGTATCGAGGCTCACAACGAGAGAATGCGGGTTTGAACCCAATTTGATCGATCCTCGCAAAAGCCAGTCAAAGCCAAAATCAAAGATGGCCCCCTAAGCGATCGCACTGATAGCGACCCTCGGCGAGATAATGACCAAAAATGCGATCGGTGAAAAAACTCAAACCCCATCGTGGGTTAATTCACAAACTCCATCCGAATAAAAGGAGAATAAGATCGCCGATCAGCTTCGGGATCAGCTATTTTAATCTTATTAGGATATTTTGAACCCTCCTGATCTTCGCGAATTGCCCTCCAAACCAACAGACGCCAATCTTCGATAGAAACCAAATAGCGATCAGTCGTATTACCCGGTTTAAGCCAGCGTAAACCATTCCCCATATTGAGATGTTCAGCTTTATCAAAAAGATCTTTTGAACCCGCAACCTTTGATAAAAAACGGAACGGATCGCACTGATCCAAAAGCGCCAAATTCTCAAAACAATCTGCGATCGCTTTGCGAGACAAAAAAGGAACCAAAGCCGAAGGTTTGCGGATTTCTTCCCAAAACAGAAAACCGATAGCAGAAAGCGTTACCCCTTCTGAAGAAATTTCAACGAGAGGATCGAACCATTGTCTTTCGAGATAATCAACGCTGTTTTCCCACTTTTCCTTAGAGATAAAAGATTCCCGATCAATTTCTTCAAATAAAGGTTTATAAGCCTCAAATTGCGTCCGTTTAAACTCCAGAGGAAGTGGAGGAAGTTCGAGTAAAGTCGTCGATTGTTCAAAAATATAATCGCACTTAATCCCTTTCAGCATTCCCAACAATACTGTATAAGGAACTAGAGCTTTATAGCCGCCTGTAGGATTGAGAATGATATTACTCGCATCATATTTTTCAACCTGTTTCAGAATAAACTTAACAAACTGCACCACCCCCGTTTTCCGGAAAAGTTCGGCATCGTAAACCTGAAGTCCGGGAATTTTTTCTACCAAAACGGCGATCCCTTTCCAGTAAAATTCCAGATATTTCTTAACCGCGAGAGCGCAGCAATATCCATCGTTTGTATTGGAAGACAGTAAAACAATATTATCTTCGTTGGTTATCCCGATCCGAAATAGAGAATGGATCTCAGCAGACAAAGAAAGCTTCAAATTTTCCTCGTCGTCGGGAACCAGTTCTCGGAAGGTAGAAAACAAACGTTCTACAGCATCATCCATACCGTTTTGTGCGTCAACCCAGTTTAAGAGTTCTGCGGGTTTAACACCCAGTTTTTTCGCCGCACTCGTACCCACCGAACAGATAATTGTTTTAACCATTGACTGAGGGATTAATTATTGACAACTCTAGACTAACACCCGCCGGAAAAAGGGTCTTCCAAGTCGGGGAAACTGTTGAATTGTTTTCCCCAACTAAATTTAGAGGAATTATTTCCGTCTTTTTAACCGGGTTAAATTAACCGCAATAACACCTCCGCCAACTTGTTCACCATCAGACGGGTAGAAACATCTTCCCCCCGTTTTAAACCGTGAATACTTCCCCGCAAAATCGGAAATTCGGATTCTAATTTATCCTCAGTTCCGTACAAATTACTCTCTAAAATTGCGATAACTTTTAAATTCAACTCCCCACAAAAATCCAACCAATCTGCGACTAAACTCAAATCTCTAGAGATAATAACCGCGTGAGTGGCGTATTGCATAATTAATCGGTTTTTATCATCAATTTTCCCGCCCACATCAATTAAATTGAAGGATAACGGTGTATTTTTGACATCATCTGCCACTCTTTGAGCAAATTCCGGAGTAAATTTAGATTTGTAATTTTTCTTCAGCTTTTCTGCTAAAATCGGATCTCGACTAACGGTTTCTGCATACCACGAACCTTCCCCATCAGGACAGGCTGTAATAAAGTATGGATATGGGGCTTGACCTTTTCGGTTTAATGCCTGAATCACCTGTTTTAACCCATGTCTTAAACAAGATTTTCCCGAATGAGGCGGCCCGCACAAAACAACTTTCATTGATTTTTTGTTAATACTATAGAAAATTGTAGTATAACATATTACTTTTTGTCAACCCCTTTCTTAATCGACACAATCTCCGAGTTTATACTGAGGATTATGAGTAATGCAAATAACGTATTTTCCCATCTTTGGGTCAAACACCCCAACCGCCCCAAATAAATGACTGACTTTGTGGGCCAGCACAAAAGCGACAGGCATACTACAAGGGCCATTAATCCGCAGTAATTCACCCCCTTTGAGTTCTCCAGTTTTAGACATTTCCTCCAAACGCGCCGCAGCATCTTGGACAATTTGGTTATTTTGCGCCGGGTCAGCGAACCCAACCTGCATTACCCCATCAACCATCTCAATTTTGTAAGTTGTCATCTCAATTTCTCCTGTGACTATTTTGATTTTACCTGGCGTTGGAAGATGACTTTTCCAAATTCCGAAAAAATCTGAACTCTAAGCTGGAAGTTTGGTCTTCCGGTACATGATAAGCTCAAATCATATCAAGTTGGAATCCGTTAAATGTTGCAGTTTGAAGACAGTCCCCAACCCGAACTTTTACAATGGTTAGCCAGAGGTTCTCTGAAACAAAACCTACTGAGAGCGATTCGTTTGTGGGCGTGGCTGCACAGTTTATATGGCAACAATCAACACCGTTTGTTATTAGAAGAACCCTTTACCTTTGCGGACTGGCGTAATGCCTTTTTTAGTGCAAATCATCCGAGAGGTGAAACCGTTCCTCCTGTACACAATAAAAACTGTGCTTGTGCGAAAACAGTTGCAGACTGGATATTAGATCCATACTGGAATGTGCAGGAATTTCAATGGCGAAAAACCCTGCAACAACATGATGAAATTTCAACCGCAGAGTTAAATGAATTGTTGCAGCAGCGACTCTTTGGAGTCACCCGTCGTTCCCTGCAAGCTGATTTGCATATCTTAGCCGAATTGGGATGGTTAAAACGGCAGGAAACCAAATATTATCGGGTGCAAGAATTTCCAACGTTACCTCGGAGTGAAAACTCAATATTCTATCAGCCGCAAGCCGTTCCAGTCCTCAATCCTGACTTAGAATTAATCGCTCAAAATCTCTCTCAACCTCTCAACGGTGTACAGCGATTTTTTATGGAAGTTGTGTACATTGTTTCTCCCGAAAAACAAGAACGAGTCGAAGATTGGCAGGAACATTTTAAACTCCTTTGGCAAGAGAATCCGGTGCCACCCGTGCGATTAAGTTATCAGAGTTCACGAGTTAAAAAAACCGTGGGCTGTATTGTCTATCCGGTTTGTATTTATTACGCCCAACGAGCGGTTTATTTATGTGGTTTTGGACAAACTCCCACCGCAAAAGGTCAATGGTACAATTACCGTTTAGATAAAATTATCGAGATAGAAGACTTATCTTGGGATGATTTAGATCTACCTCAATTGTTGTGGAATTCTTATCAAAAAGGTAATTTACCCACTCCTGATGAGATTCAAATGGAAATGGATGGAGTCGCTTGGGGTTTTGATTTCTACTTAGAACGTCAGGTGATGCTTTTACGCTTTGATCGTCAGTTTAATGATTATTATATTGAGGGAACATTTCGCCATCAAACCTTTCAATTGATTTCCTATCAAGACGCTGAACAGTTAATTCTCAAACACGGAAAAACGGAAACCAAACAATTACTCAAAATTCTTCATTCTCGTGCAAAAAA
>CAZNCM010000432.1:0-460 GCA_964571155.1 uncultured Lyngbya sp. | reverse complement strand
TATCGAGAGGGAGACACAAATGTTGAATTACGGTTGCGGTCTTGGCGACCCAAAGTAGAGGTTATTTTCCCCCTCAAACTACGTCAAAAAATTGCTCAAGAAGTGCAGCAAGAAGCTGAATTATATTCTGAAAATTGGAGTTAAATTCAATGAAATCACCACAATTAACTGAACGGTTTGAACAGGCTTTAGTTTATGCTCATCGCCTACATATTCATCAAACTCGCAAAGTTGGAAATATCCCTTATATCTCTCATTTGTTGAGTGTTACAGCGTTGGTATTAGAAGCAGGAGGAAACGAAAATGAGGCGATATCAGCGTTGCTTCACGATAGTATTGAAGATCAGGGCGGTGTTAAAGTTCGCGAAGAAATTCGTCAACGGTTTGGGGAGTCTGTTGTCAATATTGTTGAGGGATGTACGGAGTCAGAAACAGTTCCAAAACCCCCTTGGAAAGAACG
>CAZNCM010000431.1:0-4651 GCA_964571155.1 uncultured Lyngbya sp. | reverse complement strand
GACTAAAGCGGTTTTTTCGCCTCGGATGATGAATGAATTATAGGTTGTTCCATTTTGTAATCCAAATTCGATATCAAAGCGATCGCGATCCCAATCTAGGGAACGAATTGCTGTTGTATCTGTAACGGTTTCGCTGACTTCCATCGTCAAGCGACTTGATTTAACTTTATCGGTAAGGGCTACCATATTTGACTTTCCCTCAGTAACTCGTTATGACTTCAACTTGTGTTCTATTGTGACATGAATCAACTCTAAAGTTTTATTGAAAAACCTATAGGTGAGTTAAGATCCACAAAAGGTTGTTTATTTTTCCCCGTTTACAGAGGACGCTCTCCTTGAGTTCTACGGCAACTCTATCGAACAATCTCGCGAAAATCTGGGATCATCTTCATCTTAAAAACACCTCGTACTTTGAATTGTGTTTTTGAGTTGAAGTTTAATATTAGGTTATTTAGGGTTAAAGCTTGAAAAGTGATCTCCAAACAACCCTAACTTCAATATCTATATATTAGACAAAATTGTATCAAATTTTTATGACCAAACCGTGAGCCAATCAAATGGGATTTAAGCTGAATTCAAAAGAGTTTAATATTTTACAAGGTTTTATCTGTGACTTTCAATTACTATTTTTCTGCTATTGTACGGTGATCAAGACCGAGAGATTGGGAGGGTTTGGAGTATTCAAGTTAAAATCGAGATGAGACATCAACCAACCTCTCAAAAAGGTGAGGTAATGCCACTAGCAAACGATTACGGTTGATTGAGATGGCATGGTCGGAGATTCCCCTCCATCAGTTGGGTGCAGGTGTATTGATGCGAGTCACTCAGTCGCACCACTAAGGAATATCCCATGAAATTGCGTAAGAAGACCCTATTAATTATCGGTGCAGCTTTATCAAGTCTCCTTGTGGCACTCTATGTCACTGCATCAATTGTCCTGCATAACAACTTTCATCGTCTAGAAGTGGAGTCTGTACATCAAGATTTCATGCGGGCGGTGAATGCTTTACACCAAGAATCCGTAAACTTAGAAAAACTAGCCCAAGATCAAGCCCAGTCCCTCAATATTACTGAGATGGTCAATTCCTCCAATTCTATGGAAGTAGATTGGCAACGAACACCTGTTGATGTATTCGTCTTAGTGAATGGGGAAGGGAAAGTTGTTTTTAGCAGAGGATTTGATCCAACTCGTCAGCAAGAAATCCCAATTTCTGAAGGGTTTCAAGACTATCTGACCTCAGACTCTTTCAGACTCAGCATATTTTTGAGTGAAAATCGTCAGAAAATCTCCCAATCTAACTTTTTATTGTCCTCTAGTGTAGCAGAAAAAAACAGTTCTTATTCTTCAATTTTTACTTCGGGAAATTCAGGTTTTTTGACTTTACCAAAAAGTAACTGGTTAATTGCAGCCCAACCCATTTTTACCTCTGATTCTCCAAAGCTGCAAGGTGTTGTGATCTTAGGACAGAATTTAAACCGCTTAGTTCCTGATATTGCCGAAAAGAGTCAATTATCGCTCCAGATCAAACCTTGGAGTTCTGAAATATTTCCTTCAGAAACATCAGAAAATATTTGGATTGAACCTCTAAATTCTGCACTATTAGAGGGATATACAGTTCTGCGAGATATTCAAGGCAAAAATGCTCTAAAACTCGAACTAAAAGTTAACAGAATCTTTTCTAAAGCGACTCAAGATAGCCAATATCACTTGATTATAGCCGTTTTATTGGTGGGTGCAATCTTAGGCGGAATTACTCTCTTTGTTCTAGAACGATTGGTATTATTCCGTATATCTGATTTAAACAATCAAGTCAGTAATATTAGCAATAGTGGCGATGTATCTCTACAAGTATCGGTATCGGGAGAAGATGAACTGGGGAATTTAGCTGAAACAATTAACCAGATGCTTCGCGCCCTAGAAGATGCTGATTATGATCGCCAAGAACAAGAAGAACGTTATCGTTTATTAGCGGAACATTCCACCGATCTGATTACTCGCCATTCGGATGACGGAATTATTCTTTATGCTTCACCCGCTTGTCGAGTTTTACTCGGATATGAACCCGAAGAATTAATCAATCGTACTGCTGCTGAGTTTCTTCATCCTCGTGATCTGAATGCTTTAGTGAAAGCTCATTTTTTTGTATTGCGTCAAAATGTGACTTACACCATCACTTATCGTATTCGTCACAAAAATGGAAATTATGTTTGGTTTGAAACCACCAGTAGTGCGATTCAGACCTCTGAGAATGAAGATTCACAAGAAATTATTGGTGTTTCCCGAGATATTAGCGATCGCAAACAACGAGAACAACAACTTCAAGAGAGTGAAGCTTCTATTCGAGCATTATATCAGATCACATCTGCCCGAGAGATAAATTTTCAAGAACGTCTCCGTCGAATTTTAAAAGTGGGTTGTTATAAGTTTGGTTTAGAAGTGGGGTTACTTTCTCGTCTAGAAGATATTAATCCCACTCAAAATCAATATCAACTGGAAATCATGGCTGCTATGTGTCCCTATCCAGAGATTCAGAAAGGAAAAGTTTTTGAATTGACGGATAGTTTTTGTTTAATGACGGCTAAATCTAAAAAACCGCTTTATTTTGAATCTATACAATTGTCGGGTTTACCTTATCCGACTTCAACAAAATTTCAAATCGAAGCTTATATGGGCATTCCCGTGATTGTTGAGAATAAAGTTTATGGGATCTTATGTTTTTGGAGTAAGCAAACAAAAACAGAACCTTTTAAAGCAGTTGATCGGGAACTCTTAAAGTTGATGGCCCAATGGATCGGAAGTGAACTTGAACGTCAACAAACCGCCCAAGATTTAGCCAAAGCCCGAGATGAAGCCCTCGCTGCAACTAAAGCGAAAAGTGAGTTTTTAGCCACCATGAGTCACGAAATTCGCACTCCCATGAATGCGGTGATTGGGATGACGGGGTTATTGTTAGATACTCACCTCACTTCTACTCAGCAAGATTATGTAGAAACGATTCGTAGTAGTAGCGATGCGTTGCTTTCATTGATTAATGATATTTTGGATTTCTCGAAAATAGAATCGGGAAAATTGGAGTTAGAACAACATCCCTTTGACTTGCGAACTTGTATTGAAGAATCCCTCGATTTACTCGCGACAAAAGCCGTGAGTAAAAATATTGAACTTGCTTATTTAATTGATCCGATAACGCCTTCAAAAGTGATTGGAGATGGGGCGCGACTCAGACAAATTTTAGTAAATCTTATTAGTAATGCCGTTAAATTTACAGAAACTGGAGAAGTAGTGATTTCTCTAAAAACTGTTTCTTTAAACACGGTTTTTTCTGAAGAAAATCTAGACAAAAATTCTACAGAAGCCCCGACCAAAAACCCCATTAAACCTAACCGTTATCAGATTCAATTTGCAGTCCGAGATACCGGAATAGGCATTCCACCCGAACGCATGAATCGTTTGTTTAAATCCTTTAGTCAGGTGGATTCTTCTACCAGTCGGCAATATGGCGGAACGGGTTTAGGATTAGTAATTAGCAAACGACTTGCTGAAATGATGGGAGGTCAAATGTGGGTAGAAAGTCACAAAACGATAGCAGGTGAACCGCCTGCTGATTTTACACCTTCTATGACAAATTCTACCGAGAATCGCCCCTTACCCGATCCCGTAAAAATTGATCAAGTTCCACAAACGCCTAAATCTTTTATTCCCAATAAAGCAGTCGGTTCGACCTTTTATTTTACCATTGTTGTAGACTCTTGTTCCCATCTCAAAAAAGAATGGGGTAAAACTGCTGAGTTAACCGGAAAACGGTTATTAATTGTGGATAACAATGCCACCAATCGCCAAGTTTTGACTCTACAAACTCAAGCTTGGGGAATGCTAGCAAAAACCGCCGCAAATGGAGTAGAAGCCCTAGAGATTTTGCGTCAGGGTGAACCCTTTGATATGGCGTTGTTAGAAATGCAAATGCCTGATTTTGATGGGCTGTCGTTAGCCAAAGAAATTCGTAAGCTGTCACCCTATAAAAGAATTCCTTTGGTTTTGTTAACTTCCATGGGAAGGCAAAGTATTGATCGCGCCCAACTTTATGATTTTTCTGCTTGTTTAAATAAGCCGATTAAACAATCTCAGCTTTATAATGTATTGATGAATATTTTAGGGGGAGATCCCCTCGAAGTTCATTTAGCTGATAAAAATCGATTGAAACTCACTAAAGATATTCCCTTACTGGCAAAAACATTACCCTTAAGAATTCTACTGGCTGAAGATCATTTAGTGAATCAAAAAGTAGCCCTACAAATCTTACAACGGATGGGATATCGGGCGGATGTTGCCGGGAACGGTTTAGAAGTATTAGAAGCATTACGACGTCAAGCCTATGATGTGATTTTGATGGATATGCAAATGCCGGAAATGGATGGCTTGGAAGCGGCGCGACAGATTAAAAAACTTTACGGCGATCGCGAAAAAGACACGTCTGAACGTCCCCGAATTATTGCTGTTACAGCGAATGCAATGGAAAGCGATCGCAATGATTGTATCGCCGCAGGTATGGATGATTATATTAGTAAACCGATTAGAATGGAACAGTTAGTTGCGGTTTTGAAACAATGTAAACCGATTGATCAAGCTGTTTTAAATAATAATATCGATAGT
>CAZNCM010000430.1:3453-4678 GCA_964571155.1 uncultured Lyngbya sp. | reverse complement strand
TGGCTCTCGAAGTAATATCACGGGGCGCCAACTCCATTCTACTGGGGGCATAATTGGCCATGAAGCGTTCCCCTTCGCTGTTAATCAGATAGGCTCCTTCACCGCGAACCGCTTCGGAAATTAGCACCCCCACTGGATACAACCCCGTCGGATGAAACTGCACAAATTCCATATCTTGCAATGGAACTCCGGCTAATGCCGACATTGCTAACCCGTCGCCCGTGGAGGCATAATCATTCGATGTGGTGTTGAATGCTCGTCCATAACCGCCTGTGGCAAACATCACCACTTTTGCTCGCATGACGACCACTTCACCATTCTCGATGTTGTACATCACTACGCCTTTGGCTTGAGCGTCTTCTAAAATTAAACGCATGATGTACCATTCATCGTAGATTTGTACGCCGTAGCGCCGTAAATTATTCACCAGTTCGTGGAGAATGGCGTGACCTGTTTTATCGGCTGCGTAACAGGTGCGGTTGTGGGTGTGACCTCCAAAAGCCCG
The DNA here is from genome assembly GCA_964571155.1 of uncultured Lyngbya sp. Classification (GTDB taxonomy): domain Bacteria; phylum Cyanobacteriota; class Cyanobacteriia; order Cyanobacteriales; family Microcoleaceae; genus Capilliphycus. The sequence goes on along the minus strand of CAZNCM010000430.1, from coordinate 4,173 downwards.
TTGAGCGATGCGACCATCTTCTAGGCGGGAAAACAGCACGCCCATGTGTTCGAGGTCGATAATCACATTTGGGGCTTCTTGGGCGAGAATTTCGACCGCATCTTGGTCAGCGAGGTAGTCTGAACCTTTGACGGTATCGAAAGCGTGAGCTTCCCAAGTATCGGCAGAGTCAACATTTTTCAGGCTGGCTGCTATTCCCCCTTGGGCGGCAACAGAGTGGGAACGAATGGGATGGGTTTTGGCAACCATCGCAATGTTGAGACTGGGGTTCATACGAGCGATTTCCACCGCAGCGCGACTTCCCGCTAAACCCCCACCGACAATTATGACATCATGTTCTAGCATAGTTGGTGAATCGTGAATAGAGTTCTCCTCGTTCTTCTATGTTGACTCACAGAAAAACCTCCCTATCCAAAAACAGGGAAGTTTTAACAAAGAAATAAAGATTGGTCGTTAGAAGTTAGGGCTTTACTTTAGCCTGCGGCTTCTGCGGGTCGTGGGGTAATCATCTCGTTCGCATCGGAGAATTCGTCCTCAGTCGAATCAATTGGGGTCATCTCAATATGGTTGAGTAAAGTGGTGACAAATGCAAATAGCAGAAAGGGTAGAGAGAGTACCACAATTAAACCGACTGTTGCTAAGGCGTAGATTTGGCGAGAGGTACTCCACAGTGCTAAAGCAGATGCAAGAGTGAGAAAGATGACAATCAACCAAATCATG
>CAZNCM010000430.1:0-3443 GCA_964571155.1 uncultured Lyngbya sp. | reverse complement strand
TCACCAAAGCTTAGGGTGCAATGGAACTGATATTTTTGTAGGTTATTCATTAGAACCTCCTCTGTAGGATTCTTTCCCCTCCCTGAGTTGGGAATGGGGAGTTTGGACAAGTTAGTTTTTTTGTTGAGTCTATCGAGTTGTCGCTTGCATTGAACAAACGGCTTTCAAGACCACAGACGCCAGTTTCTTAATCAGCTTAAGAAGTTGGACTGAAATTTTTGACAACATTGCTTTAAATTTTAAGGTTAAAGCGATACACAGGTGGAGAGCAAATTCTAAACATTTTAATAAGACTTGTTACTAAACTTTACAGAAAACCCCCTGAAAAGTGAGTAAACTTGAAATTGTTCAGTTACAATTTATACAAAATATCAATAAGTTAGGCATTTGCGAGCGCCATTTCACAACACTAAGGAATATTAAAAGGTGGATCGAGATTAGTCATTAAGAATAGAGTTTTAGTGGGTTTGATATTATATTTAGATGAAACAAATCTCAACGCTTTTGGATAGTTTTTGAATCATAATTTTGCCGAGATAATTTGCCTGTTACTACCCAGTTTCGCACGATCAATCCCAGAAAAATACCCGAAATAAATATAATCCAAAACAGAATAGGTGATTGTGTCTCTAGTCCGGAGGATAAATTCATCCCAAATACACAGGAAATAGCTGTTAACGGAAAGAAAATTGCAGCTAAGAGATTTAATCGATGACCTGAGCGAACAGATTCTAAACTTAATTTTGTTTGTTCTTCTGACTTCTTTGCCATCGCAAAATCAAGAGAATTTTTAGTATTTTGATAGAGTAAATTTAACGTTCTTTCGATCTCATAAGCTTCATCTCGCAAATCAATTAAATCTCTATCTGTGGGAATCGCTTCTCGGGCGGACTGTAATGTTGCGTGTAAATTTTGGGTCGCGAGTTGCAGAGGGGCTAAATTTTCTAATATCTGAAAATAATCTTTAGAAGTTTTGGCTTGAAAGTATTGCTGTGTTAAATTTTCTTCGGCTAAATTGTAGGCTTTGAGGTGTTGAATTAAGAGTTTAAAACCGACACCTGTTTGACTCGCTTGCCAACGACCATCCGGTTGACGCCAAAAAAAAACGGCTTCTCGTTGACGATTACCCGGTTGAGGGGCTTGATGCAAAACCAAGAGTAAATGACCATCAGCCACCATCGCCCGTTGCTTTCCTGCACTTTTTTGGCCAAATCGATCGCGAATTTGATCCGGAATAGCCCAAGTGGACGGAAGTTGCATAAGATGTTCCTCTACACACCAATATTCTACTTGAAAATTTTAACAAAAATTATAAAAATTCTGGGGATTGCTAACTTAATTGAGGGCAAAAATGGTAAAATTCTCTCAAAAGTTCACAAAGAGCAATAGATTTTAGGTAAATTTTAGTCTAATGAAAGATTTATTTCTCACTTGGTTAAATCGTCTATTAGTGTTTGATGTTTTTTTGGTTTTATTCAGCTTTTTTTGGTTAGTCGTTGCTGTTGTCGGTCGTTCTCTCGATCTCTCCTTGGGTCTAGACCTGTGGTACAAGCTCTGGGAACCTGTTTTTACTCCGGCTTTGGGGATTTTAATGGGGGGAGCGATTTTAAGCGGTATTGTCAGTCAGATCTCTAAGCGACTCAACAAGCAACTCTAAGCAACAAACAATCACCCGTAGACAGTGAACAGTATTGAGGTCAAAACCAGAATTTCTGTTTTCTGTCTGCTCATTTTTTTAGTTTGACTTTAGCACAGCGATCGCTAAACTGGGTTGAGAGAGTTGTAAACTTTAATGAAGAAAGTTTATTTTAATTAATAAGAGTTAATTTATCTCAGTTTTCTTTTGAAGTTTTCTGTTTTAAGACTTTCTAAAGAGTTCACCTTCCCAGCACAAGAGAAGACTGTGATATACTCAAAACAGTTAGAAAACAAGGAAAAATTGAGCGTCAATCTTTTTTGAGAACGAGTTAATCGCAGCGGATAAAGATTGGGGAACAGTGAGAAAGTTCTGAGTAATTATGCGGATAATTTTCCCGATCAGTTCTCAGAATTTCCAAACATTAAATTTGTAGAAATATATAATTAAAGTTCAAGATTTTATTTTCAATTAATTCGGATCAAAAAATCATGAAAGATATCGATGTCGAACTGAAAGCCCGTAACCTTGTTCGTTTGGATCAAGAACCGATCCAAATCTCCGGTCAAGTGCAGCCTCATGGCGTTCTTCTGGTGTTGGAAGAACCGAGTCTAAAAATCTTACAAGTTAGTACAAATACTCAATCTGTTCTTAGGATTTCTCCGGAACAGATGCTCGAAAAAACCTTAAGATTTGCTCGATCCCTTTCAAATCGAACGCATTCAAACGGGATTATTTCAAGACAGTCTAGACTATCTTAATCCCACGAAAATCTGGATGAGAATCAGAGGCGACGAATATGTTGTCTTTGATGGAGTCTTTCATCGCAATCCCGATGGATTTCTTATTCTTGAGTTAGAACCAGCAACCTCTCAAGAAAACATTCCCTTTTTGAGCTTCTATCACTTAGCTCGAATGTCAATTAATCAACTGGAAGAAACTGCCAGTTTGCATGACTTTTGTCAAATTATTGTTCAGGAAGTCCGAAAAGTGACCGGATTTGACCGAGTAATGCTCTACAAATTTGATGAAGAAGGGCATGGCGTTGTGGTTGCTGAAGAAAAAATAGAGGAGTTAGAACCCTATCTCGGACTTCATTATCCCGAATCTGATATTCCCAAACCCGCGCGGAAATTATTGAGTTCTAATTGGATTAGAATTATTCCCGATGCGAGCGCCCAAGCCGTTGCCTTATTTCCCTATAAAAACCCCCAGATCGAACGTCCATTAGATTTCACTCATTCCACGCTACGAAGTGCATCTTCTTGCCATTTACAATATCTCAAAAATATGGGAGTCGGTGCTTCTTTAACCATTTCTCTGATTAAAGAGGGAGAACTTTGGGGCTTAATTGCTTGTCATCATCGTACTCCCAAATATGTCTCCTATGAATTGCGGAAAGCCTGTGAATTTTTAGGTCGAGTCATCTTCTCTGAACTGTCTTCTCGCGAAGAAACAGAAGACTATGATTATCGAATGAAACTGACCTACATTCGATCCGCTTTGATTGATTTCATGTCTCAAAGTGAGAACTTTATCGAAGGTTTAATCGAGCATCAACCCAATCTTCTTGACGTCGCCAATGCTCAGGGTGCTGCCATTTACTTTGGGGGAAAGTGGACAACTTTGGGTGCAACTCCCAAAGAAGAAGATCTTAACTTTTTAGCGCAGTGGCTGAAGCAAAATACCGAAAAAGAAGTCTTTTCAACGAACTGTTTACCGCGTCTTTATTCTGATGCGGAACGGTTTAAAGAAGTCGCCAGTGGTTTACTTGCGATTACCATTTCCGAACGCAATTATGTCTTGT
>CAZNCM010000429.1:0-4704 GCA_964571155.1 uncultured Lyngbya sp. | reverse complement strand
TCTCCTCAGTTGTAAAATGTTATCTGTGGGTTGAGCGAGCAGAACCTCCTCCTCAACTGAACTCACTATCTCCTTGGGGTCGTACCCTCAAGCAAGCGGACGGTCAGAAATAGCAAAAATCGAGGTATATTGGGCATTGGGGTAGTTTGGGGTAACTCAAAACATTGGAACCCAACGCCATAATCCCAAACTTTTTGTAAAAATATCGTTGACCCCTATGCCCAGAGCAACTTATGGCCCCAAAGTCAAAGCCAGAGCCAAATCTTTATTGAAAATCCTGCTATTATTTGTTAACGGAGAGGTAGAAAATAGCGATCGCTTCGATCTAAAATACTGTTGGTTGGATGAAGAAAAACCTCCCCAACTGCGGATAGAAACCAATCTGAGAACATTAGAAGCCCTAACAAACAGCCAAGGAAACAAGTTAAAAAAGTCTCAAATTCGAGAAATTCTCAAACGGATGGATGACTTTCTGAATATATTAAAAGATGAAAGAATCCAAAAACGGGGCTTGGAAGATTGGCGTTTTACGCTAACTTTATGGTCAAAAGATATCGAAGAAAATTTACAACAATTTTCACAAACGTGGGATCGTCTTTGTCCTCAAGGACAGGAAAAGCTGATAGCAGAATCAATTTTTCCACCCACACCCGAGTTAAACTTAATTCCCGAAAAACTTAACTCCGAACACTTAGATAACCTCTTACAAAACCATTGGGAACGCCTGAATAATAACGAACAAAACAACTTAGAAAATGCAATTCAAGCAGCATTTCAACTTTGCGACCCCGCCCAAGATTGGATAGAAGGCGATAGACTCGAAAAGTTTATAAACTTGAGTCAAGTCTCTTATCCCGGTTGGAGCGAAATAGATGGATTAACACAATTTTCCGTATTTTTAGCCACATTTTCGGATAATTTAACCCGCGAATTGTTCGACGAAATTAAATTATTTGTTGAGTCTAGAAACCCAAAACTAAACTTCAATAACTTACTGATTAAAGCAATACGAGAAAAATCAGAACGCAATATTTCGCCCAAAAACACCCTCGAACATTTAATTATAGAAGTCATTCCCACTGAACAAACCGAAGGAATAAGAGTGTCAATGTGGGATGGGAATAATTTTTCATCGCCACTGGTTCAAGATGAAACAATGTCACTTGATGAACTGCCGAACTTTCTAGAAAATTGGTTAGAAGAAAACTCAGAATACACCACGCCCACCCTTCATCTATTTGTACCTCGAAATTGGCTAAATTTAGATTTAAGCGATCGCCAAACCTCATCCGAATTAACCCTCGGCAGCCAATATAAACTCGTAATGAGAACCCATCACAATTTAACCCCAACCGGAAAACAATATTACAAACTTTGGCAACAAAAATGGCAGTTATTAGAAAGTAAAATAGAGCAAACCGCCAAAACAACATTTGTTCGCGCCGACTGCGGAAGTCCCGCCAAATTATTCCAAACGTTGAAATCTTCGGAAATGGCAATTCTAGAAAACTTAGAAATGGCAAAACTCGAAAAAATCTTAGAATTTGTGGCAAGAAAAACCGCCCTACCCGTTGCTTTATGGTCGCGGCGTAGCGAACTTAGTGATCGCATTGATAATATTTTAGACTGCTCAGTGTATAAATTACCCGAACGTATATTAGAAGAACGTTGTAATTCCCTAACCGAAGATGACAACCACATCGGTCATCATTTAACCTTAGTTTGGGAAGACCCAAATATTGTACCACCCACCCTACAATTTGACTCGGAGGCTTGTTAGAATTAACCATGAATGACCCCATTTTTCAACCGATATTTAAAGGAACGGGTAAACCCAACCCGAAAGCCATTTCTAAACTTCCTCCCCCTCCACCTTGGCGAAAAGTTGATCGCCGCCAACCGGAAAGAGGCGCTACCTTTCAAGCCCAACCCACCGAAATAGAAATGGTTAACGCAGCCTTATATTTGCGTCGCCCCCTGCTGGTGACGGGAAAACCGGGAACGGGTAAAACCTCCCTCGCCTACGCCGTCGCCCATGAACTCAACCTCGGAGAAGTCCTTTACTGGCCGATAACAACGCGAACCACCCTCAAGGATGGGTTATACTTATATGATGCGATCGCCCGTTTGCAGGATATCGGAGAAAAAGATAGAAGCAATTTCGAGAATATTGGTAAATATATCCGTTTGGGGCCACTCGGAACGGCGTTATTACCTTCTAATAAACCCCGTGTTTTGTTAGTTGATGAAATAGATAAAAGCGATATTGATTTACCCAATGATTTACTTTATGTTTTTGAAGAAGGAGAATTTGAAATACCGGAATTAGTGAGAATTGAAGAAATTAAAGCAGAAGTCGAAGTCCGAACCGCTTATAAAAATAATAGCCAAGATAAAACAACAATAATTCAAGGAGGGCGCGTTGTTTGCAGTCAATTTCCCCTAATGATATTAACCAGCAACGGTGAACGGGATTTTCCCCCACCATTTTTAAGACGTTGCGTGCGGTTAACGATGGAAGAACCTGACGAAAAACGTTTGGAAGAAATTGTCAAAGCGCATTTTGAACAAGAGGAAAATGGGGCGAAAAAAATAGTAGAATCCGAATAATTGATTAAAGAACTTGTCAAAAAGTTTGTGAAAAAACGTTCAGATCGCAATAAAGGAGATTTGGCAACCGACCAACTTCTCAACGCCGTTTATCTGGTGATGCGAGAACGAACTTCCGATTTAACTAACCGAGAAAATCTTATTAATAGACTGTGGAAACACCTAAACAGCAGCTCAGATCAATTATCGGACAATTCGCGCAACAGTTAAAACGTTCGGGACTGGAATTGGATGCGGCCGACCTGGCCGACCTGCTTTGGTTGGCTCAATTTATTGAGTCGGAAAGTGATGTTTATTCTGAAGAAATATCGTCAGAAATTGTTGAGTCTAGTTCGAGAGAAACGAATACTATTAATGATATAATTGATGAGACAAATACCTCAATATCCTCACCCACTTTTAATTTATATTCTAATGAAGAATCCTCATCAATATCTCAAACAACAGAATCTTCTGAACCTTCACAAACAGACCAAAAAGTATTACCTTTTCCTGTTCCCTCCGCCCCCGCTATTCGCACACGTTTGGACTTGGCGCGTGGGTTGCGTCCATTGATGCGGAAGGTACCGTCGCGCATTCGGGTTGATGTCGATGAAGAAGCTACTGTTACGCAACTCGCCGAGACGAACATCTGTGTCCCCGTTATCCGACCAACTCCGGAACGTTGGCTTGACCTGGATTTAGTGGTAGAATCTTCTAAAACGACGGTATTGTGGAAACGGGCGATCGCGGAACTCCAACATCTGATGGAATATCAGGGAGCGTTTCGGACGGTGCGAACTTGGCGACTGCAAGTCGAAGAACAGTCTGTACAAATGTTTCCCCGTTGGAATGAACGTCTAGAAAACCGTTTAACTCAGCGTCCGCGCAGTATTCGAGAGTTAGTTGACCCATCGGGGCGGCGTTTGATATTATATGTTAGTGATTGTACTTCGGGGTTGTGGCGACAAGGGATAATTTACGAAACGTTGTGGCAGTGGTCGCAAACCCAACAATTGACGTTAATACAGATGTTACCTGAACGGTTGTGGTCGCGCACGGCTTTGAGTGATGGTTATATTGTGCGGTTGGGGGCGAGGGTTGCGGGGTTGCCGAATGCGAGGTTAAATGTAGAAGGTTTACCCGATGTTGATGGGTGGGATGAGTGGGACGAACCGGAGGAAGTTGGCGACGATAGATTACTAACCTTACCCATTGTAACACTTGACCCCAATTCGTTTCAACGTTGGGCGCGGGTGTTGACGGGTGCGGGAGAGACTCAGACGCCCGGACGGGTGTTTGAACTGGCTTTTGTGCGGGAAATGGCAGAAGAACCCGTTTCAACGCCTCACAGAACCGCCAAACAGCGTGTAGAATTGTTTCGGGCGACGGCTTCGCGGACGGCGAGACAGTTGGCGGGGTTGATGGCGGCGATACCCGTAAGTTTACCCGTAATTGATTTGTTGCGGGATGAATTTTTACCGGATGCACAGCAGGATCATGTGGCGGAAGTGTTGCTGAGTGGTTTGTTGCGGCGTTGCGATGCAGATGAAAGTGAGGTTTGTCAGTACGAGTTTTTTGACGGGGTGCGGGATTTGTTAATTGATGGGGTTCCGATTGCCAAGACGACGGCGATTTTAGATCGTCTTTCTGAAATTATAGCACAAAAAGCCGGACGAACGATTAATGATTTTGAGGCTTTGTTGACGGTTTTAGAAGAGTCCGAAAATGCTTTGGGGGAGTCGGCGTTACCCTTTGCAACGGTTGGGTTGGATGTGTTGCGGCGTTTGGGGGGAGATTATCAAGAATTGGCTGAACGTTACGGGCGTCGGGAATTGTCTTCTGTTGGGGAAAGGGAAACTCAAACGGTTGATTTGTTGTTAGAAGAACGGGAATACGAAGTTGCCAAAATTGTTAATTTTCCGCCTTTGCAAACCTTCGAGTACGAACCCGCAATTATTACTAATATTCTCGAACGTTTTGAATTTGAAACGGCAACTATTAGCCGTCGCAATAAAAAATGGATGATTCATCGCCGTCGTTCTTCCGCTTGGGGTTATACTGAATCTCTCAATGATGAAGTTGGTTTGGAGATGGTTTTAATACCGGGCGGAA
>CAZNCM010000428.1:3242-4707 GCA_964571155.1 uncultured Lyngbya sp. | reverse complement strand
AAAAAGAATTACACGTTCATTCCCAGACATTCCTGATTTTTGACTCTCATCAAAATCAATCCCACTTCACTTTAATTAACGATTCACTATCGAATAGCTGCCAAAAATTTTGAGCGTTTTCGTATAAGTTGCCAATTCAGCTAAAGCCAATTTTACGGATTGATCACAAGTATTCGCTTCCAAATCAATAAAAAATAAATAATCTCCGAGTAATCGCTTTGTGGGACGAGACTCAATCCGACTCATATTAATCCCTTGTTCTGCAAAGACCTGTAACGGTTTCACTAAAATACCGGGTTTATTTTCCGGCACACTAAAGGCTAAAGAGGTATGATTTCCTCCCGGTGACGGTTGTAAACTCACCACCCAAAAGCGAGTACAATTATCCGGATAATCATTAATCGGATGAGCTAAAATCGGTAACTGATATAAACTTGCGGCTCGTTCTGATGCGATGGCTCCTGCGGTTGTCTCCTGATCTAAATGTTGTAGGGCTTCTGTGGTGGAATTTGTGGCAATTTGTCGGACTTGGGGAAGGTTTTGATTTAACCACTCCTGACATTGAGCGAGGGCTTGAGGATGGGAATAAACAACTTCAATCTCTTGTGAATTTTTGGCTAGAGAAATCAAAGCATGAGAGATGGGTAACACTAAAGCTTGCTGAATTTGGAGTGTATCGATTTGCCAGAGTGTATCTAAAGTCATACTGACACTACCTTCAATGGAGTTTTCTACAGGGACGACTCCTAAATCAACTTCTCCCCTTGCCACTGCCCACAGGGTTTGAGCAATGCTGGGATAGGGATAAAGCGAAGATTTTAAGCCTTTCGTCTCAACTAAATATCGAAGGTAGGCTGTAGCGGCAGCTTCTGCATAGGTTCCCGCTGGGCCTAAATGGGCGATAGAAAATTGCATTTTGATCAATTTGATAATAAGAAATAGTTAGGAAACAAATTCACTTGAGTTTCAGCAGTATAAATTTATTTTGTCAATTGTCAGCTTAATCCACGATTGGAAAAACAGACATTCGCTTTTCTCCCTTACTTGTCGAACGACAATTTGAATTGATCAAGTCTGGCTTTCAGAGATTCCTCCAAAAGGTAGAAATTATTTCTATTTTCTCCAGATTTTGGTCATCAGTTGAGAGAAGACGTTATAATTCTTTACTTTAGACTGATTATCTATACCCATATGATGAGACAATTAACTGACCGAATTCAGGATTTATAGGGTTTGATTGTTGAATGATCTTTTTCTTTTGATCCGGATCACATCACAAATTGTTAAAATTAATTAAAGTAAGTTTACAAAGTTTTCAATTTTAAGAGTTCTATGGTAGCTAAATTTAACGCAACTCAGTCTGTTGAAATGACAGTACCGCAACAGCAGATTCCGATTCAACATTATTTGCGTCAACCCAGACGTTTAATGAATGCTTTAGCCGATCCGAGTCGGTTAGAACAAC
>CAZNCM010000428.1:0-3232 GCA_964571155.1 uncultured Lyngbya sp. | reverse complement strand
ACTCAGCAAAGATACTTTTCGGCTCAAAATGCGCCCTTTGTCGTTTCTGATGCTAACGATCCAGCCGACAGTAGACCTGAAAGTTTGGGCTTTAGCAGACGGAACAATTGGCTTAAAATCGGTGGGCTGTGAAATTCGCGGAGTCGAATATATTAATCAACGTTTTTCTCTAAAATTAGTCGGACGTTTGTCCCCAAGCCAGAAAGAAGGTACAACTCATCTGACAGGTCAAGCCAACTTAGAAGTTCAGGTGGAATTACCCCCAGCCTTAAAATTCACACCGCTATCGATTTTAGAAAAAACCGGGAATGGCTTACTCAAAAGTGTTCTGATGACGATTAAACAAAGATTGATGCACAACCTGCTGTGCGATTATCGTCAATGGGCTTCTGAACAACATGAAACTTCAGTCAATCAGCCGGAGTCTGTTCTCTCGGGTGAAGGTCAAACCATCTAATTAGGATTAGGATCAAGTTAAATCGAGAGGAAGTGAGAGTTGACAGGGAGTAAATGAAAGTCGATGTTGACGACTCGGGCCATAGCGTTGTAAGGCTTGTCGGTGTTTTTTTGTTCCATATCCCTTGTTATTGCTCAAATCATACTCCCGATATTTGTCGGCTAAACGCACAATTAACTCATCTCGCCACACCTTCGCCACAATACTTGCAGCGGCGATCACGGTTGAAGTCTGATCCCCTTTAATCACTGTTTGTTGGGGAATCAATAAATCCCGAATCGGTTGATTCCCATCAATCAAACATAAGTCTGGAGGCGGTTGTAACTTCAGAATTGACCGCTTCATTGCTAATAAGGTTGCCTGGAGAATATTAAGCCGATCAATTTCGCGTACGGAGGCCACCGCCACTTGACAAGACAAGGCCATCGCCCGAATCTCTTGCGCCAATCGCTTCCTCATTAGAGGCCGTAACTGTTTGCTATCTCGCACACCTGCCGCAGTTAAGACTGTAATGGCTTCATCTGATAAAATTACAGCCCCCGCTACAACCGGGCCAAATAAAGCTCCCCGCCCAACTTCATCAATACCAGCAATCAATTGAGGCATAGAATCCTGTGATTTATGAGAACTTCAGTTGCCCAGTTTCCTTCCCAAGACACCCTACTCGGTGGTTGCAGAAGAACGGCGACGGCGACGGCGTTTTGGGGAAGACTCTTCTTCAGAATCATCCTCTAAATCCATCCCTTCGTCTGCATCCTCTGAAATCGCTAAAGAGGGAGTTGGAGAAAATTCTTCTTCAACAGGAGACTCTTCGATAGACTCCTCGATCGACTCTTGGCTTACCTCTGTCGGAGAATCTAACTTCAGGGTTAACTCCACAGGGGCAGGTGCCGGTACAGGTGGACTCGGTGGACTTACCTCAATTAATTCTTCTTCATTTTCCTCTAAAAGATCTTTGGGTGAGGGCGGTTCTTCTCCGGGTAAACAGACTGTCACGATCACATTTCTAGAATTTTTCGGGGTTTGACTCGAAAGCATCAGCGGGGAAATACCCATCATCGCGTACATCTGCTGTTCATCGGTGGTCATTTCAACAGAAACCACTTCTGTGGGTTCATCTTCGCGAACCAAAGAATCCAAATCTCCAATTCGCCGCCTGCGCCGCCGCCGAGCATTACTTCCGGTATGATCTTGATAACTCGGATGGTTAATTAGCTCTAATTCTTGTAAATTGCTGACCGCATCTAGCTCGACTGTTTCCGGTTCTGAGCGAGTTTGGGGTGCATCCAAGATCACGGTTTTTTCAGGAAGCCGTTCTGTTGTTTCTGGTAAACCGACAGACGAGCTATTACGAGGCGTTAGGACAATTCGTTCTGCACTACTACTACTGTTGCTACTGCCACTACTAATACTGCTTTCTGGAAGTTCAACTTCTGCCAACTCACCCGGAAGGTGAACTAAATGCCCCAAACCGCTACAAGTCGGACAAGGACGACCAAATAACTCGTAAATATTTTGTCCTTGACGTTTGCGGGTTAACTCGACTAATCCTAACTCTGACAATTGGGCAATTTGAGGTCTAGCTTTGTCGGCTTTGAGAACTTTATTAAAATGTTCTAGCACTTGCAATTGATCGCGGCGTGAATCCATATCGATAAAATCGACAATAATCACCCCAGCAATATTGCGTAAGCGTAACTGACGGGCAATTTCGGTTGCCGATTCACAATTGGTCCATAACACCGTTTCTCGCGAAGTCGCCGAACGAGTAAACGAACCGGAGTTAACATCAATCACCGTTAAGGCTTCGGTTGGCTCAATCACAATATAACCCCCGGAAGGCAAATCAACCCGAGGTCGCAAAGCTTCGCGAATTGCCGCATTCACCCGAAAATATTCTAGAATCGGAATGCGTTCTCGGTGGTGATCGATCAAAACGCCCTGGGGAGCTTTACCGACACTCCAATTCATCAAGTGTTGCTTGACGCGCTTAATCCCCGTATGAACATCAACGACAATGCGATTGACATCGCCGCTGTACATATCGCGCAATACCCGTTGAATAAAGTCATCATCGCGATTGAGTAAAGCCGGAGGTCGAGTGGAACTGGCTTCTTGCTGAACATTTTCCCACTGTTTTTGCAAGCTTTCTAGGTCTTCTAAAATGGCATCTTCTGCCATACCTTCGGCTTCTGTTCGCACCAGCAAACCCATTCCCGAGGGTTTAATTAAAATTGCCAGGGCTTTGAGGCGATTCCGTTCAGTTTCAGAGCGAATCCGACGGGATAAATTGACGCCCCGTCCATAGGGCATCAGAACTAAATAACGGCCGGGTAAGGTGATATTTCCCGTCAATCGCGGGCCTTTTGTACCTGTGGGTTCTTTCATTACCTGCACCAACACTTTCTGTTGAGGTGCTAATAACTCGGTGATTGAACCGGAAGATTTTTTCAGTCGTAGGGGTCCGAGATCAGAAACATGGATAAATCCATTTCGTTCTGCATCCCCTATATTGACAAAAGCGGCATCAATTCCCGGCAAGACATTTTCAACAACTCCCAGATAAATATCACTGACTTGGTGACTTCCTGTGGCAACAACGAGTTCTTGAATTTGATCTTCGGAAAAAACAGCCGCAATTCGATGCTGTTCGGCAATGATAATTTGTTTTGACATCTAATTTCCTCAAAACTTTGCAACACAAGAGGCAGCTACGCTGCGTGTACCTCGGATGTTGACTTGAGTTGTTCTCGAAGCGTCTCCGCAGGAGAAGGG
>CAZNCM010000427.1:0-4707 GCA_964571155.1 uncultured Lyngbya sp. | reverse complement strand
GTTGGTGCAGAAATTACCGGGACAAGCCTCAGTTATGAACTCGCGAAAAAGGGGCTGAATGTTCTTCTCATTGAAGAAAATCCGACCTTGGAAAATGCTACTCGCTACAGTTACGGTGGACTCGCGTATTGGTCGGGAAGCGCCCCGTTAACTCGTCAACTCTGTGAAGATGGAAAACAACGTCATCAAATCTTATCTGAGGAATTAGAAGCCGATACTGAATTTCGAGAAGTTGACCTAATTTTAACCGTTTCCCCCGAACAAAATCCCGAACAAATTGCCGAAAGTTATACTCAATTTATCACACCACCTCGGTTATTAACACCAGAAGAAGCTTGTGAAATTGAACCGCTTCTCAACCCCAATAGTATCGCCGCAGCCTTTACAGTTCGTCACGGTCATATCTCCCCCGAAAAAACCAATTTTGCTTATTTAGACGCTTTTAAACGACTTGGCGGAAAACTAGAAATTGCAACCGTTACTGAGTTAGTAAAACAGGGAAATAAGATTATAGGCGTTCAAACTCAAAATGAGACGTATTTTGCCGAAAATACTGCCATTTGTGCAGGAGGTTTAAGTCGGAGTTTATTAAGTTCGGCGGGAATTTCAATTCGCTTACATTTTACCCATACCGAAGTATTAGAAACACCCCCCGTTGAGACGAATTTAAGAACCGTTGTGATGTCGGCAGGAATGGAACGGTTTCAACTCGAAGCCGACGCCGCCAAGCCGGAATTTGAACCGCTTTGGGATGAACCCGGACATGAATTTGTGCCTTTAATTATTGATGCCAGTGCGGTACAATTATTAAATAAACAAATGCGAATTGGTCAGCCTTCTCGGGTGTTAAGCGATCCGAATGCTAAAATTAATCCGGCCGAAAGTGAAGCCCAAATTCGCAACGCCATCGGGAAAATTTTACCCGCTTTGCAAGATTTACCCGCCCATTGGTATCATTGTTTAGTCGCGTTTACGGCCGATAGTTTACCTTTAGTTGGTGCCATACCCAATTTAACCGGAATTCATATTTTTTCGGGATTTAGTAACCCTTTAGTTTTTGTTCCGCCCCTCGCCCAACGCTTCGCCAACCACGTTACCGGACAACCCGATGAACTCGTTCAACAGTTGTCGCCTCTACGTTCAACCCTTTAACTCAGAAAATTGAAAACCTTGATCTTGTAAGCCTTTCGGGAGATTTTTTTTGCAATTCTCGAAAAAAATTTTACCCAAATCCGTAAAAAGTCACCATCTCAACAGATAGAGAAATAGAAACTAAGTGACTTTATACGTTCAAAGGAAAGATTGGCATGGTACTACAACCCGATCCCTCTGGAGAAGCTCGTTTACTGGGTGATTCTACTTCTGAATTGGTTTTTGTGACCGCTCAACAAGCAGCAGATTTTCCGTTAGGAGTCTTACTTCTAGAAGGAGATGATACTGTTACTGGTGCATCTTTTGCTGATGATCTGATTATCGGAAATCAAGGAGAAGATGTAATTAACGGTTCGGGCGGTCAAGATTCTCTGTTTGGGGGTCAAGATAGAGATTTAATCAGTGGAGATCCGGGTAATGACTCTATATTTGGGAATAGAGACAATGACTTTCTATCTGGTGGCGAAGGTAATGATCTGATATTTGGTGGTCAGGGAGATGACTTCATAGATGGTTCACAGGGGAATAATACTTTATCTGGAGATCGAGGCAGAGACTTTTTATTGGGTCGAGAATTTTTTACGGATTTTGGTAATAACCTTTATATTTTAGAAGCTGAATCAAATGCACAGGATATTAATGATGCCGATGTGATTTCAGGTTTTCTAACGGGCGATCAATTTGGATTAACCGGAGGATTAACCGAAGATGACCTAACCTTAGAATCCGCACAAAACATATCTCTGTCTCTCAATGCAGAATTATCAGCAGTTATTACAGAGACTTTCGACAGTTTGGGTCTTCTTCCTTTTTTTAGTGGAGAACCTATCCTAACATCAGGAACTTTAATCCGGGCAGAATCTACTGGAAATATTATCGCTTTTGTAGAAGCGGTTACTCCAGAAGATCTAGAAGGGAATTTTGTTAGTGTTGATGGATTTTAAGCTAAAGCTGAACCCCCAAAATCGGGCGGAATATCCTGCAAACGTCCCCAACCGACGGCCTGAATAGCTTCTTTCAAGTCAACATCTCCGGTGTATAAAGCGCGACCCACAATCGCCCCCGTTACGCCCAACGTTTCTAGGGATAACAAACTCAATAAATCTGTCACTGAACTAATTCCCCCGGAAGCAATAACCGGAATCGCAACCTCCGAAGCAACTTCTCGTAATGCTGCTTTATTCGGCCCTTGCAAGGTACCATCCCGATGAATATCAGTATAAATAATCGCACTAGCCCCCAACTGTGCCATCTGATAGGCGAGTTCGGTGGCCAACACTTCCGAAGTTTCTAACCATCCTCTCGTCGCAACTTTCCCATCGCGGGCGTCAATTCCAACCACAATTTGTTGGGGGAATTCTTGACACAACTCTGCCACCAGTTGAGGGTTTTCGACGGCTACAGTGCCTAAAATTGCCCGTCTCACGCCCAAATTTAACAACGTTGCAACGGTATCTCGACTGCGTAACCCACCGCCCACTTGGACGGGAATATTAATCGCGTTGACGATCGCCTCTATAATTTTATGATTCGTCGGTTGACCTGTTTTTGCGCCATCGAGATCAACCACGTGTAACCAAGTAGCGCCCTGATCTTCCCATTGTTGAGCAACAACAACCGGATCATCGTTGAAGGTTTGGGCTTGGTCGTAGTCACCTTGATATAATCTTACACAACGTCCTTCGAGTAAATCAATCGCAGGAATAACATCCATGAGTTATTTGGGTAATCGTGTTAACAGGATTTTAGGACGTTCTGGCGATCGCATCATCAACTTGTTGCCAGAGTTCCTCTAAAGTCGAGGAGTTGTCTAAAACCACATCTGCCATTTTACACTTTTGCTCAAGAGGCATCTGGCTGTCAATTCTCGCTTGGGCTTGTTTCGGCGTGAGAGAACCCTGACTCCGTTGGATCAAACGGAACTGCTGTTGTTGAGGAGAACAAGAAATGACCCAAATTTCTGTCACCAAATCAGTCATGTTTGCTTCAAACAAGAGAGGAATTACCAAAATCGCAGTCGCATTTTTACCCGCTTCATACTGAAGTTTGGTAATGTTGTCAGAAAAGCGATCGCGGACAACCGGATGAATTTGCTGTTCAACCCAGTGACGTTCTGTTAAGCGACTAAAAATTATAGTACCGAGTTGCTGGCGATTTAAGCTACCATCAGAGAGTAAAATACCAGTACCATAGCGACGAACAAGGGTCTGCAAGACGGGGGAGTTGGGCTGTACGGCCTCACGAGAATAAACATCTGCATCCCAAATGGGAAACGGGTACATCTCGGCAAGGTAGTTGGACACGGTTGTTTTTCCGGTGCTAATGCCCCCAGTTAAGCCAATTAAACGCATAATGATATTTTTGATAGATTTGCGTTATTATTGCCTGTAATCTACTATACTTGACGAGAGCTTTCTTTGAAGAAAGATTGACCTAAATTTAAAGTTTCTGCAACTTGACTCTCTGGAGGTTAAGTGTAAAAATTCAACCCATTTAAGAGATTGGACTCGGTAAGATTTAAGACAAGCTATCAGGGGTAGACTCGTAACCTTTTACAACAACTGTTAAACTGGTTGATACGGGAGTTTCCCAGGAGAATTTTTGATGAATATCAGCAGTTACTTGAAGTCAGTGGTCTTCTCCCTACCGCTACTGACACTACTTTTGGTTTTGGAAACTGAGGAATTTCCTCACAGTTGGCGATGGAGAATCCTCGATTGTTTAAAATCAAAAAAAGTTTTTGCTCAACCCATTGTTCCCGAACCCAATAGTACCAATACCGTTACCAATCAACAGGGAAATCAGATTAATATTGAAGGGGGGAAGTTATCCTCAGATGGGGCAAATTTATTTCATAGTTTTACCGATTTTAATGTTGAGTCTGGACAGGTTGCTAACTTTTTATCTAATCATTCCATTCAAAATATTTTAACTCGGGTTGTTGGGGGGAATGCTTCGGTTATTAATGGTTTAATTCAGATGACAGGGGGGAATGCGAATTTATTTTTGATGAACCCAGCTGGAGTGATTTTTGGATCAGATGCAAGTTTAAATGTTCCCGCTTCCTTTACCGTCACGACAGCAACCGGAGTCGGACTGGGTTCAAATTGGTTTAATGCAATTGGAAGTAATGACTACGCCAGCTTGGTCGGGACTCCTAACGCCTTTCAATTCTCAACAACCGGATCAGGAAATATTATTAACGCAGGAACACTTGCAGTAGCTTCTGGAGAAAATATTAGCTTATTAGGACGGAATGTCATTAATACCGGAACAGTGAGTGCGCCGGGTGGCCAAATTACCATCGCCGCCATTCCCGGTGAACAAATTCTCCGGATCAGCCAAGCTGGACATTTACTCAATTTAGAAGTGACGACAACAGACTGGGGAAGTGATTCGCCAGAAATAGCCCCCTTATCCCTACCGCAACTGTTAACCGGAGGCGATCGCCAACACGCAACCGGAGTAACGGTACTCGCCGATGGTCGGGTAGAATTGACGAATTCGGGGACCGAAATTCCCACCTCTAACGGTGTCGCCGTCGTTTCAGGAAAT
>CAZNCM010000426.1:0-4714 GCA_964571155.1 uncultured Lyngbya sp. | reverse complement strand
CATCAGAACACCGAACCAACCGATATAAATCCGGTTGTTGGTGGATGTGACCCAGTTACAGAACTGCTGCCATAAGCTGGCGCTTTCGCGCTGCTGTAAGGTAGTTGTCATAGTATGTATGATTGCTATTTGTTTTTCAAGGTTCGTTGGTAGGTGTTTTCTACCATGACTTTAGTATTACACAGTCAATGAAGTTTTGTAAAGGGTTTTCATAAATAATTTACTTAACTAAAGTATAAAGAAACCTAATGATTGTCCAACTGGAGCTTCCGACTTGCTCTTTCCAGGTCTTGTACAGTAGATGAGGCCCTATCTATCCTTCCTTGATTTATGTCTTTTGTGATCACCTACAGTCCCGCTTATACAGTTGTTCCAACCTATGAGTGTTTTAATCGTTGTCGTTACTGCAATTTTCGAGATGAACCCGGAACCCGTCCTTGGCTGACTCTGGCGCAAGCTCAACAAATCTTAAAATCACTTTTAGATCGAGGGGTGATTGAAATTTTAATCTTAAGTGGAGAAGTTCATCCTCAGAGTCCTCAACGCCCCGCCTGGTTTGAACGAATTTATCAACTCTGTGAATTGGCTTTATCAATGGGATTTTTACCCCACACGAATGCTGGCCCACTCCTATATGAAGAAATGGCACAACTGAAACAAGTTAACGTTTCAATGGGGTTGATGTTGGAACAACTCACTCCTAAATTACTGCAAACCGTTCATCGCCACGCCCCGAGTAAAGTTCCTCAACTGCGGTTACAACAGCTAGAATGGGCTGGAGAGTTGCAAATTCCCTTTACAACGGGTTTATTATTGGGAATTGGAGAAAATGAGAGCGACTGGCGAGAAACCTTAGAAGCGATCGCCACCATTCATCACCGTTGGAGACATATTCAAGAAGTGATCTTACAACCTCACAGTCCCGGTCAACAGCAAAGTTGGCAGGGTGAAGCTTTTAATCTCCATCAACTTCCCCAAGTCGTGGCGATCGTTCTTTGCTTCCGGCAGAGATTACTTTACAAATTCCCCCTAATTTAGTCACTCATCCTGAGATCTTAATCGAATGTATCACAGCCGGAGCCAGGGATTTAGGCGGTATCAGCCCCCACGATGAAGTTAATCCTAATTATCCTCACCCAGATGCTCAAACTCTCGCGAATCTTCTTCAGCCTCAAGGTTGGGAGTTACAAAAACGCTTACCTGTCTATCCTCAGTATATTCAGGGGTTGCCTGCAAAATTAAAACCTGTCGTTGAAAATTTACAGGTTGCCACTCAAAGCACTTCTCTGGTACAATAAAGACTCTTGATACGGCGGCATAGCCAAGCGGTAAGGCAGAGGTCTGCAAAATCTCCATCCCCGGTTCAAATCCGGGTGCCGCCTTACAATTGTGATCACCCCTAAACTGAACCTAAGATTATTCTACCTTTAAACCGAGGCCCTTTTGGGCAAATTCTTCAACGGTTTTTTCTGAGAGTTCGTGAGTGGTGATCGCAGTTAAAATCTCTAACGGTAAGGTTAAATGAGTTGCTCCGGCTTTCAACGTTGCTGCGGCTTCTTCCGGTGATTTTATACTTGCCGCTAAAATGCTAGTATCAGTTCCTTTTAATAGAGCAGACATCTCCTCAACCAATTGAATTCCATCCCCTAACAGTCGAGTCGCTCGGTTAACATAAGCAATAGCATATTTCGCCCCTGCTTCCATCGCCACCACTGCTTGAGCGGGACTATAAATAGCTGTTACCGCACAGGGAATTTCTGGAGACAAACGAGCAACCGCTTGAAACCCTACTGCGGTAGCCGGAATTTTTAATACGGTTTGGGTTCCCAGGAGTGCATAAGCGACTTTGGCTTCTGCGATCATCCCATCTAAGTCAGAAGCAGTCAGTTGATAACAAATTTCTCCCGATGTTGTTTGTTTAAGTTGCTTGAGCGTATCTGAGGGCGAAAGGGTACTTTTAGCAAGTAACGTTGGGTTCGTAGTAATTCCTTTGACCCAACCCCATTGACTCACTTGTGTTGCTTCTTCGATGATCGCTGAATCGAGATAAAGTGCCATTATCCGCTTTGTATAAATTCCCCACTGATAGCATAAAGCAAATTACTGGAGTTTATATCAATTGCGAATTGTCAATTATGAATTATCAATCTTTCCTCCCCACCTCCGGTTCTGGTGACTGTTAAGTGTTTCCCATTCCCTCAAATGGCCCCAAAAAGGTTGGTTTAGGACGTAGAATATGAAGTTCCACCAACGCTTTGATAATTGCTAGCATCTCTCGTTGGGTATAAAACCGCATTGACTCATCTTGATATTTACCCCAGTCGGGTGTTCCATAACCAACTGCTTTGATACCTAATTGATTGCAAGTGTACACCGCCCGAGATAAATGATATTGTTGCGTGATTAATACTGCTTGTTCAATTCCAAAGATTTCTCTAGCTCGATAGCAACTTTCATAGGTGCTAAACCCTGCATAGTCGAGTTTGATATCTTCTAGGGGAATTCCTTGCTCATGGGCGTAGTATTGCATGGCAATCACTTCATTGTATTCGGGTGTGGCGTTATCTCCAGTCATTAAGATTTTCCTGACTCGCCCCAGATGATATAGGTCAATTGCACCTTGTATGCGATCGGCAAGCATCGGCATTGGTGTTCCATCCTCCCATACACCCGCCCCAAAAACAATGGCAACGGGTTCAGGTGGAACTTGGTTGATATTGGTATAACGACGAGTATAGGTACTCGCTTCAACGTAAGAACGGAGTGCTAATGGCGTTAACAACGCTCCCAACAAGATGAGAGGGAGAGAAAGAGAAAGATGCCAGTGACGAGTTAACCCTTTGGGTAGCTTGGACAGCATTAACATCCCGAATGACTGTAGCAGTGGACAATTTTATCGCAAAATGCCTAGTTCAATAGTCTGTGTTGTGGCACTTCTGTGCATTTTGATTGCTTAAGCCTAACAGCTTCTTGGGATTTTACCGATTGGGGGAAGCAGATTCCGGAAATTTTGGTACATATAAAAGAATAACTGTGTCATCGGACTTTGGGATGTTGACAAATTAATGAAGGTATGAATAGAAGCAAAAGAATAGGTTTTATTCCCTATTGAGCATTGAGAAATGCCTATTTGCATCGTATTTTTTTAACAGTATTAAGACTTGATTAAAAAAAACTAATCTTTAAGAAGATAGCTTCCTTATAGCTGTTATAATATTTTGATTTACCAATCTTAATACTTTTAACGTTAATTTATTTACAATAATTAACATTAATTTTGATTAAAAGTAATGATCAAGCGTTAAACTACTAACAAGCAAGATTAAATTCAGCAGGGGAGTAGATCCCGATCATAGGCTTGTGAGTAGAAACAAATCAGAATTGCTACTTAAGATTGCACTTGCTGGACGGCTTTTAAATCCCGATCAGCAGGTTAATCGTGGGTGTAAACTGAAGTGGAAACTCGGGCAAGAGAAAAGCGAGCTGCTTTCTTCTCTAGTTCTTTTCTTAGGTCGAAGAAGTCCGAAACCGAGCTAGTTATATTTACTCGGATTTGACGACCCAAGTTAGTTTACATTTCCACCAATTGCAACTTCAAGTGAGTGTTGCTAGTCATAGCTAACAATAATATTCTTCTCAAATCTTAATTCTTGAACGATTCAGTCGTGTTTGACAAAAGCAGAAGTAGTCGTGAGTCATCTCAGGCTACAGGCTAAAGTTTGAGATGAGGTAGAAGGTGGAGAACATAATTTGATACTTGGCTGATGAATCATCAGAGTAGTTTGCTAATGAGCTAGACTCGGGTGATCGCTTGCCAAAACATCTATATTAAAGTTCCAACTTCGCAATCGTTTGAAGAAGAATCAAAGCTAAACTTCCACTAACGCATTCAGTGGGATCTTCAGTTTTCAACTTCTTTTATTGTTGACAGACTAGCAATGCAAGAAAAATTCCCTCATCGAGTAAAGACTCAATTCGGGAAGGATTTAATTACTTAATTAAGCTGACAATTTTAGCACAGGTTGCTTAAATCTGACAATAGGAAACTGCTAGCGTGAGTTACTCTCGTGAAACTCTCTACTGTTTTTTTTCCAAGTCAGAAATAAGCTTCTAGCGCAAGATTTAGGCTACAGACCCATCAAGACTTGAAGACGTGGCATTGGTGTGAAATGTTGCATCATTTGACCAACCAACATCTTTATTTATCAGGTAACATTCAATGAGTCACGTTCAAGCCACATTTGAAGCAACCGACAGCGCTTTTCACGTTGAAGGATACGAAAAAATCGAATTCAGTTTAACCTACGTTGACGGTGCCTTCGACATCAAAAACCCTCAACTTGCAGAAACCTACAAAAAATTCGGACGCTGTTTGGCGGTTGTCGATGCGAACATTAACCGTCTGTATGGCGAACAGATGCAGGCTTACTTCCAACACTACAACATCGATCTTCGCATCTTCCCGGTATCCATCCCCGAACCCGCCAAAACCCTAAGAACCTTTGAAAGCATTATCGACGCCTTCGCTGACTTTGGACTCGTTCGCAAAGAACCCGTTTTAGTCATCGGTGGCGGTTTAACCACCGACGTTGCGGGTTTCGCTTGTTCGGCTTATCGTCGCAGCAGCAACTACATTCGCATCCCGACAACCTTAATTGGTTTAATTGATGCCAGTGTCGCCATCAAAGTTGCCGTCAACCACAAAAAACTGAAA
>CAZNCM010000425.1:0-4741 GCA_964571155.1 uncultured Lyngbya sp. | reverse complement strand
GGGCTTATGAAGATTTAACTCACCTTGATACTCAAGTTCAGAGTGCGGCGCAACGGGCGGTGAATTCCCTTAATCTGCCGACTGTGAAGGGAAATACTTATACGGTTGTGATCGATCCGATTTTAACGGGTTTATTTGTTCACGAAGCGTTTGGTCATCTTTCGGAAGCGGATATGACCTATGAGAATCCTGACTTATTGGAAGTGATGACTTTGGGGCGGCAGTTTGGGCCGAAAAACCTGCAAATTTTTGATGGGGCGGAACCTCCCGGACATCGAGGAAGCTATTTTTACGATGATGAAGGAACACCCGGAACCACAACGCAATTAATCAAAGACGGGGCGTTAGTCGGTCGTCTACACTCTCGGGAAACGGCGGGAAAGTTAGGAGAAGCGCCGACGGGAAATGCTCGCTGTTTAAATTATCATTATCGGCCTTTGGTTCGCATGACAAATACTTGGATCGAACGGGGAGATACAGCGGTTGAAGATTTATTCAGTGAAGTTAAGCAAGGGGTTTATGCGCGAAATTGGTTGGGGGGAATGACCAATGGTGAAATGTTTACCTTTAGTGCGGGTGAAGCGTGGATGATTCGCAATGGAAAGCTAGCTGAACCTGTGCGAGATGTGACGTTATCGGGAAATGTATTTACGACTTTAGCTGATATTGAAGCGATTGGAAATGATTTTTATTGGGATGAATCTGGAGGGTGTGGAAAAGGCGGACAAAATGGTTTACCCGTTGGTTGTGGTGGGCCGAGTTTAAGAATTCGGAATGTGGTTGTTGGAGGTGAAGTTTCCTAATCTGTTATTGCTCGATTTTCTATCCGCCCAAAAAAATATTGGAATTCCTCTGTAGGAATTCCGGGTGGAGCAAGTCTAGCTTGTATGGTGTGTTGGTAGCAGTCAGGATTGATCTCCAGTGAATCAATGATGAGATACTTTGTGATCTTAAAACTATGATGAAGTTCGACGAGAATCTCCTCGGCTTGCATCAGGCGCAGTATCTTCTGTGTCAGTGTGGTGTTGGAAGGTCAACTTATTGAACTCGGATTTTGTCTGAGCAACTTGCAGTTCACTCAACAATAGTGACTGAGTGAGAAGATTGTGTTGAAAGAACGGAGAAGAAGCGACCAAGCCGAAAGAGAGTAAGCTAAAAACAGATACTAAAATAGGGTTTAGCATGGTAGGAACGGGGCTAAGGTATCACTTCTGAGTACAAGTTCTTTGCTATTTGATCAGGACAAATTTGAAAATTGACTCCCCAAATCCGCTTTTTCAAAACTTCTTTTAACTACTTTTTGACTCCGTTCCAGATTAACGTCCACTTCCCCGATGACCTGGAGAACAATCACTGTTACAGTTAATTTCACTACTATCTTGAGCAATCAACAATGAGGAAGCAGCTTGGACACCTTTTATTGCATCAGCATAAGCCATTGACAAAAGGCTGAATAATAGGATTAAAGTGTAGAAGCGCATGAGTCTGTCCGTATGAGTATGTCCATTTTCTAATACAGACAATTTGTTTGAGATCCGGTTAAAATGATCAAGTGGTTTATTAATTAATCCTAAATGCTGAATTATGAGCGGAAATCTACACAACTTCACTAAAAAATCCCGTCCAGTGGATAGACGAGATCGGGGATAATTATTAAGGTTTTCAAAGACGATAATCTCTGAGATTTATGTCATGTAAAACTGAGAAATTTTTTAAGGTTTTTGAAGTTTATTCATAGTTAACCTCACTCAATTCAACAATTACACAATCCAACTTAGGATTGACAATAAGCTGGAGATTCAACAGCTTTGGGTAAAATCAAGGTTAAAATCCCGTTGAAGTAGTCTGACTTTATCCCTGCACTCAGAATGGGTTGCGGAAGGGCAATTATTTTCCGAAACTTTTGGGAATTTTTGACAACAGTCTGATCCGGCGATTTTTGGGTTTTTGAAAAATAATACAAGTTTCCCGAAAGTACGATTGATTCTGGGGTGACTTGCATTTCTAAACTATTTTCCTCTAAAGTCGGTAAAATGACTTTGATCACAATTATTTGTTCTTTTTCCTGAATTTTAATCACCGGAATATTAAAATTAGTATTTCCCAAAAGTTCAGGTTCATTAAAAACTTGATCAACCTGGCGATCAATATTATCTAAATCTTGAAAAGATTGATAGTGTGTCAGTACCATGTGGGTTAAAACTCCTCAAAAAAATCAATGTTAACTTTAAAGTGAGATTTGTGATCTACAATTCATGTCAATAAGAGTCTGATCTCTAGCTGAGATTAGTTCAAACTTCAGGAGAAAGACATTTAACCAACGTTGTTAAAAAATAGGCAAAAACCCGCACATCAAAATGCACGTAAACCGATATGATTAACAACTTTTTATCAAGTCAAATGAGAACGGTTCAGTCTGATTAAAGACCTACCCTTTGACTCAAAAAACTTAAAACCATCCTGCTATTTTATAAGAAAAAATTCCCTAAAATAGAGAAGAATTAAAGTTAATCTAGATCGGGAATTTTAAATGTCTTTTCTGCGCTCATTCCTCATCTAAAGGCAAAGTAGGAGCTGCCGGAGGAACAACAGAACGTTCGACGATGACTTTATGACTTTCTCGTTGAGTCTGCATCTCAACTGCGATCGCCTCAAATTGAACCTCTAAACTGCCATAAGCAATCTCTAAGTTCACTGTGGTTTCAATCTGGTCTAAACCGTTGGGTGAAAACTCGGTTAACCAGCGTGGCCCGTCTACAATACTGCGAGACTGGCGATCATACACCCATATTTTGACATAAATTCGCGGTAAATTCTCGCTCATCCGCACCCGAACTTTGACCGTTCGACCTGCTATAATTTCGGGATTGATCACTTCTAAAATCGGAGCAGGAATCGGTTCATCTTCTGATATAGCGCTCAAAGATTCAGAGGTCGAGGATTGACTGTGACGAGAGTCTAACACTCGCAAAGGGGGTCGGGAAGCAACAGAGGAGGGTGGAGTCTCCAATGACTCATCATCTACCACAATTTCTTGAGACTCTAAATCGTCATCAAAGGAAGGAAACAACGGTTCAGCCTCAGCAGAGGGGGAAGAAACACTCGGTTTTGGAGATTCATCCGGGCGAGTTTGAACAAAAGACGTGTCGGGTAAAGGAGTCGGTTTGGCTTGCTTCATCCACTGAGACAAATCTTGATCCTGAGCTAAAGAATTTAACCGCGACCAAAACCGATTTTCTAACTTCAACGCTTGAAAAGCCGGATCAATTGGTGACACCTGGACTAACTGAGCTTCTTCACTATCCTCATCGTCTGTTTCTGAGGAAATAAATTCTGGGGATGTTTCATCAGTGGGAGTGAGAATTTCTGCATCCGCAGTCTCTGGAGAAGTCGTTGGAGTTTGTTCTGAGGAGGAAGCTGTCGAGTCAACCGACGGTTCGCTATTCCCAGAGAGAAAAGAACCAAAACTCGGGAGTTCGAGGGAAGGTGAGGATGTTGTTTCATCAATGGAGGTTTGAGCGTTTGCTGAAACAACGGGAACAGTGGGACGGCGAGAATTGGGTTTGGATACCGGGGGTTCGGGTTCGGGACTGGCGTTGGGATCAATCAGATGTAAGCGGTTTTCAAGTTCAACTTCGTCTGGTTCATCGGTTGTCTCGTCTATCTCCGCTGGAGAACTAAAATCGGTTTCTAAAGCTTGGAGAAGATGTTCTACTTGAGTGGCGACGGAAAAGGAATGGTTAGTCAGAGACTCTCCGTGACTGGAAATCACCACTTCTCCTAAGATCAGGCGAGTTTGACATTCAAAGGGAATATAAATCAAACAAGCAAAAGAGATCGGGAGAATCGATTGGGGAATTGCTTGTTGAACTTGTAATAAAATATTGGAGTTGTGGGGATCTCGGAGATAAACTTCTACATGAGGCTGATCGATAGAATATTGGATCGGTTCAGGATTCAACGGTTCTGAAGATGTTGCGGCTTCAACCTGTCCTGAAATTAATAATGCTTGTCCTAATTTCGCGACAAAAGAATCTTGTTCAAGGGTGAGTTGGATATTTTGGACTTCCACCTGGAGATGATCATCATACTCTGGTGAAACGGTTTCTGAAGGCTCTGGGGAGGGATCAGCGGCGATCACAAATTCTGTGTCGGATGACTCGTCGGAAGGTTTAGTCTCAGAGTTTGGAGTCGAGTCGGTGTCGTTGATCAACTCTATTGAGGCCAATTCCGGTTGTGTTTCTGGTTGTGTTTCTAGGGGAGAAGTTTCTGGGGTGGTGTTACGTTCGTCAACAATCTCAACAATGGATTTTGCGGTTACGGTTGTCTGGCTGTCGTCTTCGTGATCATTTTCATCTGAAACCGCTTCATCTGAGTCTGAGGAGAGATCGTCATCAAAAGTGGGAAGGTGTTCTAGAGGTTCGGAGTCATTAGAGAGAACCCGTAGTTTAACGCCGTTATCAGAAGACAAGTTGACAAGAGCAGCTTGCCGATGAGGTGAACAGGACAGTTCCCAAATTCCCGGTTTGAGTCGAGTGTAGGGAATCACAACCATTAATCCTTCAGCAGAGGTGTTCGTGTTGCGAGTTTGTACACGGCGAACAGGGGGAGTTTCCTCCAAAGCATGATGAATAATCCGAATTTCAATTTTAGCGTTCGGATAGCTAGAACGAGCTACAACTCGATAACGCCCTTCTAGAATTTCCACATCTGGAGTTTCTAAAGGTAGCCAAGTGGTATC
>CAZNCM010000424.1:1647-4750 GCA_964571155.1 uncultured Lyngbya sp. | reverse complement strand
CCAACTGGGAGTATGGCGGATCAAACTCATAAATTCTTGGCGAGTTTTTGCATCCTCAGCAAATACGCCCCGAACCGCACTCGTAGAAGTCCAAGAACCGACTTTCTGAACGCCCCGCATCACCATACACATATGGCTGGCTTCGATAACGACGGCCACACCTTTAGGCTTTAATAAACCCTGTAAAGCATCTGCAATTTGAGCGGTTAATCGTTCTTGAACTTGCAACCGTCTGGCGTACATTTCACAGATGCGGGCGACTTTAGATAATCCTATCACTTTTCTATCGGGAATGTAAGCCACATGAGCGCGACCTAAAATCGGCAAAATATGATGTTCGCAAGAACTAAAAATATCGATATCTCGCACCAACACCATTTCGTCGGTTTGTTCGTGAAAAACCGCCCCGTTGAGCAATTCATCCAGGGATTGATGATAACCCGAGGTCAGAAATTTTAAGGCTTTAACAACCCGTTTGGGGGTATCTTTTAAGCCTTCGCGGTCCGGATTTTCTCCGAGTCCCAGTAGCAACGTCCGCACCGCTTGACGCATTTCTTCTTCGGAAACTGGGGGTTCAGATTGAGTTTTTAAATTCGGTAAGTTCCCGTTTTTATTTCCCTTCGGCGAGGAGTTTGCTAAAGTCATATATTTAGAGTTTTGTTCCTAAAGTAAACGACAAGTTTTTACAGTTAAATTAGACAAAAACTAAGATTTACAATGATTTTAAACCCATCGCTTGTGCTAATTGACTCGGTTGTAAAACCAAACAGTTATTCAACTGTTGGCGGATTTTATTGGCATCTAAATGACGGCCAATAAACACAATCTGGTTCAGGGGCGAACCCGGCCATTCTTCGAGTTGGATATCGTACCGAGGCCCGCTGAGTTGGAAAATGTGGCGCATTTCGCTATTATTGAACCAGAGAATTCCTTTCGCCCGAAATACTTCTGCGGGCATTTCTTCGGTTAAAAATTTCTCAAATTTGTCGATATCAAAGGGGGAATAGCTTTTGAAGGGAACGGAGACAAAACCATCGGTTTGTAAGTGAGGGGAATGGTGAGTTTCTTCTGCGGTTTGATACTGTTGAACAGGGGTGAGGTTAACATCTAAAATTAGAGGAAGCGGAACTTTAGCCTGTTGGGTTTGTAGAATTCTCGCACTCGGTTTAACGGTTTTGATATAACGTTCTAATCCTTCTACTTTTTCTGGGGAAGCCAGGTCGGTTTTATTTAAAATGACCACATCCCCGTAAGTAATTTGTTTGAGGGCGGCTTCGCTGTCAAAATGTTCGGGTGTAAAGGTTTCTGCATCGACGAGGGTAATAATAGAATCCAGGCGAGTTAGTTCCCGGAGTTCCGTCCCCAAAAAGGTTAAAATAATCGGCAACGGGTCGGCAACTCCCGTGGTTTCAATGACCATGTAATCAACTTGTTCTTCTCGTTCTAAAACCCGATAAACCGCATCGACCAAACCTTCATTAATCGTGCAGCAAATACAACCGTTACTCAACTCTACCATGTCTTCTTCTGTGGAGATTAACAGTTGAGCGTCAATGTTAATATCGCCAAATTCGTTCACCAAAACCGCAACTTTTAAGTCCTGTTTGTTGGCGAGAATTTCATTCAACAGGGTGGTTTTTCCGCTTCCCAAAAAACCCGTAATAATGGTCACGGGCATTCCCCGTTTGGGAATATCCGGAGTTGAGGAGGGGAGAGTTTCCATAGACATTGTTCGGCCGGAAGGTTTGCAAGAATGATAACAGTTATCAAAATTTAAAGCAAGCTTTTAGCGCTCACAGACGTGAGTGGGGTCATCCGCCTTTTCCGCATATTCCAAACCTCGGGCTAAACGCCAAGCAAAAATGGGCGGTAAACCTTTTTCGATGATGGCGGCACAGGTTTTTTGATAATCATATTCAACCTCCCGCAGCGTTGCCCCCTGAGTCTCGGTATCATAAATCACATAGGTGGCGTTGGGGCGACCGTGACGGGGTTCTCCGACGGAACCGACGTTAATAATGTGTTTTAAAGGGGTGGTAAAACTGAGGTTTTGTTCATCGTTTAAATGGAGTTGATTAATTTTGACTTGAAGCTGACCCCCTTCTAACTTGCGAAGATAAGGGATATGAGTGTGACCACAAAATAGCACATCCGCCTCTGCCGATAAAACCCGTTCTAGGGCGGTAAATGCGTCCATATTCGGCATTAAATATTCGTGGTTGCTGTGGGGCGAACCGTGAACAAAACAGAGATTTTCTGTTTTTAAAGTTAGGGGAAGTTGGGCTAAGAATTCGCGGGTTTCGGGATAAATATTGTTGTGCGTCCACTCGTGGGCGTTTCGTCCCCGACGTTCGGCTAACAGCGACGGATAACTGCATTCGCAAGCATTTAATCCTTCTACAATATCTTCATCCCAACAGCCTTGAACAGTGGGAATATCGAGGGAACGAATTTGTTCGACGACGGCGTGAGGAAAGGGACCGTAACCGACTAAATCTCCCAAACAATATATTTTTTCCGCCTTTTGTTCGTCGATATCTAATAAAACGGCATTTAACGCTTCATAGTTTCCGTGAATGCAAGAAATGACTGCTATTTTCATGGGGTGACTTCCTCCTCGGTTTGTAATGAGGTTTGAATTTGTTGTTGATAATAATCAATTTGGGATTCGGGGATGAAGCAATCTTTCAGGGTTTGGGAGATTTCTTTGAGTTGCAAATTAAATCCGACAATTTCCAAACCGCTAAACCGCTGGGGTCTTCCGGTTAACCACAGGGGAACATTTAAAGCTACAAATTCTTGATTGATTGTTCCCGCTACAAAATCCCCATAAATGGATTCTCCGCTGACAATATCAAAAATTCCTTTTGCCCGAATGATGTCCCCGTAAGCCCCTTGAATGAGTTCAAACCAAAACAGGGTTAAACTCGTCCAGTCGATAATTTCTCCGGTAAGTAGGTTGCGATGAATTTGCACGGAATAATTATTGATTTTACTGAAAGGTTCGGCAAGGTTTTTATTTCCTAAAATCGCCGAATCTGCCCAGTTTTCCCATTCTGTATTTTCAGAGGATGAGGGGATGATGGCGATGCGTTTTGAGTTT
>CAZNCM010000424.1:0-1599 GCA_964571155.1 uncultured Lyngbya sp. | reverse complement strand
AGGGAATCTCGATATAAGTGGTTGATACGAACTCGGGATTCAATCGTTGTAATTCCTCGCCCGAGGTGAAAATTTGCACCTGGGGAAATTCGCAGGCGATACAAGTCCCATCAATGACAACAGAATCCTCTCCGGGGTTGAAATAGCCAACCGGTTCTGTGGTTTTGCTAATTTGTTCTCGTATCCAGTGGGTTTTACCCGCACCTGGCGGGCCAGTAACCGCAGTAATCATCGCCGCTTCCTTTCGGGAACAATAATCATTATTATAGATATGGCAGAAAATGAGAATTATTATCAAACTATTGACCCGGATTTATGTCTGACTTCGTTTCCGTTGCGATTATCGGTGCCGGCCCTCACGCCTTGACCCTAGCCGCCCACCTGCTGCAAAAACAGCCAATACACGGTAAAATCAAGGTTTTTGACCCCAGCGGGGTGTGGTTGAGTCGGTGGCATCATCAGTTTGCGGCCCAGGACATTCCCCATTTGCGATCGCCTGCGGTTCATCACCCCGACCCCAACTCCTTCGCCCTGCGAAAATTTGCTGAGAATCGTTCTCACGAGCTATTCCCCCCCTACGACCTCCCCGGAACCAAGCTATTTGAGGATTTTTGTGGGGATGTGGTCCGACGTTGGCAACTGGCGGATCGGGTTTGTGCGGCGCAGGTGGTCGGTATTCTGCCGTTACGGGGGTTGAGGGGAAGCCGGTTTGAGTTGCTTTTGGCAGACGGGCGGACGGTTCGGGCGAGACGGGTGGTTTTGGCGACGGGAGGGGGTAGGGTTCAGCTTCCCGACTGGGCGAGCAAGATTCCTTCGCCTTTTCCCCCGGAACGGTTGGTTCACAGCCAACAGGTTGATTTGCGATTGCTTGATCCGGCCGGGGAACGTGTTCTCATCGTTGGGGGCGGTTTGACGAGCGCTCACCTGGCGGTGGGGATGATGGCACGGGGAGCAACGGTGACGCTGATGGTGCGCCTGCAGTTGCGGGAGAAGCTGTTTGACGCCGAACCCGGCTGGTTGGGGCGGAAGTATCTCAAAGGGTTTGAAGCGGAATCCTGTTGGCGGGTGCGATCGCAGATGATTCAACAGGCAAGAGATGGCGATTCTATCACTCCCAATCTGATGATACAGTTAAGGCGGGCAATCCGTCAAGGAAAATTAATTTTGTGGGAAAATTGTCAGGTGAAAGCGGCTATTTGGGAGAACAATTGGCGGGTAAAATGCGATCGCCCAGAGGTTCAGTTTGACCGGATTGTGTTAGCAACGGGAACTAAACTTGATGTCGGTCAGCACCCGTTACTTCAGAAGATTTTGCCCGTTTACCCCACAGAAATTGTGGACGGTTTGCCCGTTTTAGATCGGCATTTGCGCCTTCGGTGGTTGCGAGTTATTTGTAATGGGAGGATTGGCGGCTTTGCAACTGGGGCCTGTCGCCCGCAATTTTGCCGGGGCTGGAATGGCTTCCGGGCGAATTGTTCCGGCAATTGTTAAACCCAGTTTAGCATTAACCGCCTAAAGAATCAAGCAAATAAAGATAGGGTTTCTGTCGGTTTATAGCCGGGGAAAATTCGATTAATTTGGTTCGGTTTAACCTGAAAT
>CAZNCM010000423.1:0-4781 GCA_964571155.1 uncultured Lyngbya sp. | reverse complement strand
CCTCAATCAACAATACCCCGAACTTCACTTACATCCGTCTGAATGTTTAGCGATCGAAGATACATTACCCGGAATTCATGCTGCTCAAGACGCAAAAATTGCAGTTGTTGGCGTGGCTCATACCTATCCATTACATATGCTTCAACGGATAGCCAATTGGTCTGTTGATCGGTTTTGTGATCTGGAGTTAGAGAGAGTTCAACACAGTTATGAGTTAGAAGTTGCCTAAACCCGTGACCGCTGGAGAGCAATCATTTTGTCTTATGACAATTTACCATCTGTCCCCTAAACTCATGCCTCTGCCTCAATGAATATTCAACAGATGTGAGTCATTATCGCCTGACTCAAAGCTTGAATTGCTGGCCGTCATACCCCCCAAAAACCAATCAATACAGTGGCATAATTTGAATTTTTCTCGACTGTTTTCCGATTAGGTTAGATCCTAGACATTCATCACATCGGAGAAACTTTTGACTATGCCACCGGGGAAATCAGTATCTTTTTCAACACTTTACTACATCGCACAAGTTCGAGCAACCAGCAATATTCTACTGATCAAATATTACAATCAACTTACTCAAATTCTCAATACGGCTCCTAAAGTCTCATTAGTTGTCAATGCCATCAAACTCGCTTTTTAATCCCTAGCGTCATTTGACCATTATTCTACTCCTCTAACTTCAAACTTTCTATCCCTACAACTTTACCCGTTTGGGCTGAGAGTTTAGCCGCATCCGCAACTTTTAGGGTATAAGCACTCTCAGAAGCCGTCACGTAAAGGGGAGTATGATGTAACAGATGCTCCAACACAATTTGAGTATCCTTAGCAAATAATCCCCGACGACTCTCGACTTCGATCGGTTGTGAACTCTCCCCTTGAATCAGTTGACCTTGCTTTGGGGTAAAAACTAAAGTTCCATTCTCACCATACAGGGTAAATGTATTTTCAGATTGCCAAAATACTTCCCCTTTCCCATAAACCGCCTCAGCCAAAACGACCTTTTGAAACTGAAGTTGAGCAGTACACAAACACGCTTGATAATCATCAGTTTGTTTCGCTGCGGGCTTAGTCCAAAAGTGACTTTGACAGTTAACCGTTTGTACTAAACCAAACAAATCTGTTAAACGATTGAAGCGAGAAAGCGCCCCAGAAAAGGGAAACCCAAACAGCGAGTGTTGGTAAGTCCATTTCTCAGGAGCAGGATGTTTAGGGCTGATCGTAATATAACGCGCATAAAACACTTGACCAATATCGCCAATTGATTTTTTGATCGCATTATGTAACCCTCCCAACAGTTCAATATGTTCGACGTGTAGCATTTTGTTTTGCTGTTGGGCTAGAGCGATCAGGTTTTGGGCTTCAGTCGGATCTAAACTGAGGGGATATTCAACAATGACGTGTTTATGATTTTCCAAAGCCGCTCGGACAATTTTGCCGTGATCCCGGTTAATGGTGGAAATCACCACTAAGTCTACATCTTCACGGCTGACCAATTCTTCCCAACTTGCAGAGGCTTCTACATTAAACCGTTGACAGATGGCTTTAGTTTTATCCGAAGTATGACCTGTGAGCGTCACCAGTTGCGATCGCCAATCTGATTTTAACGTTTCTGCTCGGGTTTGAGCGGCGTATCCCGTTCCGACAATACCCACTCGAATTGGGGTTGTACTGGGAGTATAAGAGGAGAGATCATTGGGCACCATAAAAAAATTGTTGTTCTATACTTCCTCCGTTTTATTGTCTCGCGATGGGGAGATTTTGTCTGCTGAAGACTTGATACAAATCACGACGGGGGTAAATGAGCCGGAAGAACGCTAATCGCTGCGATCGCAATATACATCAAGGCGCATCGGGTTTCAAAGAGTGCAACATGATGAAATTTAGTCGTGCGATACCACTCAAACCGCCAGCAGACGAGCAGAAATTTAAACAAGGCGACGGCAAAGGCTAAGGCGGTCACGAGAGACAGACAGTTTAACGCGCAGAGCATGATAATGATGATGCTGGCGACAGTATGATAAATGGTTCCGGCTTTGAGCGAACAAGTTTTCTTTTTTCGCAGTTTGAAGGTGAAGACTGCACTCCCGAAAAACAGGGTATTGAGTATCCACAGGGCGACTGCATCGAGGGATAGATGTCCGGTGGTGGCGCTATAAGCCAGAGGTGCTGCTAAACAAATCGCGGCAAAGCCATTGAGTTCATTGAAAATCGATTTTTGTTTCTGGTAATAGACGTAGGTGGCGTCAACGAGAAGGGCGAGCGCAGCGCTGAGGTAAATCCACAGTAACTCCGGGGTTTGCAGGTAGAGGGTGAAAGCAATGGACAGGGCAATGATTCCATAGATTCCGCTCCAGACTAAAAAGCGGGGCTTCCAACTGCGTCGTTGCTTAATTTGTAGAATTAGGGGATATTCGGCTTGTAGCGCAAAAAAGGTACAGATGAGGGCTAGAGTGGTTGAACTTGTCCAGTGTTGGGCTAAAGCTGATCCGGTGACGACTGATCCCAATAAAATTAACAAAATGCCTTGTTCTGGAGATACAGTAGGGCGATACCAGGCTTGTAAGTTGGGTCTAACTCGTTTTTGCTGCTGAACGGAAGTCGATTCTAGGGTTGATACTGTCATGGTTTGAGGGTAAGCAACTTGCTTATTGCAACTTATTATCAATAATAAAAGAAGATTATTTATAATAAAGTATCTATTTCTACCGAAAATCAAGCTAGATTTAGATACTTATCGAACATAATTAGTAGTTATTATCATTAATAAGTATTTTCACTTGAGTATATTTAGCAAAAACAACGGGATTGAAAAAATAGTCAATGAGGACAAAAGAGTAAATCGGTCAGTCAACTTTGTGTCAAAACCCACTCTGGATGAATCTTTAAGCCGTTAGAGAAGTGGTATGACTCTGGTTTTTGGAGGGTCAGGTATAAGCAATTAGGATGTAATTAGAAAAATTTATAATAAAAACCATTCAAACTATCGTCAAAATTCGTTGTACAAGGTCGGTTTTTTCCCTTAATATCAGAAGATAAAGAAAGTCTAAAGTACAACCACGAAGGCTAATCATGAGCTAGTAGTTGTATAAGCTCACCTTATACTTTCTTCATGTTCAACCTCAAAGAGGAAAATCACATGGCAAGCTATAACGTAAAACTGATCACTCCCGACGGAGAACAAACTATTGAGTGTGCCGATGACGTCTATATTTTGGATGCCGCCGAAGAACAGGGCTTAGAACTGCCTTTTTCTTGTCGTGCGGGCGCTTGTTCGACCTGTGCGGGCAAGATGGAATCCGGTACTGTTGACCAATCGGATCAGTCTTTCTTAGATGATGACCAGATTGAAGCCGGATATGTTCTGACTTGTGTTGCTTATCCGAGTTCAGACTGCACGATCACCACTCACCAGGAAGAAGCGCTGTACTAAATCCATTACAAATCTAGAGGTTGCTCACTAATTGTGAGAATATCTAGATCAGACAAAAGTCTCCACTCCAAGTATCAAGACCAATGAGCGCTGGGTTTTGGTGTGAGACTGAACCTAAACTCTCATTCACATTTAAAGAGGAAAGTAACATGGCAAGCTATAAAGTCACACTGAAAATGCCGGAAGGGGAACAAACCATTGATGTTCCTGATGATGTTTATATTCTCGACCAAGCAGAAGAAGAAGGCTTAGACTTGCCCTTTTCTTGTCGTGCGGGTGCTTGTTCAACTTGTGCAGGAAAGCTCGACTCTGGTACCGTTGACCAATCCGATCAGTCTTTCTTAGATGATGATCAAATCGAAGCCGGATGGGTTCTGACTTGTGTTGCTTATCCGAGTTCAGACTGCACGATCACCACTCACCAAGAAGACAATATGTAGGCGGGATATGGGCATTATCAGTAAACAGCAAATAGCAACCAGTTACAGCCATAACTGGTTACTGAGATCCCATAGATAGTTACAAAAAACCTGCCCGCTATCTCCTCACAGAAGGAGCTAGACCTGTGGACTAGGTTAGATTTCAATCAACTCGACGAATAGTTGAGAAGATTTCAAAATCTGATTAGAACTCTGTTTTATTCTAACCTAGTCCCTTGTTACTCTTGTGTGCTTCTCAATCATCTGTAATGGTTACCAAAAAATAATCGATTCACTCAGACGTTTGAGTTCAGTACCGGGAAAATAAAATTTAAGAATTTGTTCGCTTGACCAGCCTAACTCAGAGAGTTTGTACGATCCGGTTTGGCTTAAACCCACACCATGACCAAACCCACCCCCGATAAAGACATAACCATCAAGTTTCTTATCTTTATCGTAAATCGGATCAACATAGAATAAGGTACTCACAGGCGGCCAGAACGCATTTTGAATTTCATCCTTTTCAATTTTGATCGTTTCTTTATCGGTTTGAACTTCCATTTGTAGAACCCGTCCAGAAGGCGATCGCTGTGTCACCTTGACTTGTTTAATCGTCTTGAAATCCGGTTTAATATTATATTTGCGTTCCAAATAATACTTAAGATGAGCCGTCATCGCCTTTAAACTCGTTGCTTCTCGCCAGCGAAAATCGACCCAGCCCTCCTCATTAAACCCTTTTTGCAAACTCATAAACCGTCGAAAATTTTGTTCGGAGGCTAAACTATTTGCAGATAAATCCCAAACTTGACCGGGTGAATCAACAACCGAACGCAGGTAAGACCGTTCAGGGCCATTCCAAATATCGTGGAAATTGGCAGTGACTCCTCCACTCGACGAAAAATAAACCGCATCGGCGAGTTCATTATTGTAA
>CAZNCM010000422.1:404-4787 GCA_964571155.1 uncultured Lyngbya sp. | reverse complement strand
TCACGTCCGGTTCTGAAGACGAGTAGGAAAGGTGACTTTCTTGCTTAGTTTAATAAACCTGATGAAAATGGCACTTTAAAACCTATTAACTATTATAGCCTAAAATGGACATGGAAAGAACGAACAAACTGGTCAGTTATCGAACAAGCGGCTGCGGTTCTATCCTCGGAAAGCAACTTATCTCGAATGATTGATTTAGAAGGAACAAAGTCAATGGTTTGTTTAGATAATTTATCTCCCCACGATATCGCTTATTTGATCACCTCTCACTCTCCCCAAAATGAGACTGAAGAACTTTCTTTAGATTCAAGTCGGGAAAATGCACTTCTGCCTGCATCTGAAAAAGTTCCGGCTAAGGTTTCTTAACTCCTGAATTCACTGGAATGGGGGACGCAGTTCTTTTTGCGTTCCTCCTTACCCAAATCTTAGTTTTTTTGTTCAGAGTTAGAAAATTTCAAAAAATGAAAAACTTTCTGAAGCTAATCCAACAAACCGAGTCAAATTCTCCAGTTATCAATCAACAAGAACTCAGTCATCGTATTCGAGAAAATGCGGTTCACGACTTAGACAGTTTATGTGCAGATTTTCAACATATGCAGAGTGTTGTTAAATCTATTCAACGAAACTATGAAGCGGTTTTAGAAGAAAATAAACAACTGAAATCGATGTTAAAAGATTTAGTTAATAACTGTTATTGTTGGCCGGGAAATCGTTGCGATCGCTGTCAACAAATTTTGAAGTCACTTTTACGTGAAAATACGGAAGAACGCTCAAGTGCTGTATCCGATCATCGAGAAATTGTCGAACAATTACGCAAGCGGCAGTCTCGGATCAAGGCTTAAAATAGAATAAACGCTCTCCGTTCCACACCAAATTTTTGTTCACAATATGAGGTAAAATTGGTCATCATGGAATCTACAATTCAAAATAGCAAAACTCAAATCATTAGTAAATTTCAGCAAATTCTTGAACAGCGTAAAAAAGTTGATTCTAAAATTTCAACCAAAGAGGAAGAAGCTGAAAAAGAGAAAGAAAAAGAACTACTCAAAAAAACATCCGCCTACACCGTTGATAGTATTGTTAAAAGTTTAGCAGATTTACAGCTTAGTTTTGGAAACAACATTGTTGAGATTTCAGAACAACTTAAATCAGAATCTTCTAAATTAGAGGAACTGAAGCGATCAATTGAAATTGAAACTCAACAACTTCAAGAGTTACAAAAGATTCGTGTCGTTGCAGATGCGTTGTATTTGTTGAGTCAAGAACATCAGGAAAAACTGAGTTTACTCACTCAAAATGCAACCCAGCGTCAAGAAGTATTAGATCAAGATAAAATTGCTAAACGGAAAGCTTGGGAACAAGAACAATCCAATTTTGAAGCGACAGTTCAACAACAGCAAGAAGAACAGGTTAAGATTCGTCAGCAGGAAGAAGAAAATTATAACTATGAACTTGAAAAAACGCGCAAAATTGAACAAGATGAATATGAAGAAACTCGCCGTAAGTTAGAACGAGAGTTGACAAATACAACACAAGAAAAAGAGAAAGACTGGTCAGCAAGAGAAGAAATTTTAGAGAAAAATAAAGTCGAATTTGAAGCCAATAAAAAGAAAGCTGAAGGCTTTGAAGATGAACTGAAGAAAGCTTATGTAAAAGCGAAAGAAGAAGCGATTCAAGATGCGAACCGAGAAGCAAAAATTAAGGCTGATTTATTCGAGAAAGAATGGGAATCAACGAAACAAGGTTATGAACTGCAAGTAACTTCTTTGGAACAAACGATTCAACGTCAAAATGAACAAATTGCAGACTTATCTGCTCAGTTACAAGCTACAATCAAGCAAGCACAAGACTTAGCAATGCGAGCGTTTGCAAGTTCTTCGAGTCAAAAATAATCACAGCAACATCAATCAAATTAAGTTAAATAAACCACAAACAAAAAGGAGAAAAAAATGGCTAAAAGAGTTAGCGATCGCAACACCAAAGCTGAGATTTTAGAAGCTTATAAAGAATTGCAACAAGAAAATTATTCTCTGCAATCAGAAGTTAAACAGTCTACAAATGGGAATGGGAATGGTAAAAATGAAACGGTTGCAACTGAACCGATCAAAACCTTAAACTTATCATCTTCTAAAAAACCTAAGATGCAGCAAGTTCTCGAAAACTTAACGCAGTTACAAGTAGGGTTTGGGGGTGCAGTGAGTGAGTTATCAGAACAGTTAACCCGAGAAGCAACTCAACTCCAAGAATTTCAAAAAAATGTTAATCTAGAGTTAGAACAACTGAAAGACTTACACGATTTAGAAGAAGTCAGCGATGATACGTTAGATGTTTTACTTCAACGCTACAAAGAAAATTCTAAGATATTTACTGAAGAACTAACTCAACAGCAAGAAACCTTAGAACAACAATTTAAAGAACAACAAAGTGCTTGGCAAAAAGAACAAAATCAACAGCAAAAAAGTATTCAAGAACGCAACGAAAACCGCAATAAAAGTCAAGCACGAGATCAAGAATCCTATCAATATAACTTACAGCTTCAGCAAGATTTAGATCACGAAGAATATGAACAGACTCAAGCAATATTGTACAAACAGTTAGAGGAATTACAACAAGAACGAGAAAAACAATGGGAAGAACGAGAACAAGCCCTAACGGAAAAAGAAAAAGAATACGCCGAAGTGAAAGCTAAAGTTGAAGAATTTTCGCAGAAGTTAGAAGAAAATATTAAACGAGGTAAAGAATCTGGGCGAAATATTGGCAACTATCAAGCCAAAATTAAAGCCGATTTGTTGGCGAAAGAAGTTGAAGGACAAAAACAATTCTTTGAACTGCGAATTAAATCCCTCTCAGAAACGATTAAAACTCAAGAAAACCGGATTCAAAGCCTATCCAAACAAGTCGATGCAGCCCTCAAACAAGTTCAAGATTTGGCGGTGAAAGCTATCGAAGGTACCTCCAACGCCAGTTCGTTCCAAGCGATGAAAGAAATTGCAATAGAACAGGCTAAAAACCAACAAAAAAATAAATAAAGATTAATAAAATTTAAGAATATTTACCCACCCGATCTCTTCAAGAATTCGGGTTTTTTAGTTTACAAATTCTTGCCCTTTGATCTATAATTAATCTAAACTAGATTTGTAAAAGTTGAACTGATGAAACCCGAACAAATTACCGCTTCCTTTTTTCAAGTCCTGAATAATCAACCTGAACTGTTTACCCGAGAAATACAGCCAGATTTAACCCAATTAGAAATTGCAGTAGATCGAGTTGAATATATCCCCGAAGACGATCAAACTGAATTTTTAGCCGATGCGATTATCGATTTTTGTGATGTTAATCCTACTATTTACCAAGCCTTAAGTGAAAATCTGAATACATCTCAAACAGAAGACTCTGAAAAAATAACAGTAGAAAAGCGTTTTTTATTATCTCAAAAAATTAGAAGCTTGCTGACTTATA
Source organism: uncultured Lyngbya sp. (assembly GCA_964571155.1). Lineage (GTDB taxonomy): Bacteria > Cyanobacteriota > Cyanobacteriia > Cyanobacteriales > Microcoleaceae > Capilliphycus. The sequence goes on along the minus strand of CAZNCM010000422.1, from coordinate 1,328 downwards.
GTAGCGAAATGTAATTCCAACTTAGATGAGATCAAGTCGTGCAAAAAACTAAAGCTTTGTTGTCTAGAGTTTGACCTCAACCGAAAATAGGCCGAGTTTCAGCTTTAACGGTTGAGGTTTTTTAACAAAATTGAGAAAATTATTTATTGATGTTGGATTTATGCTTTTCTTTTCCCCGACCTAACAACGTTAAACCTCCAATCAAACCTAATCCCAATAAAAAAGAAGGTTCGGGAACAGAAGCCGAAGGAGATGTCAATTCTGCGGATATTGACTGAAAAATAACCTAATAAAATATCATCAAAAATTGGCTGTGTAAATACGGGAGAGGGGCATAGAAAATTAAACTCTACCTCAGCAGAGATCCGTCAACCACGCGGTAACAGTCAATCGAGTCTCCCCCCCCGGGTTAAGAGAAAATGTTAATATAATCACTTAAAGTTTTTGAATAATCGCCAAAACTGGTCAGGAGGGCCTATCGAGACAATCTATGGAAATCTGCAAGGGCTAAAAGCAAGTCAACTCAAGGGATTGCAACGCCTCTACCATCAACGGATACCGGGCGATCGCATTACCACACCGGAGTTTGCTCAACGTCTAGCCGCTAGCAGTACCGAAATCGGTCAGCCCGTTTGTGCTTACCTCAACCGTCGGGGACAAGTCATTCGGGTAGGAGTGGGAACACCCCGTCAAACTCAAATTCCCCCCCTAGAATTGCCCCGTTATGGAGAAGGGCGTTTGAGTGGGATTCGCTGCATTGCAACTCAAGTCAAATCAGATCCCCCCAACGAATCGGCGTTAACCGCAATGGCAATTCAACGATTGGATGCCTTAGTCGTCCTCACCTTAACCGGAAGCGGGTTTCAACGTCGAGGCGGGGGAGGAACAGGATATATCAAAGAAACCTATCTCGCTCATTTAGTG
>CAZNCM010000422.1:0-394 GCA_964571155.1 uncultured Lyngbya sp. | reverse complement strand
ATATGGGGCTGCTATGGCTGAGCTGCTGGCTCTTGATGCCAGCGTTGGGGCTGTGGGGATACGCGATCGCTGAAGTCATTGCCCTCCCCACGTTCTACATCTCTCACCACGCCTTTAGCACCCATTCCCTACTATTTATCTCCACCCCAAAGTTTGGATATGCTCTCCGCCCAGGACTTTCTCGACTTGGTGGATAGCCTGGAGGCCGAACTGCAACGGGAGTTTATCGCCCAAACCGTCGAGTCTGATGGCGATAATGTGTTGTTAGTGGGCATGAAAACTGAAGATATTAATCCTCAGCGCTTTGAAGACGGATTAGCGGAACTGGTTCGATTGGTCGATACCGCCGGGGGTCGCGTGTTAGAAACCGTCCGTCAAAAGCGATCGCGCCCTC
>CAZNCM010000421.1:0-4812 GCA_964571155.1 uncultured Lyngbya sp. | reverse complement strand
GTACAGGCGATCGCTTCTTGGGGAAATTCTAACTCAGCCAGCGGGGGTTTGAGTTGAGGTTGATGTTCTTGTTTTTGTTTAACTAATAAATAAACCCACAGTCGCACAAAATACTCAGCCCTAGCACGAGTTAAACCGACTCGCTTCATCAAAAGAGAAGTCAAAGTTCGGCGCTGATCGCTAGAAAACCAGATATCAAGTTCTTCTAGATTCATAAGTTGAGTTGAGCATTCCCCATGGCGCTTTTATTTATTACTACTGTACGCAAAAACTTCACCCGACTTCAAGTGACTTCTATAAAGTTCTGTTGAGATCCGCTTGCTAGAGTCACCTCAACTTCCCTTCAGCAGAGTCATTGCAGCTTCACAACTGTGATATACACAATGGTAATAACTCAACCTAAAGGTCTTTGTGATGTGCATCTTGTACACCTACTCTATGACAACTTTACAGTCTCTACAATCTGTAGTACCGTTTCATCCACCTTAAAAATAAGATGAACTTCAGTCTTGCGCCTATTGGTAATGGTGGAGTGAGAGGAAAAATGATTAAATAACACCTAAAGTGATGTGCAGATTTTCAAAACTGCATAACTGATATACCAAGAGACATATATAAAGGTAGAGGGGAACAAGCCCCATGAAATCAGTCAGTCATTCATTTTAGGGAGTATCTACAATACTTACTGACTAATCGTTTTTTCTGTGATTCTAATCACTTTAGTTCCTCCATCAATACGATTAGCTTTCATTCAAGGTCAGCAAGTTCAAATTCAACCTAATGTAGTGTATCTGTTTTTGTTCTCAGGGGGAAATAGTTATGACGATTCAAGAAATGCTGAAAAAAGCCGTTAAGCAAGTCGATGAGTCTATTACCTTTCCAGTTTTTAAACGAACTGAAGAATCTGTTGATGAAATTGTATTTACATCAGATGTTGATGGAGTTCGCTACTATTTAGTTCGTTCACGTCCTCAAGATTATAACCCGGTTAATCTGAGTCCTCGTGAACAGTCAATTGCTCGGTTAGTGGCTCAAGGTCTACCGAACAAATGTATTGGAAAAGAACTAGGAATTAGTCCTTGGACTGTCGCGACTCATATACGTCGAGTGTTTAAAAAACTTGATGTTAGTTCTAGAGCCGAAATGACAGCTCGACTGATTAACAGTAATTTGTTAGAAGGTTAATTGATCTCGTTTTGCTTTCAAATAAACTACGCTTTTTTGAGTGAATAACAATTGCCATATTTCTGCATCTTTAGTCGGTGTAAATAATTCACTCATCAACTTCATTAATGGGGATCAGATTATCCCCAAAACGCCCATGTTTTTGATTGATTTTGAAGTTTGTCTCTGACGTGTTGTTCGGTCTAATCAGCGGAAAATTACTTAATCAGTTGATGCCTTTAAAAACAGAAGAACTATGGACTTTAAAGACGTACAAGCTACACTCATTCGATCTATAACGACACTGAAAGGAGCGCTTTCTCTAATTACCAACCCGAGCAATACCACTTCTGTTTATGAGTTAGAGGATGGTTTGCGTTATCAGAAAGCAACTCGTCTCTCAATTGAATTTATCAAGTCACAACCCGAAGTTCAACCCCTAATTCTTGAACGTTATTTAGTGGGTGATCCGGATCTCGACACTTTATTAAACTATCCTCAAAACTCTTTGGGTTATCGTTATGCGTCTTACTTGAAAGCTTCAGGTTTTGACCCTCATTTTTACCGGGATATCAAGGTAGAAGATGATATCAGTTATCTGTTTTTACGGCGCCGACAAACCCATGATATTTGGCATATTGTTACTGGGTTAGGGACGGATGTTGCTTCTGAAGTTGGGCTGAAAGCTTTTGAACTCGCTCAAACTCGTAGTCCTTTATCGGCTTTACTCATTGCGGGTGCGTTAGTCCGAACGTTATTTGAAAGCCCAGAAGAACTAGGATATTTACTCGATAGAATTGCAGTTGGATATCGCATCGGTTCTCAGGCTAAACCCTTTCTGGCTCAAAAATGGGAGCAATATTGGGAAAAACCGATTGAACAATGGCGTGAAGAACTGAATGTACAAGTTCCCCCAACTTACACGCCTTAATCTGTTTTAGATTACCATCATCTATTATCCCACAGACAGCACTTTTTTGTAAACGCGATCGCAGCGTTCAGTTTCGACTCCTGTTGTCGGTTGGTAGCCATGACTTTCATAGAGGTGAATGGCTACTTTTAAAACACTTGCTGTTTCGATCCAAGCTTCTTGAAACCCTTTCGCCTTAATTGTCTCCTCTAAATGAGTCAATAAAAATTTCCCTAAGCCTTTTCCCCGTACGATGGGGAGTAAATACATTTTGCGAATTTCAACTGCATTTTTACCGCGTTTTATTGGATAATAAGCAGCAGTTCCCACGATTTTATTCTGATGCTCAACAACCCAAAATTCACCCCCGGTTTGCTGATAAAACTGCTCAACATGGTAAACATCTTCATCCGCTCCTGTCGGTTCACATCCTAACCCATATTCACTTAAAACAGATGCAATTAAGTTAAAAGCAATTTCGCGATCGCTCTTTTCCCAAGACCGAATAATAAACTGTTTATATTCAGTTCTCATGTTAATTTTTTCGACTCCAAAAGTTAACTATGAATTCTCGGTTTTGGAAACGGATTTGAGAGAATATTACTCTCAATTTCTGAGAGTTCTTCTAAGCGTTCGGTGACAACTTCTGTCTCAAAATAGGTTGTGGCTAAAATCCAATAATATCCATAATGTCTCGCTTCTGATGCCATTAACCCGCGATAAAACTTAGCCAGTTCTACATCAGGACAGTGCGCCCCGAGTAAGCCTAAACGCTCGTGACTGCGAGCTTCAATCAAGCTATAAACTAATAGAAAATCAAGCATTCTTTGCGGTTCATTACGGCGAATTTGTTTATTGAGTTCTGAACCATAGGGAGGCGCATCTAAACGGGCTAAGGGAATTCCACGTCGTTCTAACCATTGATTAACTTGTTCAAAATGTTGCAGTTCTTCTTGAGCAATTGCGGTTAAAGTTCGGACTAATTTTGTACTGGAAGGATAGCGAAACATCAAATTTAAAGCGACTCCTGCGGCTTTTCGTTCGCAGTGTGAATGATCGAGTAAAATTGTGTCTAAATTTGCTAGGGCTTGTTCCAGCCAAGCTGAAGATGTGGGCTGTTTGATAAATTTAATTCGAGAGACTGTGTTTGTGTTCATCATAATTTCCTGAAAAAAGATAAGTTATCAAGGCAAGAGACTAGAAAAATAAGAAACAGGGAAGATTGATCATTGATTACTGTCTTTATTCTGCCATGCGATCAAGTCGTTCTCGAATAGAAAGATTAATGAGCGATCGCAAAAACAAAAATAAACCGAATCCTGATAAGCTTAAAATTGCCACAGCCCAACCGTTATAATTGCCGATTAACAGAGCTATTCCACACAATCCAGCAAATCCAGTCCAACAGGCATGAATCAAGCTTTTCAGGGCTAAATTGACTCGTTTCAAAGCACGTTCACTTTCTATAGATCGGACTCTAACGCGCAATTCTCCTTCTTCAATGCGTTGTTCAATGCGTTGAATTAACTGTTCAGATTTACTCGGTTGTTGTAGTTTAAATTTAACAAATTCTCTCGCTTGTCGAGCCAATTCTCCGATAGAATTTGTTTGACCTGGAAGTGTGGTTAAACTTTTCACAAAAGGGCTTGCACAGACGACTAGATTATATTTAGGATCTAAAGCCCGAGCAATTCCATCTAATGTGGTGAGAGATTTTAAAATAAATGTCATTTCAGCCGGAAGCCGAAAGGGTTGTTGTTCAAACATGATATAAACTTCTTCTTTGAGTTGATTAAAGGCTTGAAAATCAATCGGTTTTTCGGTAAATTCTTCTAATAAGAAGCGAATCAGTTTTCGGACAGGTGTCATATCGGGAACCGGATCGATTAAGCCAATTTTAATCAAACTATCGAGAACCACATCTGTATCTTTTCTCATCACTGCAAAAAATGTCCGAATCATTTCGCCTTTTTCCAGGGATTTAATCTCAGCCATCATCCCAAAATCATAAAAAATCAGATTACCTTGGTTATTGATCGCAATATTACCGGGATGGGGATCAGCCTGAAAGAAACCATCCTGCAAAATTTGTTTAAGATAGCAACAAATTCCAATTTGATTAATTCGTTTTGTATCGAGTCCACACGCTTCGATTTGTTTCCGGTTGTCTATTTTGATTCCGGGTAAATATTCCATCGTTAAGATTTTATGACTTGAATATTCCCAATAAATTTTAGGAACAACAATGTCTGGAAAGTTTTTGAAATTTTCTCGAAATCTATCTGCATTTTTTCCTTCTTTAATATAATCAATTTCTTGATAAAGAATAATAAAAAATTCATTATAAATGGATTCAATATCATATAGTTTTGCCCAATCAAAAAATCGATAACAAACATTAACAATTTTCCGCACCGCTTCCACATCGAGGTCAAATAATTGTTTTAAACCCGGACGTTGAACTTTAACTACCACATCTTCCCCAGTATGCAGTCGAGCTTTGTGAACTTGTCCTAGACTCGCTGCGGCTAAAGGACGCTCATTAAAATCTCGATATAAACTAAAGAGTGAATTGCCTAATTCTGACTCAATAATCGCAATTGCTTCCGCTGTCGAAAAAGGAGGAACTTTGTCTTGTAACTTTTCTAATTCTTCTACATATTCTGTCGGTAAAATATCTGCCCGCGTCGATAAAGCTTGTCCAATTTTAATAAAAGTCGGGCCGAGATCGAGCATGG
>CAZNCM010000420.1:1239-4814 GCA_964571155.1 uncultured Lyngbya sp. | reverse complement strand
CCTCACCGCAACGCCCTCTCCTACCTCTCCCTAACCCTCTCCTACGAGGAGAGGGAAAAGGTGTCCCTGACGGGACTATTTATAAATAGCGAGGGGAGTAAGAATAAAAACTCGGTGGGAAATATAAACCCAGTTTATCAAAAAAACCGGGTTTTTGGGATGATAATATTTCATCTTATATAAAATACCGAAAATAATGCTACAGATCTTTCTCCCCATCTCCCCATCTCCCCACCTCCCCAGAAATCATCTGTAGTAAATATTTAAGTATTTCCTATTATAAGCTATCGGGATCGAGATTTAATTCTCTAAGTTTGGCGGCTAGTTTTTCTTTTTGTTGTCGTTCAAGTTCGAGTTTTTGTTGTATGGTTTGGGCTGCTTGTTCGGCTGTAATTGCTCTTTGTTCAGCTGTAATTGCCTTTTGTTCGGCAGTTTGGGCTGCTTCTTCGGGTGTGGGAACTAATACCCATTCTGGCGTAAAAAATCTCAATTTCTGTTCATAAATACCTAGAAATAGTTGAAGTTGATGACTCCAAAGCCATCCCTGTTCGTTGGGCTGAATGTCTTGATATTTGCCATCAACTAAATGAAACCCCTGAAATTCTAGGGTGTCTGGAGAGAACCAAAAATAGTCGGGTGTTCGGAATATTTCTTGATAGATTTGTTTCTTTTCGGTGCGATCTGTTTTTGCGGTTGAATTGGATAAGAGTTCAATAATGATGTGAGGATATTTGCCGTCTTCTTCCCAAACAACCCAACTTTTTCGGGGTTTACGTTCGGTATTTAATACAACAAAAAAATCAGGCCCGCGAAAGTATTCTGATTTTTTTTGATTCGGACTATAATAAAGGGTAAGATTTCCCGCTGCAAAATAATCTTCCTTGTCTTTCCATAGCCAGTCTAAACATTTAATCAGTAACAATAATTGTTGTAGATGCAAATAACTTTCCAAAGGTAACTCCTGACTTTCTAAGTCACTGGGGGGATACTCAATGTCTACCCATTCTTGTTGGGAACGTTCCAAGTCTTCAGCTATAGTCATGGTGTTCTCCCGTTGTATCTCTTTAGTTTATCTTGATAATTTTTATTATAGCTTATTGATGGAAATATAGGGGCGCAATACTTACGCCCTCAAGATACTTAATTAGGCTTTTTGTAGTGTTTTTGCTGCTGCTAATAAATGTTGATGAACAGACTCCGTAGCCGCAACGAGTAAACCGGGACGACTGTAATTTTCACAGGTATTTAAAGGCGGGGGAACGCTTCCGTCATGGGTGGTAACAATACATCCGGCTTCTTGGGCTAAAAATGCCAATGCAGCCCCATCAATAAACTTACCCGACCGAATTACTGTTCCGCAAACACAACCACTTAAAATGCCGTTATGGTTGGGAATTTGAGCCTCTGAACTGTAGTCATTTCCCACATCAATAACATCATAATTGTTCTGGAGTAAAGGTTTAAATTCACTCATTCCCCATCCCAATAAAATGATCGGTTCTGTTGACTCTAGTTTCACCGGAACACAAGCGTGTAAATCATCTTCGAGAGAACCTGTAAAAGTTCCTTCTCCTCGCAGTGCATAATAATAGGTATTTAAAGCCGGAGAAATGGCTAATACAGCTTCAAATTCATCGCTATTAAGAACGGTGAGAATAATTTGATAGTTGTTGTGTCCGTCCAGATAAAATTTTGTACCATCAATGGGGTCTAGGGTAACTAAATAATCCCCTTTTTCTCCGAGTTCAATACTGCGAAAATATTTTGTATTTCCGGACTGTTCATGTTCTTCGCCATAAAAACGAATATGCGGAAAAGTCCCTAAAAGTGCGACTTCAACTAAGGTTTGAATAGACAAGTCGGCGTCAGTTAAGGCTTCGGCGAAGAAGTTATCTCCGTCTTTGTTTGGAAGGGCGCGAATAAGAGGCTGAAGTTGACACGCATAACCCGCAGCGACTCGCAGATAGGGAAGTAGTGTTTCTAAAATTTGGCGAGGGGTTGGGGTTGGGTGAGACATAGTTTTGGAGAAAAGATGGAGTTCTACTTGATTCTAAGCATCTTCTTTTCGTTCTGACAAGTGGAAATAGAGGAGTTTAGGCATTAAAAATCTTTTAAAACTCTTTATACCCTTCGTTTCACTCAGGGTGACAGAGAAAAAGAATCTAGTAGAATGAAGTTCATAAATTGTGAATTTTAGGAGTTCAGAAGTTGACACAAACAAGATAGAATAGCGATAAAATTATTTTTTTAATCTCTCGTGAAATTTCTGACTACTCTCTTACTTTTGTTATTGCTTTCGTTAACGTTTCCCCAACCCGCACAAGCCGCTAGGTGTCATCGGGTTAATGAAAATAAAATTTGCATTCTCAGTATTAAGCGCAGTGCTAAATATCATTGGGAATATCGAGCCTCCGTGAGTATTAATGGTCAGAAAACACCAATAGAGATTTACAATTGTCGTCGAAAAACTAAAATTGATCGGTCGGGAAATACAAAACGGTTTGAGAAAAATGGAGCGGGTGAATTAATTTGTCGTTTGTTAGATAAATCATAAATTAAAAGCGTTTATTCTGCTATTTTTTCTCGAACCTATTCATGCCAAAGGCTCAACTTTTTCTAAAGTCTTGTCATAAACGTTCAAATCGTTACCAACTAATGTTATATAAAACAACACGATCAGCACGGTGTTGAGTCCGGGGCGTAACTTTCCGAATCTCAGTAAAAATCTGGATTAATTTTAAATGATATCTGTTAAACTGGGTAATATAGCGATGTGTTTGATTGGTCAACTCCATTACCCCAAAACTCCAATTTTGTGGGCTGAGATGGATTGATTGTTTACAAACCATTCCGGATTGCTATAGATGTTGTAAAATGTTATTGATTTTCCAGCAACAGACTTTAAAAACGAGAGGATTCGGCAAAAAACAGATCAAGTCATTGATCACAATCCCTCTCAAAAATAGATTAACAGGAAAATGATCTCGTAATTTTGGTAAACTCTGATCGATAGAAACTAAAACAAAGAGGATAAGGAATGGCGTCCATCTGCGAGTTGCACCAACAACTGGTTAACAAGGAACGCTCGGCTGTAGAAATCGTCCAAGAGGCGTTAAATCGTATCGAGCAGCTAGACTCAAAATTAAACAGCTTTTTATGTGTAACAGCAGATCGAGCGTTGCAGCAAGCCCAACAAGTGGATGCTAAAATTGCCGCAGGAGAAGAAATCGGCTTGCTGGCGGGGATTCCGATTGGCATCAAAGATAACCTCTGCACGCAGGGAATCCCGACAACCTGTGCATCTAAAATTTTACAGAACTTTGTACCCCCCTACGAGTCTACCGTTACGCAAAAGCTGGCGGATGCGGGTGCAATTATGGTCGGGAAGACGAACTTAGATGAATTTGCGATGGGGAGTTCCACCGAAAATTCTGCCTATCAAGTGACTGCTAATCCTTGGGATGTACAACGGGTTCCGGGTGGGTCTTCCGGCGGTTCGGCGGCGGCGGTGGCGGCGGATGAATGCGTTGTGGCGTTGGGTTCCGATACGGGCGGTTCGATTCGTCAACCGGCTT
>CAZNCM010000420.1:0-1207 GCA_964571155.1 uncultured Lyngbya sp. | reverse complement strand
CGTCGGCTTGAAACCGACTTATGGGTTGGTGTCTCGCTACGGTTTGGTGGCTTATGCGTCTTCTTTAGATCAAATTGGCCCTCTGGCGCGAACGGTGGAAGATGCAGCGATTTTATTACAAGCGATCGCAGGTTATGATGCTAAAGATGCAACCAGTCTCAATGTTCAAATCCCGAATTATCTAGCCGCCCTCAAACCCACACTCAAACCCAAAAGTCGCGTCAAAATTGGGATTATCAAAGAAACGTTTGGAGAGGGGTTAGACCCGATTGTTGAACAAGCGGTTACAAAGGCAATAGAAACATTGCAAGAATTGGGCGCAGAAATTCAAGTGATTTCTTGTCCGCGTTTTCGGTATGGTTTGCCGACTTATTATATTATTGCGCCGTCGGAAGCTTCTGCTAACTTGGCTCGTTATGATGGGGTAAAATATGGGTTTCGCAGTCCGGATGCAGAGAATTTAATTGATATGTATTGCCAAACTCGTGCAGAAGGATTTGGAGCCGAAGTTAAACGTCGAATTATGGTGGGAACCTATACCCTGTCGGCAGGATATTATGATGCTTATTATCTCAAAGCTCAAAAAGTCCGAACCCTGATTAAACAAGACTTTGAACGAGCGCTTTCTCAGGTCGAAGTGTTGGTTTGTCCGACTGCTCCGACAACCGCTTTTAAAGCAGGTGAAAAAACATCTGACCCCTTAAGTATGTATTTGTCTGATTTAATGACAATTCCGGTGAATTTAGCGGGTTTACCTGCACTCAGTATTCCTTGTGGCTTTGATGAACAAGGACTTCCGATTGGGATGCAGTTAATTGGGAAAGTGTTAGGAGAAGCTCGACTGCTTGAAGTGGCTTATGCTTATGAACAGGCGACGGCTTGGCATAGACGCAAACCTCAGCTGAAATAAATCAGAATTAGAAATCACTCTATTGGGTGATGCGTTCGGGTCTAAGAATCAGTAAATTAGAGAGTATATCCAAAACATGATGACGACCTAAAAATAGCTTGGATGCCTAAACTTGGCTCTGAGCTATTTTTTTATAGTCTACTGATTTGATCTCAAATAAAGTCGAGCATGATAGTGATGGGTGACTGGAAGCGAATCGAAGATCACCCATATAGGGGAATTCAACTTAGGATCATTAACGATATATAGCGCTACGCGCTATGGTTAGGACAAAAGTATGATAAGATTTAGTAATAG
>CAZNCM010000419.1:0-4816 GCA_964571155.1 uncultured Lyngbya sp. | reverse complement strand
ATCAAAACGGGGGTTTCCTACCTGTCCAACGTTGGCGCCTGCTTGGTTTGTGGCTGCAAATTCTCCTCCGTTGCTATCGGGGGTAATATTGGGGTCGGTTGCAGAGGCGAGAATATTGGGATTTTCTATCAGTTGTAAAATCGCATTATCAAAGCTATCCCCATCAAAGGGATCGGCATTTTGATCGCCCAGAATGACAAAGGCTGACCCTTCTGCAAGTCCGCCTGTTGTACCTGTATCATCGACGATATAATCTCCGGAATTTGGAGTAACATAGTCCGCCCAAAAGCGAATTTCATCGTGATTTCGACGCCCGTTTCGGTCTTCTTCTCCGTCAAAGGTTGGGGGTGTGGGGTGAGAGGCGAGAAGGTGAATTATTTCGCCATCGACTTCTAATGGGATATCCCAGTGACTTTTTGAAGATAGGGGTAATACGGCTAATTCTTCTGCGGAATACCAGTCGTTGGGTTCGGGTGTTGTTGGATCGTCGGGTAACAACGCATCCGGCATATCTTGCCACAAAAAGTTTTGGAATGTCCGAATGTTTTCTGTATCAATGGGATATTTTGATAACAATACCATCCCAAATTGACCGGGAAAATTCCCAAATCCTAACGCATCATTTCCATAACCTTCAGCGCCGGGGGTGGTGACAACTGCGCCGTTATTATCGAGGTCAAATCCTGATGCAACTCCGGTATTAGAAGGGGCGACATAAACAAAGGGATAATTAACTGTTCCGGCAGAATCGGCGATATTTTGGTCAACGCCTAAGTAGTTTTGTTGAAATAAATTAATTGCTTCGTTGGGATTTTCTGCGTTATAATCAAACTCGTTAATGAGTAAGACATCGGGATTAACTTGTTGGATAATCTCGGCGATATCTTGGGCTTGTTCGTTATCTGGTGTGGTCAGATCAGTGATCAGTTGACCTGCTGTGTTCCGATTAAGAGAAGCGTTAAATGTAGCAAATCTCACGATAATTAATTCCCCTCACGAACCAAATTAATTGAACTTAAATTAAAACGCTTAAGCTGTAACTCAAAAACTCTTTCCATTATTTTTGTAATTACTGACTGAATCTTCATAAAGGAATTTAAAAATCTCTCAAAATTTTAATTTTCTAGAGAAAAATAATCAAGTCAGAATTAACGGTACTCAAGCAATAGAAGTTAGCTTAGGTATTGAACAATGGAAGGTTATGCAGCCTAATGAGATCACTATTATCAGATTTTGAAGAAGCTTGAATTTCAGATTACCCTCTCTCGGGTAACAGCAAATTGCTGCAAATTCACTGTTCTCTTGACTGATAATACTAATTCCGATTAAGTATGATACTACAAAATGGGAAAAGAGGAAATAAAAACGGAATTGCTATTGATCAAAAAGATTCGATCCGTTTAACCCTTATATTCACGTAAAGAGACAAAAATTGATACTGTTTCTGCATTTCAATAATAGAGAGTAAGGGTATCAAAAATGGGTTAAATTTACGTTATCTAAGGGTTAAAACGGTCTGAACATCGTTAAAAAGCTTGCGAAAGACTTCATACACTCTAATTTTGATGCGATTCTAGAGGAGAGATTTACTGGGCTGATTTCAAAATAATACAATGACGCCTCGGACGCAAGATGATTCCCTTTCGTTCTAATTTTTGCATCATTCGAGTTACACTCACTCGTGTTATACCAATCACATCGGCGATTTCTAAGTGAGTTAACCGGACATCAATTAATAGTCCTAACTCGGTCGCATTTCCAAACTTTTTCGCTAACCAATTTAGGAAATTTAGTAATCTTAAATCGGTGCTTTGAGTCTGAACAATGCTATGCAATTCTTGGGCTTGTTGGATATGAGAAAGAATTGAATCCAACTCCTGTGACCACTCTTGAGGAGGAATCAAACTCACTCTTACAGGGGTCACACATTCGACTTGAAAAGGGTCGAGTCGTGATAGCGGTTGACCAATCACATCTCCGACACCCCAATATCCTAAACTAATTTGGTTTCCTTCTTGATTCCAAGTCATAGTGCGGACGATTCCAGACTCTATTTTCCAGAGGGCTTCTGGTATAAGGGGAATCAAATCACGTCTGTAAAAATCACGGGATTTTTCATGACAAGGAAGTACAGCAAGCGTCGAGATCGTCACGATAAGACCCTTATGAATGCTTACACCTTACCCTATCCCTAAGAAGTTAAGTAAAGGTTTAATTTAGGTTAAATTTTTATAAATTTGAGGAAAATTGAAAGGAAGTTATACATCAACAAAAAAGAAATTAATTCAGTTACAATTGTTACATTTAAACAGGAGTATTTGAAATAGACTACACTGACTTGTTTTTTAAATTAATCTCTTTCCTAAAATTCTAGACCCATCCGACTCAACTTTCCCTTTTTGATCAGATGTTTTTAACAAAGCCTGAAGTTATCTTAATACTAAGACTGGACATTGAGCAAATCGAATCACTCGTTCAGTCACTGAACCCAACATAAACCGACTAATTCCTCGTCGCCCATGAGTAGGAATCACAATCAAATCTGCATTTTTTTCCTGAGAAAAGTCAACTATTTGTTCAGAAGGATGTCCGATTTCTACATAAATTTGTATTCCTTGATGTTCGGATTGGTTTAAGAATTCCTCTAACTTTTTATGAACATTATTCTTGCGAACTTCATCATCTAGAGTATTCCAAATCATCGCCGGATCAGTGGCGGGAAGTGCTTCTAAGACATGAATAGCATGAATTTGGTTGGGAGATTTTACATACTCTAATGCTGTGGCGATCGCCATGAGAGAAAGTTCCCCAAAGTCAACAGGAACAACCACGCAGTTTTTTTCAATTGCACTCATCTTGCTTTCCTCAACCTATTTTCTCGACAGTTGGATTCTATTATCTCATTAATGAGCTATTTTGACTCACGATATTTCTAAAACTTTACGTTAGAGGTCTTTTAGTTCTATTTGATTTGAGGTTTATATTGGTGCATTTCTCCTGATTTTAGACGACTCATATAGTCTTTCAAATCGGCTGCAACTTCTCCAGACATGAGGTAACATCCAATTAAGTTGGGAAAAGCCATCGCTAATAACATCATATCCGTAAAATCTAGGGCGGCACCGACACCAATACTCGCCCCAACTGTCACCCCCAAAATATAAATAAGTTTCGGAATTAAGAGAGTTTGACTCCCAAACAAATACGTCCAAGAAATCATCCCTTGATAAGCCGTGCCAATCATTGTAGAGTAGGCAAATAAAAAAACAGCAACCGCGAGTAAATAAGGAAACCAACTAAACACCTGACTAAAAGCAGCAGCCGTCATCTGTACTCCGGCTAAATCTCCACCGATATTTTGATAAATTTCATTTTGATATTCTCCAGTAATAACAATGACTAAAGCGGTCATATTACAAATAATAATTGTATCAATAAACGGTTCAAGTAAAGCCACTAAACCTTCCCGAATGGGTTCATTGGTTTTAGCTGCCGCATGGGGAATAGATGCCGTTCCTAAGCCCGCTTCATTAGAATAGGCTGACCGTCTTAAACCGATTGAAAAGGTTGTCCCAAATCCACCTGCAACCATTGCAGAGGGGGCAAATGCTTCGGTGATAATCTGAGCAAAAGCGGTCGGAATTTGAGTGAAATTTACAGCTAAAATCCACAAACAAGCGAGGATATAAATAACCGCCATTGCTGGCACAATACGACCCGCAACTGCCCCAATTCGTTTCATGCCTCCCAAAATAACAATTGCCACTAAAATTGCCACCAAAATTCCATATATTCCCGGTGATAAATTCGGGAAAACATTAACAACTGCGGCATAGGATTGATTGGTTTGAAAAATACTCGCCCCGACTAACGTTGAGAGTCCACAAAAGAAAGCAAATAATGTCGCCATTCCTTGTCCAAACTTGCTAAAACCTCGGCGTGATAACCCTTTTGAGAGGTAATACATCGGCCCGCCTGCCACGCTTCCATCGGGGTGAATATTGCGGTATTTTAAGCCTAAAGTTACTTCTGTAAATTTACTTGTCATCCCCAATAAACCGCCCAATGTCATCCATAAAACTGCACCTGGGCCACCGAGTTGAATGGCAATAGCAACCCCGGCAACATTTCCAATTCCGACGGTTCCTGAAACGGCAGTTGCTAGGGCTTGAAAGTGGGTGACTTCGCCGGGTTCATTGGGGTCATCGTATAGACCTCTTACAATATCAATGGCGTGTCGAAATCCTCGAATATTGATCAATTTCATTCTCAAGGTGAGGAAAGTTGCCCCGAGAATTAACCACAGAACAATTAATGGAAAACCTACAATTTCATAAAAGATAATGCCATCAAGAACATTGACGATGTTTTGAAAGATTTGATCAATAACGGTAAAGATTCCACCCGGTTGTTCGGTGGAGTCGGCTAGGGCTGTCTTTTGAGTTCCCAACAGAATAATTGTGATCAATCCCAATATTTTTATTTGGATTTTTAGAAGGAGTTTGAAAGACAATTTTGGTTCTTTAAATATTGGATAAACTGAAATTTTATTGTATAAATTAACTTCTCTAAAAAATGTGATTGATCATACAACTTATTCTGTTCTTAAGAAAAAAATTAATCACCCGTAAGATGAGCATTGCCCATCCTACATTAACCGAGGGTATTACTTAACTTTTTTCAGTAATTGATTGTAATGCCGGAGCAATGGTAAAGTTGCCATAGGCGAGTTCACTAACTGCACTCCATTGATAAATACTTTCTCGAAACTTTTTCCACTGTTCATAAATATTTTTAAACGTGGCATCTTGACTCG
>CAZNCM010000418.1:2813-4834 GCA_964571155.1 uncultured Lyngbya sp. | reverse complement strand
CGAAGGAGCACGAGGAACGCGGCATGACTCAAGCGAAAGAATTGCTCGGCGCAATCAAGCCGGAGAGTGAGCTAGAACTCTTAATTGAAGGCGACGGAGGATCGAAGTTTGACGATGCAGACGATGCTTCTGAGAGTAAAGCCCCAGCCAAAGCCGCTAAGGGTAAAGCGACTCGTCGAGCCCAAACGAAGAAAAAGCACTACACCGAAGATTCCATTCGTCTCTATCTTCAAGAGATAGGCCGCATTCGCTTGCTGCGTGCTGAAGAAGAGATTGAGCTAGCCCGCAAGATTGCAGATTTGCTAGAGCTAGAGCGCATTCGCGACGATTTGATGGATGCCCTTGAGCATGAACCCAGTGATGCCGAGTGGGCAGAAGCGGTAGATATGCCTCTACCCGCTTTTCAAAAGCGTCTGTACTTGGGTCGTCGCGCCAAAGACAAGATGGTGCAGTCCAACCTTCGTCTAGTCGTGTCGATCGCTAAAAAGTACATGAATCGCGGTCTGTCCTTCCAAGACTTGATTCAAGAGGGTAGCCTGGGTCTGATTCGTGCCGCCGAGAAGTTTGACCACGAGAAGGGCTATAAGTTCTCCACTTATGCAACCTGGTGGATTCGTCAGGCAATTACGCGAGCGATCGCTGACCAGTCCCGCACCATTCGGCTTCCGGTGCACCTGTATGAAACCATTTCCCGCATCAAGAAGACCACCAAGCTGCTATCTCAAGAGATGGGTCGCAAGCCGACTGAAGAGGAAATTGCGACTCGCATGGAGATGACCATCGAGAAGCTGCGCTTCATCGCCAAATCTGCTCAGCTACCAATTTCTCTAGAAACCCCCATTGGTAAAGAAGAAGATTCTCGCCTGGGTGATTTTATTGAGTCGGATGGTGAAACCCCCGAAGACCAGGTTTCTAAAAACCTCCTGCGCGAAGATCTCGAAAGTGTTTTAGATACGCTGAGTCCTCGTGAACGGGATGTTTTACGGTTGCGCTACGGTTTAGACGATGGTCGCATGAAGACACTTGAAGAAATTGGTCAAATCTTCAATGTTACTCGTGAACGAATTCGTCAAATTGAAGCGAAAGCTTTACGGAAGTTGCGCCATCCTAATCGCAACAGCATCTTAAAAGAGTACATTCGCTAGTCGTTTCGTTAAGGCTATCTAAGGCGTGAATGGGCAAAGCCAGGACGTTGTTTCCGCTTTGCCCTTATTTTTATCTGGAAATTCTCAACTCTGGGTCAATAAAAAACTTGAGAGTTACATAAAACCCCCAAGTCGTGTTAAAATCTCTCTACGCTTTAAATCTAGCTAACTTAAAGCCTCTCTTAAGATCTAGGCTAGTGTAATGGACAACTGCACAACTCTCTATGCAAATTATCCATTGCTCTAGCTTACATTAAGCCCCAGAAGTGTAGTAAACCTTGTCCAGAAGCGAGTTCGATGATTACGGCAGAGATAAAGCCGATCATCGCTAGGCGACCGTTCCAGTTTTCGGCTCCAGCGGTGAAGCCCCAGTTCCATTGTTGACGATTTTGACCTTGGGGTACACTATTTTGATTTTCCATCGGGCAATCTCCTTTCTTGAAACTTATTGCTCTCTGTAAATAAATGTAACTAAATTGTAAAGAAACTGCAAGCAAAATGAGACGATTTTTTGATATATAAGTCCGAAGACACAGATAAACCTTTTCTATTTGTCGAGAACCTCTATCTAGAGAACTAGCGGGGAAAAATAGCCTGTTGGGTTTGGGGATCAAATAAGTGAATATGGTCAATGGCGATCGCTACCCAAATCTTTTCCCCGAGACTCACCGACACCTCCCCCGGAACCCGTAATTGGAGTAAAGAAAAAGCACCGTTCTCGCGGGAATAGGGACGAACCGATAAGAGAGTTTCATGTCCTAAACTCTCCATTCGTTCCACCTGAACCGGGAGATTTCTCGGAGCGGCGCAACTGATTTTTAAATGTTCAGGTCGCACACCCAAAATTAACGATTGCTCCTGATAAGCCTTAAGATT
>CAZNCM010000418.1:1703-2672 GCA_964571155.1 uncultured Lyngbya sp. | reverse complement strand
AAAATTCATGGGGGGAGAACCAATAAATTCAGCAACAAATTGATTCGCCGGACGATTATATAACTCTAGGGGTTTCGCCACCTGCTGGATTTGACCGCGATTGATCACCGCAATTCGAGAACCCATCGTCATCGCTTCAGTTTGATCGTGAGTGACATAAATCGTCGTTGTTCCCAATTGACGTTGCAACTCCACAATTTGAGCACGAGTTTCTGTCCGTAATTTCGCATCCAAATTTGATAAAGGTTCATCCATCAAAAAAACCTGGGGATTACGAGCCATCGCCCGTCCCAAAGCCACCCGTTGCTTTTGTCCTCCCGAAAGTTGCTTGGGATATCGATCCAAAAGCGATTCAATCTGTAATAACCTCGCCACCGCAAAAACTCTCGCCGCTATTGCCTTTTCCTGCGCCGAACGATAACGCAAACCGGGTTTTAGCGATCGCGTCATTACCCCCAATGCTTCCTCCCCAAAGCGTTTAAGCATCGAAGAAAAATCCTGATTACTCTCCGAGATCAAGTCTTGATTTTCCTCTAACTTTTCCCCCATTCGTCGCAACCCAAACGCCAAATTATCATAAACCTTAAGATGAGGATAAAGGGCATAATTTTGAAACCCGGCAATTAACCGTAATAGCGTACTTTTCCCACACCCAGACGGCCCGACTAATACCATAAATTCGCCATCATTGATCGTCAGGTTAATCCGTCGGAGAACCGATCGAGAAGACATTAACTCCTCGGAAGTCAAAACCTGTTCATTCTCGTCCGAGTCAAGACGATAACGGTTGGCTTGCACCCGAATAGAAGACGAAAACGTTTTATAAATATTTTCTAAGACAACCTGAGCCATCAGTTCTATACTTAGTTAACCCAATTCAACCCAATGATGTTCTAAGGATGATGAAGCAATAATGGATCACGAACCCCAATAATTTTTTCTCCCGTATTGAGTTTAAATAAACGATTG
>CAZNCM010000418.1:0-1693 GCA_964571155.1 uncultured Lyngbya sp. | reverse complement strand
CTCATTTTGAAGCTTAACTTCATCAACCGCAAAACGCACAATACGATTTTCACTGGTGATCAGATAAGCCTCTTGATTAGAATTAACAGAGACCATACCTGCTAACACATCCTTTTGACCTTTAAACTGAAACATTTGAGTACCAATGGCGCCGCGAGTGGTCGAACGAACTCGATCTAAAGAAATTCGTTTAGCAAAGCCCAGTTCCGAAACCAACAATAAACTCGCCTTGGGAGGAACCGTCAGACAACTCACCAACCGTTCTTGTTTGCGTAAACGAGTAACCTGTGAGCCTTGAGCAGTACGTCCCATCGGGGGTAACTGTTCATCATTAACAGGTAAACGCAACACTCGTCCGCCGGAAGTCGCCAAAATCATCTGTTCACCGGGGCGAGTCAAACTGACATAACCCAGTTCATCTTGATCTTTTAACTTAATAATTGTAATCCCTCGATTGGTCAGATCACTCAACTCCGTTAAAGACAATCGTTTAATTTTCCCCTGTTGCGTCACCAAGATTAAATCAGTTTTATCAGAATGTTTAGCCACAATGAAATGGGCCAAAATCAGTTCTTGAAGACTCATCGGTGGATCTTTCGTCACCGAAGACGGGAGTAACGTAATTAACGGTGTTCCGCGTGAACGGCTAGAAGTTTGGGGAATATCACCCACATTCAGGGGATAAGCCTTACCAGTGCGGGTGAGAATTGCTAAATTCTGTCCGGTGTTAGTCAGGTAATTACCGACATTAAAATCATCACTGTCTTCAACAATGATCTCCGATTTATCGTTTTTACTGCGACTTTTGGAGTCTCCGGTTTTCGCCGATAAACGTCTGACATAGCCACGATGGGTAAATTCTAGAAAAGTTTCTTCTTCTGCGGGGGCAACAGGTTGTAAAATAGCAGTCGTCTGAGAACCCGTACTTTTCGGCTGCTTAGAGCTATTTCGGCGACTCGATTGTGCGGGTTGATCTTCAGGATCTTGAACCACAATCCGCGTGCGTCGGGGATCGCCATATTGACGCTTAAGCGATCGCAATTCTTTTTTCAAAGATTTCATCAACTCAGAACGTTCATCAAGCAACCGTCGTAATTGTCGAATTTGTTCGCTGAGTTCCTCAAATTCTTCTTGTAGCTTTTGTCGTTCTAACCCCGTGAGCCGTCGCATCGGCATCGCTAAAATCGCATCCGCTTGAGCTTCACTCATCTGCAAATCACTTTCCAAGCTAATTTTTGCAGTTCCCCCATCGGGCAAATTCCGCAGAATTTCAATCACTGCATCTAAATTAGCCAAAGCATTCAGTAAGCCCTCAACGATGTGACCCCGACGCACAGCCGCTTCCAACTCGTGAGTATACTGACGAATCAGAGTTTGTTCGCGAAAATTGAGAAATTCTTGGAGAATTTGTTTGAGAGTTAACTGACGAGGTTGACCCTCTACCAATGCCAGAAAAATCGCTCCAAATTTCGACATCAAATCCGTTTGTTGGTAGAGATGATGTAGCACCACTTGGGGAGAAGCTTCCCGCTTCAATTCGATCACCACTCGAATTCCCTCGCGATCGCTTTCATCACGGATATCGGAAATTCCTTCCAAGCGCCCGGCATTGACTAAACTCGCCGTTTTCTCGATCCAACTAGCTTTATTGACTTGAAAAGGTAACTCCGTCACGACAATAGCCGTTTTAGTG
>CAZNCM010000417.1:3758-4837 GCA_964571155.1 uncultured Lyngbya sp. | reverse complement strand
CCCCTTTTGGGGTCAAATCTTGCTGGCCTACTGTTGCTTAAAATATTTGTAAAGCAGATCAGACCCTTGTACACCCATTTCTGCGAGTTTTTGTTCTATTGCATTTAAAGCAAGCTGGGAGGGTTTGGCGCGTCCTCTTTCCCATCGGTTCACCGTTTGAAATGAAACACCCAGACTTGCGGCTAGTTTTTCTTGGGATAAACCTAAGCGTTCACGAAGGGTGCGAACAAGATTGGGGATATCTGAAGCAGGAGTAGTCACTGGCATTGTTATTTCCTAAACTCTATCTCAAAGTTAAGATATAACACCCCTTATATTCAACAGTGACGATACTGAACTTTTAGCTTGATCGCTTGTATCTTTTTAAAAAAGAGTATCAGAGAAATTACGGATTTAACTCTTACAATCCTTTAGGAATAGCAAGATCAGCTTACCCCCTCATTTGCCAATCTCCGATTTATTTTTTTATTCAAGAGTCAGAAAAATCAACTCCTCGTAGACGCTTCATAATTAAATCAAACCGAGACAGATTGGGTTCAACCTGATTCTCTAACGGCGAGTTCGCCTGAAAAGAAGGAGTAAGGGTGGATGTCTTGGATTCGTCGCTGAAGCGGTTAACTGTGTTTCGCAGTCGAGACGAGAGAAATTTGGTGACTGCTCGATAGAACCGCAGGGCAAAGAGGACATCGCGATCTAGTTTTTCGGTCAATAATTGTCGGGGAATTGCCAAGACCAGCGAATCTTCCACTGCTTTTACCGTCGCGGAGGGTAGACGTCCATCAATAAATGACATTTCCCCAAGAACTTCCCCACAGCCAATTTTGCCAATTTCTTGATTTCCGACTGCGGCGACTGAAACGCTCAGAGTTCCCTCCAAAACAATATAAAGTGCTGAGATGGGTTGACCCTCGTGGATAAGAATCGTGTGGGCTGTCACCTTTTCTCGATTTCCATGGTTCACCATCCAGTCAATATCGCGATCATTTAACTCGCTTAAAATTACTAAAGCTTTGTTCATTAGAACCTGTAAAACAAGTGGTTTGAAGGGAAAATCACTAAATTTTTAGTACAACTGTAAC
>CAZNCM010000417.1:879-3648 GCA_964571155.1 uncultured Lyngbya sp. | reverse complement strand
ACAAGCTCCAAAAAGAGAGCCAGAGCGGGTTCATAGTCTTTTTCTAGGGTGAAACGACAGGCTTGAGCATAACGCCTATCAAGTTCACTTGTCCCAGGCTGCTGAACCACGGTTTGAAACTCAATTAACTGTTTTAACGCTTGGGCTTTGGGATAATATTCTCGTTGATCTTCAGAAATCGTTGCTAACAGCTTGCTGGCTTTATCGTTTTGATGCACGTCCTGAAAAAATTGCGCGGCTTGTAAGCTCAAATCAGCCCGATCCCGATAGGTTTCGAGTAACTGTTGAAATAGATTTTGGGCGTAGTCTAAATCTTGATTGGCAATTGCCATTTCAATACTCGCTAATCCCTTTTCTAGTTCAGATTTTAAGTTGAGCTGCGCTAATACTTGTCGCAGTTGTACTTCGTTCAATGCACCCACAAATCCGCTCTTAACCTCTCCCTGATGCACAATTCGCACATCGGGAACACCCTCAATGTTGTAAGTATTGGCGAGATCGGGATTTTTGTCAATATCAACTTTGGCTAAAATAAAGTCGTATTCTTTAACCAGTTTTTCGAGTAAGGGCTTCATCAACTGACAAGGCCCACACCAGGTCGCAAAAAAGTCTACGAGAATGATCTGTTCGTTTGACTTTTGCAAAACTTCAACTTCAAAGTTGTCACTGTTGACCTCTATGCTATATCCCATTAAGTTACCTCACTCACCCAATATTAGTTAATCTGAAAATCGTCTTCTACCTTTTTTTCGTTTTCGTTAGCGACTATTGCTAATTCCCTGCTTTTCATAATATTGTTGATGGTACGCTTCGGCAAGATAATATTCAGAACTGGCTTGAATTTGAGTCGCAATTTCTTTTTCGTATTGTCCAGACATCTGAAGCTTGTGTTTAGATCGTCTAGCCATCTGTTCTTGTTCGGGTGTATGATAAAAAATCACTGAACGATATTGTTCTCCTCGATCTGCTCCTTGACGATTATAGGAGGTTGGATCATGAATTTTCCAAAAGATTTCTAATAACTTTTCATAGGAAACAATATCGGGGTCATATTGGAGTTGAACGACTTCGGCGTGACCTGTGATCCGGGCGCAGACATCAAGATAGGATGGGTTGGGAAAATGTCCGCCCATATAACCGACAGAGGTAGAGGTGATCCCTTTGACTCGACGAAATGCGGCTTCTACTCCCCAAAAGCAGCCCGCCCCAAATGTTGCTGTTTCCATTGTTTTCAACCTTTTAAGATCAATAAATTAATCAGAGAGCCAGTGCGATCGCTTAAATTGGCTCAAGAGCAATCGTTTTTAGGGATATTCTCCCCTAATCAATGCTATATCAAATTTGATTTAACAATTTTTTAAGTCTGATTTGAGATTGGTGACTAAAATAGATCTGAAGATGTTGATGAGAGGATCTTTACAAAAACTTTACATCTTCTAACGGTAAAATTTACACGAATCACTATTTAACTAACAAAAAATATTGTAGGATCATTAATCAATGAGGTATTGCTTAACAATTAAGCAAATACTTTGGACTAGACTAGGCGTTCTATCAGGGGCATCAACAACTCAATCCAAGCTTTGTGTTGAATATTCAGGGAATTTAGAACATTCTAATTCCCTGATTTTATCCTTTCAAAAATCAAAATTGCTCTGGAAAATTAGATAATTTTAATTAACAATCATACTTCCATGAGCGCGAGGATCAGTATTGCTTTCTGGAGTGGTAACAGAAGGTTTAAAAGCAGAAACTTGTCCGGTTGCTTCAGCATAGGGTAGAGAATTACCTGCAATTAAAGCATCGAGATTTGCTTCCATCACCGTCGCGGGGATTTCTCCAATACTTTGAGCGATCGCAGTTGCTTGCTCATTCAAAAAGACAAAATGGGGAATTCCATCAACTCGATAATTTAAGATCTCCGGCAACCATTTACTATTATCAACATTGAGCATGACAAAATTGAGTTGATTTTCATAGTTATGCTTAATCTCTTTAAGCTGCGGTGCCATCGCTTGACAAGTCGTACACCAATTGGCATAAAACTCAATTAAAGTCGGCTTTCCATTACTCAAAGCAACCTCAAGCGGAGTCGATTCTTCTGCGAGTTCGGGAAGAGAAGTTGAAGTCGCTTCAGTTCTCAAACCCACAAGAATAGCTGCACTTAAAATAACAGCAACTAGCGTAATTAACAGATTTCTCAGACGAGTCGCAAAGGTGGATTGCTGAGTCGGCGAAGATACAGGTTTTGAGGACGGATCATTCATCGATATAAAGTTCTAGAATAATGACATCTTCATTTTAGTTGACTGGCATTAAATGGGTTGTGAGGAAGTTTCAGACTCAAGCCATTACCCATCTAAAAATTTGGGATTGTCCAGTTCAATCTAAACTTGAGTGGTATGGAGTAACGGAGGTGGGTTTGAGTTCATTTGCTCATTTCTGTGCGGGTGACTCACAACCAGTTTATCGAGATTTAAGTTTCAATCTGTTCTCAGGAATAGACAGTTTTTCAAGTGGATGAATTCTCTGCCAAACAAACCCCGGTAAAACTCGCCTGCGATCGCCCTAACCAAAATTTTAGTCGTGTACACTTGTTTAAACTGTCCATTCCTTCACTGAGTGACTCCCAATTCCAATTTATGATAGCAGCGAAGCGCAATTCATTTCAGGAGTCTTAAATCATGAGCCAAAAAGCCCCCCCTTTAAAAGATACACCCGCGTGGATCTTTCAAGTTTGGCTTTCTTTTATCCTGGCTGTTTCTGCGA
>CAZNCM010000417.1:0-822 GCA_964571155.1 uncultured Lyngbya sp. | reverse complement strand
GTTGATAACTGGGTTAAAGGCTTTATGGGTATGGGAATGACATTCTCAATTGGTTCTTCTTTCACCCTGGCTAAAACCATTCGAGATAATCACGAGACTAATAAATTAGTATCGAGAGTCGATGAAGCCCGAGTCGAAAAATTACTGGCTGATCATGATCTTCTCAAGTAAGAGGAGTTGCTCAAGGAAAGTATAGAAGTTCAGAAGTGAGTGAGTTGAGTGTGAGGGATTGAGAGTCAAAATGGTCTACGGTGAAAACTGATCATTGAGTCAATCATTGATCCTGATAGGGACGAGTAACTCTATCTAGTCTACTTTTGTAACCTTAGAACCCCCATTGCTACTAACTGACTCCTCTGTGGGTTCCTCCTCATTTTCGTTTTGAACAGAACCGTTACTCGGTAACTCCAAACAATAGCCTGCCCCGTATACGGTTTTAATATAGCGGGGATGCCGAGGATCGGGTTCCATTTTAGTTCTCAGATGTCGAATATGCACTCGAATGGTTTCGATATCATCATCGGGATCATAACCCCAGACTTCTTTGAGAATTTCACTGGGAGCGACAGTTTGACCATGACGCTGAAGTAGACAGTGTAGCAGTTCAAATTCTAGGTGAGTCAATTTAACGGTTTTGTCAAACCAAATCGCCTCAAACCGTTCTGGAACCAGCGTAAGAACCCCATAGTTGAGAATTTCGCTGTGTTTAGCCGCTTGCGGAATGCGATCAGTTCGACGCAGTAAAGCACGAACTCGCGCCAACATTTCTTCGAGTTCAAAGGGTTTAGTCAGATAATCATCTGCACCGGAGTTGAAGCCTTC
>CAZNCM010000416.1:4410-4837 GCA_964571155.1 uncultured Lyngbya sp. | reverse complement strand
TATTCCATAGAGCCGCAACCCTATCTCCTGTTAAACTTTTTCTTTCCATTCACCCTGGTGATAGGCAATACCAGTACAAAAAACCATGAGCAATAACGTGATTGTTATTCAAGATTCCGATTTTGAAACCGAAGTCCTGAGTGCTGAACAGCCTGTTTTAGCCTACTTCTGGGCAACTTGGTGTGGCCCGTGTAAACTGGTAGCGCCTTCTGTCGAAGCTGTTGCTCAAACCTATGGCGATCGCTTAAAGGTTGTTAAACTTGAAGTCGATAAAAGTCTCAATGCTGCCAAAACCTGCAAAGTTGAAGGCGTACCTGCACTGAGGTTCTTTAAAAATCAGCAAATGATAGAGTCCCACGAGGGAGCGATTACAAAACAACAATTAATGGACTGGGTTGAACAAAAACCTGAGAAGCCCGAAACCTCC
>CAZNCM010000416.1:2786-4400 GCA_964571155.1 uncultured Lyngbya sp. | reverse complement strand
AGGTTTTAGGGAATCTAGCCTTAAGTTACACTAGACCCGTTCTATTTTTTCTCAATCTTGATATTATTGCTCAAGTTCTGATTGAATTCTTTTTCGAGTCTAGTTTGATTGTATATACTGTAGAACATCCAAAATTGAGTAATATAAATAGAGCCAAAAATCGCAACTCACTTTCTAATCCGTTAAAATTTAGGAACTCGGACTCAGTTGAGGAAAAGATTCGCGCAGAGCTAAATATTGAGGCTTCACCTCAGTTTCTAGCATAAAGTTACCCTGTTGACCATAAGCTTCAATCAGAGCTTGATGAGCAAGTTGAGCGGTGACTTGAAATTCCTCCATCGCTTGAGAATAAGCATTTTCTGTTTGTTTAACCGTTTCAGCTAATGATTCTAAGCGTTTTAAGGCGGCAGTGGCTTCGAGTTTGCGTTGATTTAGTTGAGGTTCGAGCTTTTTGAGTTCTTTTTGTTTGAAAGCTAAAGTTTCCTTTGCTTTTATTAAGTTTTTGACTCGTTCTTTTTCACCTTTAAGAGACTGAAAATGGAGTTGCAAACGCTCCTCTAAAGGCATAAGTCGATGAGGAGGTTGAAAGACTGAAGGAATTTCGAGTTGAGAGATGGTATCCGTGAGTTGTTGGATATCAAGCTGAAGTTGGGAGAATTGCTCTGAGAGATTAGATAAAGATTGCACAGTTTCAGAGGTTAAAGACACATCTGAGGAAAGAAGGGTTGATGAATTTGGGTTCAGGGATTGAGACTTGACAGCCATAATTAAAGTTTGTTCGTTGTTTGATCGGTTTTCAACGATGCCCCCTGACATTCAGGATAATCCTTCTCAAATACTTACTTGTGCTTAGACGTAATGCACCCTTAGAAAGATCCTGAATAATCGGGAATAATTCCTGTTCAAAATTAAAACATCTATAAATGCTGTACCAGAACTAAAACTGTCACCATTCTGGAACAGAGAAAAGCTTTTCCCAAAAGTTTATTAGTTGTTTAACACTATAACAAACTATAACAATTATAAGATCATCGCTAATGAAAATCAAGGTTTTTGGAGTGTGGATGTTTGATTTATTCTCATGGGTTGGGGTGTCATGTCCATGTAGAATTATACTCAGAGAGACATTTAACTAGAGTCGGTACTTCGGGAACTCAGAACAGTAAATGAACTAGGATGATTAGCGGGCTTAGACCTGGTGGCTTAGGGACAAGTGTTATCAAGAAATTATACCTACAATTTGATTCTTGATTTACAGTTAGCCATAAAAAAAGTGGGCATCTATTGACACCCACTGATTGATTTAAACAGAAAATACTTCAGAACTTTTTTAGATAATAATGAAGTCATCGCTCAACAGTTCAGTGACTCCATTTACCCCTGAAAGTTGAGCTAAAATCTGGGAATTATCCCCGGTGAGATTATTGCCATCTGCATCATAAATCAGATAAGTATCACTACCATCATCAAAAGCAAATATTCCCGGTTCTCCTTCAGTCAGGATATTTGTTGAAACATCAGTTTGAACCGTTGTAACAAGGTTGATCGTTGTACCAAACTCCAGTTGAATTTGATCCCCATTCGTTGAACCCAAACCCTCAAAATCAGTAATCA
>CAZNCM010000416.1:0-2776 GCA_964571155.1 uncultured Lyngbya sp. | reverse complement strand
CCATCTTCAGGACTCACATAACGGAATAAATCCGTACCGCTACCTCCAGTGAGATTATCTACTCCTAAACCTCCGGTAATACTATCATTATCGTTATCTCCGCTGAGAGTATCGTTCCCTTCCAGACCGTCTAAAGTGTCATTTCCACCCAAACCGTTGAGGTTATCACTGAGATTTCTTCCGGCGAAAGATTGAGGATTGTCACTAGAAAAGTTGTCTACATTCACTCCAACCTGAGCGGTATCTATTCCACCTCGACTATCACTAATTGTGTATTCAAAAGTAGCGAATCTTTGATCACCGACCAGAATATATTGTATTACTGTACCATCGGTAGTTACGTCGTTAGTACCACCGTCTGTAGAAGTAATTGTTAACGGATCAGCATCGGGATCGCTATCATTTGCGAGAACATCAATGATGAATGGATCTCTGTTATTCGTAACAAAAGTACCCTCATCATTCGCAACAGGACGACGGTTGATTTCCAGCAAAGTTGTTGCAATATTACTGTCGAGTTCACCATCATTCAAAACAAATTGAACAGTGCGATCGCTTAAATCGGGATCGGGATCTATGTTATTGTAAATGACTCGTCCTAGCAGTGCTTCATACTCGGCTAACGTTGCACTTCCGGTAATATTGAGAAGACCTGTTGAAGCATTATAATTCTGGTTGAATCCAGCAGGTAATCCACTAGCCGACAAACTCTCACTTGCGCCACCTAAAGGATTAACTAACGTCACTGTTGCGGACTCAATATTCGTATTATCCGGGTCAATAACACTGGTATTCCCAACATTAACAACGGCTGTCCCTGTTCCGCCAGTGGTAAAAATAGTCGCGAAGTTTGTACCGTCTGTAGTCGTATCTACATCCAAGAAAGGTGGATCATTAACAGCAATAATATTAATGCTGGAAGTCGCCGTATTGCTATTAACTTCACCATCGTTTAAAGACACTTGAATGGTGCGGGTTGTGGTGTTTGGATTTTGAGAGAGGTTATTGTAAACCACTTGACCGAGGGCTGTTTGATACTCCTCTAATGTTGCAGATCCGGTTAAGTCTAAAATCCCCGTTTCACTGTTGTAATTTGCAGTAATTCCACCCGGTAACGCCCCATTAACCGACAAACTCTCATCAGTATCGTCTAAAATGTTAGTCAAAGAAACGGTAGCTGATTCGATTTGAGTATCATCCGGATCAACAACCCCAACATTACCCGAATTTGCAATATTAACTGCGCCTTCATCTTCGGTAAATGTATTCGTAAAGTCGGTATTAGTTGCTGTCGTATCAAGATCTAGTTCCGGCGGATCATTAACCGGAATAATCTCAAGTTCTGTAACTGCAATATCGCTATCACTCAAACCATCATTAACTGTTACCTCAATTTGACGAGTTCCATCTGTCGGATTTTCGGAGGTATTTTGGTAAACAATTTGTTCAATTGCGGTTTGATAATCTTCGAGCGGTGCGCTACCTGTTAGCGAAAGAATACCTGTAGATGTCTCATAATTTGAAGCAATTTGATCGGGTAAACTTCCGCTAATTGATAAACTTTCTAAATCGCCATCTTGCAAGTTGGTAATCGCAATTTTCGCCGACTCCAGATTAGGATTATTCAAGTCTGTAATACTGACAGAACTCGCAATATTAACCGCAGTATCTCCCTCGGTAAAACTGGTATTAAAACCTGTTCCGTCTGCGGTTTCATCCAAGTCTAACTCCGGCGCAAAGTTAACTTGTATGGTTGCATTCGCAACATCACTATTCTCAATTCCATCACTAACAACCACGTCAATAACACGGTCTGTTGTATCAGGAACCTCCGCAGTATTATTGTAGACAATTTGGCTAATTGCGCCTTCATAAGTGGCGATGGGTGCAGTTCCCGTTAACGTAATTTGTCCGGTTTCTGGATTAAAATCTCCTACCGTAATTCCATTCGGTAAAGCACCTGTAAAAGATAACGTTTCATCCTCATCTTGAGGATTTGTAAGCGTCACCGTTGCGGAGACTAAATTGGTATTATCTGGATCGGTAATATCAACTTGATTTCCAATTCTTACTCCTGACTGTCCGACAGTAAAAGTAGTCGTTAAGTTCGTTCCCTCTGCTGTTCCATCAAGGTCTAAATTGGGCGGATCATTATTGACCTCAACATTAATAAAAACGGTTGCAGTTCCGGTTTGAAGATTACTATCAACAGCAGTATAAGTAAACGAATCTGTACCCGAAAACCCTTCTGGGGGAGTATAAACTAACGACTGACCATTACTTGTAACTGTTCCGCCATTTTCTGTGGTGTTATCGAACAGACTAATGGTGAGAATATCGATCAGTTCGCCTGCTGCTAAATCATTCTCTAACAGTTGAGTTGTACTGATAGTTAGTTGAGTATTTTGTGTTGCTTCTAAGCTATCATTGCCGAGTTCTAGAGGGTTTGTATCGGGCGTAGGAGTAGGAGCAGGGGGAGGGGTAGGAGCAGGGGGGGTAGGAGTGGGCGTCGGTGAAGGCCCAGCACTAGGTGTCGGTGTGGGTGTGTCTGTTGGTGTAGGTGTGTCTGTTGGTGTGGGTGTATCTGTTGGAGTAGGTGTATCTGTTGGAGTAGGTGTGTCTGTTGGTGTAGGTGTGTCTGTTGGTGTAGGTGTGTCTGTTGGTGTGGGTGTATCTGTTGGAGTAGGTGTATCTGTTGGAGTAGGTGTGTCTGTTGGTGTAGGTGTGTCTGTTGGTGTAGGTGTGTCTGTTGGTGTGGGTGTATCTGTTGGAGTAG
>CAZNCM010000415.1:0-4857 GCA_964571155.1 uncultured Lyngbya sp. | reverse complement strand
TTAATGTTGATAAGGGTTCAACCGCACTGCGAGTTTGTTCACTCAGGCCAAGTTGACGAGCCACCCAGAGAACATTGAGATCGCTGATCAGTTCGGAACCGTCTAAACTGTAAGTGCGATCTCTCCAGTTGTAGTCCCCTTGAGTTTTCAGGTGAGCATGAGTGGTGTATCCCCAAATCTGCACCGACTGTTCATCGGGATTGACTTGAACAGCGAGGTAATAATCGCCGATCAAACTGGGAACATCAACCCATTCTTGAGGAACCCGAAATTCATCGGTGTCAATGGTTTCGCTCGGAATTAAAATCAGTCGAGTTTGGTCAGCAAGGGTAATCACAGCACCCTCAACCCGTTCTCCAATATTGGGGAGTAGAGTTGAAGATTGAACTCTGCAATCATAGTCTTCCTGTAACCAAGGAACCACTGTCTCGAGACAGAGTTGATTGAGATATGCACTCCAACGACGACTCGGAGTTGAGTAGGGCTGACTTTGCTGCCAGGCTTGATTTTGTACGGTTGGGGAGATTTCCAACCTCAATTGAGTTGTTTCAGCTAGTAAGAACGTCATCGGAACATCTCCTATGAGAGAAATGAATAGGTCGGTCTGATAGAATTAAGCGATGTTTACGCTGTAACCACTCTCGGTATTGTTCAATACGTTTGGTTTGAGAATAATATGCACTTTTTGTTCAGGAAATTTTTTTAGAGAGTTTACACACCTTGTGATAGTCAACCACTGTTTTCTTCACGGGGTTGGCGAAAAATCCGGTTTTCGAGAGAAATTTATTCAAAAAGGTGAGAAAATTGCCGTTTTATGAGAGTTAACAACAGAGTCCCCCGCAGATGGTATGATATGCAGGCAAACAAGCAATGATCCCCGTTGAGTTGAGTCTGCTTTCTAGTACGCCGATCAATGCGTTTTAGGAAGTCCCGAATTGTGAGATTCAGCGAACGGATGTCCATTTGTCTTGATGTGATGGTCTGGCTCTGTCTGATGATAGAGGAATAATTCCGGGAGACAGTGGTAAACTGAACCCGAAAAAATAAATGTATTGAATCACGGATTGCGTAAAGTGTTCAGCGGTTGTAGGGCTAGAAATCTATTCCTGAGACCATTATTTTTAGAGATTAGGGTTTTCAGGACGATTTCTACGGATCACTACATTTTGAGAGAGGGGAACCGAATCGGGAACTTTCAGCCCAATAGAGTGGATTCATTAGGTCTAATTTGAACTTGGGTGGAATCATAACCCAATTTTAACCGACATTTTTCCCGTTCCCCCTTGTCAATTTGGACTTACAGTCGGACACTAAACTTGGGAAAACATTGGCAGATAAGAGGTAGTTTTTGTGAAAAAAGTTTTATCGATTATTTTAGGTGGCGGTGCTGGTACTCGTCTTTATCCCCTGACCAAGCTACGGGCCAAGCCAGCAGTTCCCTTGGCTGGTAAATATCGACTGATTGACATTCCTATCAGTAACTGTATCAACTCGGAAATTCTTAAAATTTATGTTCTGACTCAGTTTAACTCCGCTTCTCTCAACCGCCATATTTCTCGGGCTTACAACTTTTCAGGCTTCACAGATGGGTTTACAGAGGTTCTTGCCGCCCAACAAACTGCAAGTAACCCGAATTGGTTCCAGGGTACTGCCGATGCGGTTCGTCAATATATTTGGCTGTTTGCAGAGTGGGATGTTGACTATTTCTTGATTTTATCAGGCGACCATCTCTACCGCATGGACTACCGGGATTTTGTTCAGCGTCACATTGATACAAAAGCTGATATTACCCTCTCTGTACTTCCCATTGATGAAAAACGGGCTTCTGATTTTGGGTTGATGAAGATTAATGATACTGGCCGTATTATTGATTTTAGTGAAAAGCCCAAAGGCGATGCCCTCAAGAAAATGGCCGTTGACACGACCACGTTAGGACTTTCCGCCGAAGAAGCAAAGGAAAACCCCTATATTGCGTCGATGGGGATTTATGTCTTTAACCGAGAGGTGTTAATTAAATTACTGACGGAAACCGAACAAACTGATTTCGGTAAAGAAATCCTGCCGAGTGCCGCCCCAGACCACAATGTTCAAGCTTATCTGTTTAACGATTATTGGGAAGATATCGGAACAATTGAAGCGTTTTACAATGCCAACTTGGCGTTAACGCAGCAACCTCAACCTCCCTTTAGTTTCTACGACGAAAAAGCCCCGATTTATACTCGTTCTCGGTATTTACCCCCGTCTAAAATTCTCGATTGTCAAATCACAGAATCCATTATTTCCGAAGGGTGTATTCTTAAAAAATGCCGAATAGATCACAGTGTATTAGGCTTGCGTTCTCGCATTGAAGCGGGTTGTGTGATTGAAGATACCCTCGTTATGGGTTCTGACTATTATGAACCCTTCGCCGAACGTCAATCCAATCTCCAACAAGGTAAAACTCCGATGGGAATTGGTGCCGATACAACGATTCGTCGAGCGATTGTTGATAAAAATGCTCGGATTGGTAGTAATGTTACCATCACCAACAAAGAAGATGTCGAACAAGCAGAGCGCGAGGAACTTGGGTTCTATATCCGCAGTGGAATTGTGACTATCTTGAAAAATGCTGTTATTCCTGATGGAACGGTTATTTAGGTCTAACGTTCTTCAATGAGCAAACTTATCTTAATGATTGGACTTCCTGGAAGCGGGAAGTCTTTTTTTTCCACTCAATTTCAAGTGAATCATCCTCAATATCAATTAATTTCGACTGATACTATTCGGGGGAAACTATTTGGTGATGAGGGAATTCAAGGGCCTTGGTTAAGGGTTTGGAGTCAAGTTCAATATCAATTTAAACAGGCCGTTGGAGAAGCAAAAGACGCCATTTATGATGCCACAAACACTCAACGTCGTCAACGAAAAGATGTAATTACTGTAGCACGAGAAATTGGGTTTGATCCGATTTTTGCCGTTTGGGTGAATACTCCGCTAGAACAATGTCTTCAACGCAACCAAAACCGACTCCGCCAAGTCCCCGAAGAAATTATTCTCAAAATGCACCGTCAGCTAACCGACGTTCCCCCCTCTTTACAAGAACCCCTAGACAGTTTAATTATCTTGGAAAACCTGTAGGGGGGCAAGGCTTGCACCCAGATATTGCACCCACTTGACAAGTGTAATACAAAAATACTACAATTAAATTATACAAACGCTGTTATACAAACAAACTACTACAACCATGCCCTACAAACCCTTAGAAATATCAACACCAAAACCCGTATTATCTTGGGCAAATCATCCGTTAGCCTCCCAAGAAACCCAAATGGCTAAAAACGTCGCCTCCCTCCCCTTTGTGTTCAAACACGTGGCATTAATGCCCGATGTACACTTAGGAAAAGGGGCGTTAGTTGGGTCTGTTATTGCCACAAAAGATGCCATTATTCCCGCAGCCGTTGGGGTGGATATTGGTTGCTTCACCGGAGATACATTAGTTCCTCTAGCAGACGGCAAATCTTATCCCTTGGTCGAGTTAGCTTCCTGGCGGCGAGAGTTTGTGGTTTACTCCTGCACCGACACCGGTCGAATTGTAGCAGCTAAAGCGATGGCTCGCTTGACTCGTCGCAATGCCCCGTTAGTAAAAGTAGTTCTCGACAACGGTGCGGAAATTAAATGCACTCCCGACCATCAATTCATGTTGCGCGATGGCAGTTATCGAGAAGCAAAAGACTTAAAAAATGGTACGTCTTTAATGCCTTTTTACTCCAAAAAGGATAAGGATGGCTATACGTTAATTCAGCAGAATTATTCTGGTCGATACCAAAAAGCCCACTGGATGATTGCACGCTCTGGTTTGTTAGGTAAAATTCCTAAATTTCCCACCAGCGAAAAAGGAAGAGCTAAAAGCCAGGAAATTGCCAATCGGATTTACACTTGCGAAACCTGCGGTGCTGAGGTTAAAAGTCCCATTGGATTACACAACCATCGCCGAAAAGAACACGGGTACAACCACAAAGTTGTCGGGGTAATTTTCCTATCAGAAAAACAAGACGTTTACTGTTTAACAGTACCGGAATATCACAACTTTGCTCTAACCGCTGGTGTTTTCGTTCATAACTGTGGAATGTGTGCGGTAAAAATGCCGTTTGTAGCCGACCAATTAGAGGGAAAACTCAAGCAAATTCGTCTGGAAATAGAATCAGCGATTCCGGTAGGGTTTAACGCCAATAAAGATATCGAAAAATCCGTTAGTAATTGGCAAGGTTGGCGAGAGTTTAAAGACTTACATTCAAAAGTACAGAATCTTGAATCAAAAGCCTTAAAACAACTCGGTTCTCTCGGCGGTGGAAATCACTTTATTGAACTGTGTATCGATACGGAAAACGCTGTTTGGTTGATGTTGCATTCCGGTTCTCGCAATATTGGAAATATGCTAGCCCAACGTCATATTGAGAGTGCCAAAGCCTTAGCTAAATTGGCAGAAATGAAGCTTCCCGACCCAGATTTAGCCTACTTTATTGCCGGAACTCCCGAATTTGCTGCGTATTGGCGAGATTTACAATGGGCGCAAAATTATGCCCGTTATAACCGGGATGTAATGATGGCACGGTTTAAACGAATTGTTGAACAAGCAATTGCGGGAGGAAAGCCAACAAAACCCCTTTTAGAAGTGAATTGTCATCACAATTATGCTGAAAAAGAAGTGCATTTTGGCAAGGATGTTTATGTGACTCGCAAAGGTGCGGTGAGGGCGCAAGAAAATGATTACGGAATTATTCCCGGTTCAATGGGGGCAAAATCTTTTATTGTGAAAGGGAAAGGAAATGCGGAAAGTTATTGTTCTTGCAGCCACGGCGCAGGGCGTCTAATGTCTCG
>CAZNCM010000414.1:0-4863 GCA_964571155.1 uncultured Lyngbya sp. | reverse complement strand
AGTAGAGAAACATATTCTGCCAGTTCTAACCAGTGTCGTTGTTTAAGTTTCTGCACAACTGCACCTGAAGAATTAGAATTGAATGAAGCCATAGCCGGATTTGGAATTTGATGCGATCGCCGTTGATCGCGGTGAGAGAGTTCAGGAAACATTATCTTGATCTCAATAGGTGAAGGACAGAAGGCACTCAGGTCGATCTTGAAAAAGAAGTTGTCTCTACTTTAGTTTAATGGGTTGAGGATGTCTAGGCCTGAAAGTGATACGGAACGTTAAAATATCGATTGGGATGAAAATAAGTGGACGAAAGTCTTTATAATAGACGTGGACATCAGTTTAAATGTTGTTTAGCAGAGTTAAATTTCAAAAATGAAACCTGAGAATCGTAGTTTTATTGATCAAGTCCGACCCCTTTTGAGTATAACGACATTTGTTATCCTAATTATCGGAGTCGGGTTTTTAAGTGTTAATTTTATTTTAGCTTTAATCTCCAAATTCAGTTAAGATTAATCTCAGAGTTAATGAAGAAATTTTCGGACTTGATATTCATAACTTTTAACAATCGGCATTCTTAAATCTCCCATACGCTGATCTAAGGCATCAATTTCTTCTTGAGGAATAGATTTCCACTGTTGACGAGTTTCCCACCGAATCACCAAGACAATCTCTTCTTTTTGCGGATCAATCCAAGTTTCTTTTCCGATAAAACCCGGATATTGTTGGAGTCCTTGTGTCCAGACTTCTTCATCTCGCTGGAGAAAAGCTTCCCATTTTTCTTGAGGAACTTTAAGCTGTAACCATTCAATTACCATTTCCATTTATACTCAATCTCAAAAACTAAGGGAAAACGAAATCATTTTCCCTATACGGTTCAGGTCATCTTAGGTTTAACGATTTTGCAAAAATTGTCCCGCTAACCGCATGGCATCAGCCACATCTACATCCCCATCTTGATCGGCATCCAAAAAGCGATTGAGTACCGAATTTGAACCCTGTTGAGGATTTTCAGTCGAAGTTCCGGTCTTCAAGAGATTCAACACCAAAGGAATCAAAGCCGGTAGTAAACTTTGAATTGTACCTGCATCAATTCCTGTACGGTTAGAAATCGCTTCAGCAACTTGAACCTGTTGTTGGGTCGAAAACAGCGAAGCCACCGCTTGAGGGTTTGTACCGGTACCGCTATACTGATTTACAAAAGCTTGCACCGACTCATTTCCCTGATTCGTACGCTTTTGTTGCAACGCCGAACGTACATAGCCCCCTAAAACCGATAAAGCCGTTTGAGTCGTCTCCGATGAAACGCTCTGATTATTTGTAAGCTGCTGTACGCTACTCAAAATGTC
The DNA here is from genome assembly GCA_964571155.1 of uncultured Lyngbya sp. GTDB lineage: Bacteria > Cyanobacteriota > Cyanobacteriia > Cyanobacteriales > Microcoleaceae > Capilliphycus. The sequence continues at coordinate 3,523 of CAZNCM010000414.1, read as the reverse complement.
ATTGAGCTGAGAATTGCTTGCCTCGCGGTTTGGATCACTCAAAGCACCAACAATCTGATCAAACAGTCCCATAATATTCAAAGGGAATTGACGGAATTAACCCTAGTTTACCCTATTCGTTCCCCAATTCGTTCGAGTAATCAAAGCAAACATTTGCGAAAATTTGTCTTCGGTCAATCAGACTGGTTAGAATTGGATCAATTCCCATACCGATGTCTTTTCCATCACCAGGGTGAACTCAGCCTCTAACAGAGGATTGTGTGTATTTACCGTTTAGAGCGTACAATTGTCTCGATCTTCGGTATATCTGTCTCAACTGATTTAAAATTGATCTAAATCTTCCAAGCTGATTGCAACCTCACGGATGTCTGTAAGCTCACCCACTCACAAATCTTCTGTTAGTAGCCCAACTCCAAAGGGGCTAAAACTGTCGTTATTCAATCGTCTGGGGATTCGGCAGAAAATAGGCTTGGGCTATGCTCTCGTGATTGGAGTTGCCATGTTAGGTGCAATCACAAGCTTTATCGTTGAAGGATACTACAAAGGAAAACTCAAAGAACAGTTTCCAATCGACCAAGAAAAAGCACAAGTTTTAACTCGGATCAATCACAATGTCTTTGAACTTAAATCAAACCAAGAAGAATTAGTGGGTTTAATTACTCAAACTTCAGCCATTGCTGAAGATCTTTCAGAAATCCGTTCCGGTATTTTTGAAATTAACCGTCAACTTCAACAACTCAAGTTTGTTCCCAAAACCCAAAATACAGAAGTTCAAAATGACTATATAAAAATTCAAAATCTATATCAACAATATACAGAAAATCTGCAAGCATACACTCAAAATTTAGAACAGATTTTGCAAACCATAGAAAAAGGAAGAAGTGATCCTCGAACCCAACAATCTCTGCAAAACGCTTTAAATCAATTTAGCGGTAGTCCTGAAGCTCAAAACTTATATAATTTATCAGACGAATCAATTGCCCTCACCGTCAGTCTAGGAAATCGGGTATCTCAAGGATTAAAAGCCAGTGAAAAAGCCGAAATTTTAGGCAATCAAATCCTCTTATTTAGTCTATTAATCTCCGCATTTCTTGGTTTAGTCTTAGCCGTTTATATTAGTTGGCTAATTGCACATCCGATCGCCACAATGATCAAAGTGGCAAATCAAGTGGGTGAAGAATCAGATTTTGCTATCCAAATTCCCGTCACCACAGACGATGAAATCGGAGAACTCACCTACGCTTTAAATCATCTCATTCAAAGAGTCGCAGAATACACCGAAGAACTCGAAAAAGCAAAAGTTTTAGCCGAATCTGCTAACCGTTCTAAAAGTGTCTTTTTAGCCAATATGAGTCACGAACTCCGCACCCCTCTCAACGCGATTATTGGTTATAGCGAAATGCTCCATGATGACGCCGATGATCTCGGCTATCACGACTTTCTTCCCGACTTAGAAAAAATTCAAACAGCCGGAAGACATCTACGAGATATGATCAGTGATATTCTCGACATTTCCAAAATAGAAGCGGGTCATGTCACCCTTTATTTAGAAGATTTTTCGGTCGAAAAACAGTTACTTGAAGATGTGATCACAACTACAAAACCCCTCGCCGATAAAAATAGAAATGCCATTAAAGTAGAAGTTATAAATGAGATTGGTCAGATGTATGCTGATCTCCCAAAAGTCAGACAAATTCTTCTCAACTTACTCAGTAATGCCTGTAAATTCACTCAGGATGGTGTGATTACAATTGTGGTCAAACGAGTTAAATCTAAACCCTCCTCAACACGAAGAATTTCTTCTTCAAAAGGTCGTTTTGGCGGAAATCAAATGCAGCAATATCTGATCTTCAAAGTTATCGATACTGGAATTGGAATGAGTGACGAACAACAAAAACTCATATTTAAAGCCTTTACTCAAGCTGATGCTTCGACAACTAAACGCTTTGGTGGAACAGGATTAGGACTTGCTATTAGTCAGCGCTTATGTGAAATTCTCGGCGGTGGAATTACAGTTGAAAGTCAGGTCGGAAAAGGTTCAACCTTTACCGTTTGGCTTCCAGTTCATGTCAAAATGTAAACTCTACAGGACTAACACTATCCTGGGATGATTAGACAAATTGTTCCAATATTTTACCCTCCATAGACGACTGCGGCTATCCGTACCTAACAGGGGAGGAAGATTGTACAGAATGTTAATTTAAGGTAAGCTACAGTTTAATAGTCGTCAAGTGAGCAAATTTCTGGGTAATTCCTTTTAAATCTCTTGAATCTCTCGGTTCAAAACTTTAAGTCAACATTTTAGAAGTAGATTAAAGATTGGATCACTGAAGTTCACCTTAGCGAAATCATCTCAATTAGAGTTTTTTAATTGTCGTTCCTGCTGTGAACTGACTCAATACAATTCCATAAAATTTAACGTTATAGCCATTTGCGTAGCGTCTTTACCCGAGCAAGAGAAACAGTCTTAAACCCATTGACTCCAAATATTCAAAACAAGGAGGATAAAATCAATGCAACCTACAGATCCGAGTAAATTTACAGAAAAATCTTGGGAAGCTTTAGCCCAAACTCCAGAGATCGCCAAACAAGCTCAACAACAACAGCTTGAAAGCGAACATTTAATGAAATCCTTACTCGAACAAACAGGACTCGCAAGCAGCTTATTCACAAAAGCAGGCATCGAGATTTCGGTATTGCGAGAACGAGTTGATACTTTCATTAATCGTCAACCCCAAGTAAAAGGAAGCAGCACCAATATTTATTTAGGTCGCAGTTTAGACCTCTTACTCGATCACGCTGAAGCCTATCGAAAAGAGTACGGCGATGAATATATTTCTATCGAACACATACTCTTAGCCTACACCAAAGACGATCGCTTTGGTAAATCCCTCTATCAAGAATTTAAACTAGATGAAGCCAAGCTCAAAAAAACGATTGCTCAAGTCCGAGGAAACCAAAAAGTGACCGACCAAAACCCCGAAGGAAAATATCAATCACTCGAAAAATATGGGCGAGATCTTACCGAAGCCGCCCGTCAAGGAAAACTCGATCCCGTGATTGGACGAGATGATGAAATTCGTCGTACCATTCAAATTTTAAGCCGTCGAACTAAAAATAATCCCGTATTAATTGGAGAACCGGGAGTTGGAAAAACCGCCATTGCCGAAGGACTCGCCCAACGAATTGTCGCCGGAGATGTTCCCCAATCTCTCAAAGATCGTCAATTGATTGCATTAGATCTCGGAGCCTTAATTGCCGGGGCAAAATTCCGAGGCGAATTTGAAGAACGTCTCAAAGCAGTCCTCAAAGAAGTCACCGACTCAAACGGTAAAATCATTCTCTTTATTGATGAAATTCATACCGTTGTAGGAGCAGGTGCGACTCAAGGGGCAATGGATGCGGGTAACTTACTCAAACCCATGTTAGCCCGAGGGGAACTCCGGTGTATTGGAGCAACAACTTTAGATGAATATCGCAAATATATTGAAAAAGATGCCGCTTTAGAACGCCGCTTTCAACA
>CAZNCM010000413.1:0-4874 GCA_964571155.1 uncultured Lyngbya sp. | reverse complement strand
ATTGAAACTGATGGGCATGGCCAGTATAAGAAAATATAATTCGGCTAGAAATTACCATTAATACCTATTAGGGATTGAAACAAAGCAATCGTTGCTGCCTACAACGCAATCGTTGCGCTAGAAATTACCATTAATACCTATTAGGGATTGAAACACAGACACAACGGGTTTAATATCCGAACAGTTAAACTAGAAATTACCATTAATACCTATTAGGGATTGAAACTCTTTCTCTCCCCCGCTTCGCTGATCTTCAAGAACTAGAAATTACCATTAATACCTATTAGGGATTGAAACCCCGATTCTTGCAGTTTTGCATTGTCGATAACTAATTGCTAGAAATTACCATTAATACCTATTAGGGATTGAAACATAGATTCTTGAAATAGGACTGCGGTTATCTACGACTAGAAATTACCATTAATACCTATTAGGGATTGAAACTGAAGGGGGAGGAACACCACCGCCACCGAATCAACTAGAAATTACCATTAATACCTATTAGGGATTGAAACTAAAATTAGTATTCTGAAATCATTTAGGGCGCTGCTGTTGCGCCCCAAGAATCTTTTTATTGATGAAACTAGGCAATCAAAAACTGACTAACGCTTAACTGCGGTGCGCCTGCGAGTATTGCCAATTGAACACTCGGTTGAGAGCCTGCACCATCAACATCAAAGCTCAACTCTCCCGATAAAGTATTGTAGAGGAAGTTAGCATTGTTACCCATAGGAGTGGGTGCGCCACTTGCCACAAGAGTCCCGGTTGGAGAAGCCGTAATACTTAAAGAAGTTCCTGCAACTAAACCTCCCCCAAAATTGGCGACTGCGATACCGATAGCATCACCTTGAGTTGCATCAAAATCAGAAATAATATCAACTCCACTATCGGGTGTACCGTAGGAAAATAAATCTGCACCACCGCCACCCGTGATCACATCATTACCTAAACGACCTTCAATAGTATTATTGGTAGAACTTCCCACCAACACATCATTAAAATCGGTTCCTGTGGCATTATTAGCATCGCTTAGAGGTTCTGCGCTACCAAGTCGTCCGAGTAGTTCATTAAACCAAAACTGAGCAATTTTATCGTACCCTTGAACCGTTGGGTGAAGACCACTATCGTCAGGTGGAGCGGTAATATCGTCTGGGGTCAACCCATTGGGGCTGCTGAACATATCCACAAAGGTAACACTTTTCCCCTGTTGAACATAGTTATTCACAAGGGTTGGAATCTGAGCGTTATAAGGTGCTACATTGGGAACCCGGTCTTCAAACCGACCATCAGAGCGAATGGGGGGAATAGTTGAAACCAGCAATTCTCCCGTAAAACCATTTTGATTGAGAATTCTGTCGAGTAAAGTATCTAAATCCTCAATCATCCGGTCTGGAGTGCTGCCAGAGTTATTGGTACCGGCCATCAATAAAATGACTTCGGGATTCGCCGCCGGTAGCCATTGATCAACACCAGGTTCATCTCCTTGACCGCGAGCAAGTCCTCTACTGGTAAATCCTGGATGTCCTTCATGATCTTTGTCGAAAAGGTTTTCACTCCCGCTTGATTGACTCCCGACAAAATCGACGGATAAGCCAAAATCAGTCAACCGATTGAACAGTCCCAGGCGATAACCTTCTTCAACTTCCTCGGGTACACTGGTACCGACTTGACCTCGGGTAATTGAGTCACCGAGGGGCATAATGCGGACGGTTGAATCAAATTTGGGGTCGTAGAGAAATTGTTGGTCAAGTCGGACAATGACACCACTATCGCGAACAATTGGAGCACTTCCCCCATCATTTCCCCCATCATTACCCCCGTCGTTACTCCCATCTCCGCCCACAAAATCAGCGAGTGTAATGGCAGACGGCGCAATATCATCAAGAACGGCTACTTCTTCCCCTGCAAATGCAATTACGGTTTGATTGCTACTGCGAGGTAATATTTGTAAATCGTTGAAAGTGATTCCAGTGGGGAGTTGGATCAAATCGATACCATCTTCAAAATCAGAGAAGAAATCAACATCTGCTCCTCGACGAGCGAGTACGAATGTATCGATGCCTTCGCCGCCTGTGACGACATCAATCCCTAAGCCCCCATCAAGGAGATCATTTCCCGCATCTCCGAATAAGATATCGTTGTTATCTGCGCCGCCAAAGAGTTGATCGTCACCTCTTCCGCCTCGAAGCAAATCGGCACCTGAGTCACCGAGTAAAAAGTCGTTATCAGCTTGTCCGTCTAGAAGATCATTTTCAGTTCCACCCACTAAGGTATCACTTCCAACTCCTCCAGAAAGTTGATCGGCTCCCTGATTACCACTAATGAGTTCGTTATCCGTGGCTCCGATGACCGTATCATTACCTCCAAGAGCGATAACGCCCAGAGGAAAGTCTGCGAGTTGCCCTGGTGTGAGTGCTATCAACTCAGCAGAATCATCTCCAACTAAAGCACCTAACACGGGGTTCGGTGTTAATGCCATTTTTGTTTTCTCCGTCTCCAAATACTCTCTTCAGAGGTGTTCATTTGAAATGTCCCTGAAATCGAAAATAAAGTTTTTCCTTGTATAGAGTTTAACATTGCGACTCAGGCAACTGTCACTATTTTGTTGTTATTGCTCTTGATTGATCTCCGCTACCTCTAACCCCTAATTCCAGATTTACTGGCTCTACTCCGTTCTTTTTTGAGGGGTAAATTGGAAATATATCTCAGCTCAGTTTTGCCCGATTTATAGAGTCTTCTGGGGATTTGTTAAAATATTTTCAGTTCGATAATCTGGGTGAAAGTTTAAAGTTGAAATCTTAAATAAGGAGGATTAAGTCGATGAATGATTATTGGCTTGGAAATAGAGAGAAGATTGATATAAAAGTTGTTCTTGATGAGTTTGCAGTGTACAATCAGAACGAGGGTAAGCAACACAGGTAACGGTGTATCCGGCTTTGATTTCCGACGAACTCAAGAAGTTTTGTTCACTTTGATCGACTTTGCCGACAACCAACTTAGCAACACAAACTGAAAACTCCGAGTAGAGTTGTAGATATCAACCTATCTTGTGGTGTCCATATAAAAACGGAACACTGTGATCCCAAATTTCCCGTTTAGACCCATGATCAAGCGGTTAAACTTGGAAATCAGACAGATCCGGAAAAAATTTGCAGGTGTTTATGGTGTTAAAAATTTTACCCTTACAATCGAATTTCTATACTGTTTGTTACAAATTTTTGCAATATTTTTATTAAAAATTCCAACAAATTACGAAATATATATAGACTAATCAAAGTATTAAATACTACAATAAGGGGTAACACCCCTCAACTAGAGGGGGAGTTTGCCCATGACAAACATTCCGAAAACACTATAAATCACCCTGTAATCGATCATGTATCCCTCAATCACTCCCAATTCTCACTGGAAATATCCAAAAGTACAGACATGAGGCTTCCACCCATGACCCCAAAAAACAAGGCAAACCTGACTAACCATGATTCCCCAGTCTCACAGTCCTCCGTTGAACCCTCATCCTCCCAACAAAGCAATTATGGTAAATTCATAGAATATATGCCCACGGCTGTCGCCATGTTAGATCGGCAGATGCGATATGTTGTCGTGTCTAAACAATGGCAAACTCATTTTGGTCAAGAGGATATCAATTTAGTCGGATACTGCGACGATGAACTCTTTTCCCAGTTACCGGATATGTGGAACAAAAATGTTCAGGATTGTTTAGCCGGAAACCTAGATCAGTGGGAAATAGAATGCTTGATCTCATTACCAGAACAGGCTAGTCGATGGGTAAAATTTAATGTCCAATCTTGGCTAACCGATCAGGGAAATATTGGCGGTTTGATTGTTCATCTTGAAGATCTGAGCAAACACCAACAAATAGAACGATCGCAACAACAAGCTCAACTGGCAATTCATCAAGCGGGTGATGCCATTTATTGTCTCACGTCCGAGGGTCAAGTTTGTTATGCAAATCCGGCAACTTGTCATTTACTCGGTTACTCAGAAGCCGAACTTTTACAACTCAATATACACGAGATTGATCCCGATCTCTCCGCCGTCCTCTGGCAAGAACACTACAATAAAATTCAGAAACAAGGAAATATACGTTTCCAGTCTTGTCATCAGAAAAAAAATGGCAAAATGATCTCTGTAGAAGTGAGTGCTAGTTATTTAGACACTCAATCTTCGGCAGAAAATAGTCATCTTAAAAATTTAGAAAATTTACCCTTAATTTGTTGGTTAGTTCGTGATATTGGCAATCATAAAGCCGCTCATTCAGCCATTACTGCTTCGCGAGATCAACTTGAAGCTGTTTTAAATGCTGTCCCAGGATTAGTCTCTTGGATTAGTTCAGATTTACGTTACTTAGGGGTGAATAAACATCTCGCTCAAGCTTATAATTTTCCGGCAGAAGAATTTATTGGTCGAGAAGTTGGTTTTTTACAAACCAGCCCCGAATTTAATCAATTTGTTTATCAATTCTTTGCCAATCACAAATGGGTGGATTCTCAAGAAATCACTGCCAATGTTCAAGATTTACCCCGAACTTATCTGATTGTTGCTCAAAAGTATCAACGGGGAAAAGCGGCTGTTTTTGTCGGGTTAGATATTACCCAACGTCAGCAAATGGAGGTAGCACTACGCCAAAGCGAGGAACGAGAAGCCCGTCGCCGAGTTGAGTTAGAAGAAGCATTAGCACAGTTACAGCGAACTCAAGCTCAACTGGTTCAAACGGAGAAAATGTTATCTTTGAGTCAGTTAGTGGCGGGAGTTGCCCATGAGGTTAATAATCCAGTTAACTTTATTTTTGGGAATTTGTCTCATGCTCAAAACTATCTACAAGAAGTGATGGGTTTATTGGAACTTTATCA
>CAZNCM010000412.1:0-4876 GCA_964571155.1 uncultured Lyngbya sp. | reverse complement strand
CCCCAACTCCAACACCAGACCCAGTTACCCCAACTCCAACACCAGACCCAGTTACCCCAACTCCAACACCAGACCCAGTTACACCGACGCCAACACCCGACCCCATTACCCCAACACCAACACCCGATCCAATTACACCTCCAACACCAACACCCGATCCGCTAACACCGCCAACACCAACACCCGATCCAGTTACCCCAACACCAACACCCGATCCAGTTACCCCAACACCAACACCCGATCCGGTAACACCGCCAACACCAACACCCGATCCAGAACCAGAACCGAATATACCACCCGCAGCCGATAATGACAATTACAGTACATCTTTTCAATCTCCGATCGCCGTTGATGCTGTTTCCGGGGTTCTCAATGGTGATGGTGATGTAGATGGAGATCCCTTAATTGCAAGATTAGTTAACCCACCAAATAATGGTACCCTTAACTTGAATCCTGATGGTTCATTTAGTTATACACCCAATGGTGAATTCTCAGGAGTTGATAGCTTTACTTACACTGCTAACGATGGGGAAAATGACTCTAATATTGCTACTGTGACAATTGATGTAGAACCACGTCCTAATACACCGCCAGTAGCCGATAACGACAACTACACTACAGGTTTTCAATCCCCCATCACCGTTGATGCTTCTGTTGGTGTTCTCAATGGTGATACCGATGCTGAAGGAGATCCAATAACCGCAACATTAGTTAATTCGCCTACAAATGGTAACATTAGTCTCAATGGAAATGGTTCATTTAGTTATACACCCAATAGTGGATTCTCGGGAATGGATAGCTTCACCTACACTGCTAACGATGGAGAATCTAACTCTAATATTGCTACCGTTACGATTGATGTAGAATACACCAGAAGCCTGAACGGTTACTCTCAAAGAGGAGCCGATGATCAGACAATATTTACAACATTCTTACTTACTGATGTCGGAAGTGATGGTCAAGTTATTGTCGATCAAACCATCGATGAAAATGGAATTGATAGTAATGAAGACTTGGGTTTATTTCCGGAAGCAATTCAAGATTTTGTTACTTACAATAACGTATCACTTACTTCATCAGGTCGATCAATGAATTTTGATGGTGAGACAGAACTTTTCGAGGAAGGTAGTAATGTTACTCTTAGTTTTAATGAGGAGGGAGAACCTATCTTTACTGGACTGGATGCTGGAGTAAATATAGAAACAGATATTACCCCATTTTTAGATTTGAGAGTCAGATTAATTGAACGAGATGATATCATCACTGAATTAGAGCCAACAGATTTTTCTGATAATCCTATTGTTGAACTTGATGAGTCATTTCAAGGAGAAATTATTGTTTATGAATTTTTTGAAAGTGGAACGGAAACAGCACCTATAGAAGAACTCTTTTTGTTTACCAGTGAGTTCTCGGCTATACCTGATATTGCTAATCTAGCAACTAACTCTCTAGAAGATATTATCAGCCTAGATTTACTCAGCTTTACTTTTGAAAAGCAAGATATTAGCCCAATTCTCTTAGGAGAAGTGACCCCAACAGAAAGACGTTCTGACAGCTTAAATTTTGTTAATATTGAAAAATCAGAACCTCTTCTACCACAACCCTATTCTCAGAGAGAAGTTGACAATGATAATACTGTCCTCTCAACGTTCATACTTACTAATAATGAAGATGATGATCAAATTATTGTCGATCAAACCTTTGATGAAAATGGCAATGATAATGATACAGACTTGGGCTTCTTCTCCGAAGCAATTCAAGACTTTGTTACTTACAATAATGAGACTGGTGGCATTGTGCTTGATGATTCGTTTTTCTCTATTCCAAGGATTAATTTTAATGGTGAGACAGAACTTCAAGACGAAGGTACTCTTAGTTTTAATGAAGAAGGAGAGCCTGTTTTTACTGAAGTGAATGTAGACACAGAAATTACTCCCGTTGTTGATTTGAGGGTGAGATTAATTAAACAAGAGCAAATCGAAGCTGAATTTGACCTAACTGATGAGGAGTTTGGTGGATTGGAAGGAGAAATTATCGTTTATGAATTCCTAGAAAGTGGAACTGAAAATACTCTAGAAGAACTCTTTTTGTTTACCAATGAGTTTCCAGAACTAGAAGTATTCAATAATGTATTTACTGATGACTCCTTAGAACAATCTGATAAGGTTAATCTAGCAACCAACTCTTTAGAAAGCATTATCGAGGAGAATTTACTTAGCTTTACCTTAGAAAAAGTAGATGTAATTCAAGTTCTCTTAGAAGATGTGACTCCCAGTGACGCACGTTTAGTTTTTGGGTTGAATTTTGTGAATCCTGAAGGATAAATTGGATGACTCTAAAAAAACAATAATTTTAGCGAATTCGTCTGTAGCCAATATTCATTATTTCGGGTGAGGTCATGTTTCAAAACTTAAATCGAGTGTTTTCAGCTTTGCTTTTTCCGGCTAGTTTATTGAGTGTTTCACTATCTTCTATACCCGCTTCTGCACAAATCATTCCAGACAACACTTTACCTCAAAACTCCGTTGTCACTCCCCAGGGTAATATTCGACAAATTGACGGGGGAACCAGAGCGGGAAATAGTCTATTTCACAGTTTTGAACGGTTCTCTGTACCAACGGGTGAAACCGCTTTTTTTAATAACGCTGTTGACATTCAGAATATTTTCTCTCGCGTTACCGGGAGTTCTATTTCTGAGATTAACGGTATTCTCAAAGCTAACGGTGTTGCTAATTTATTTCTGATTAATCCCAACGGAATTATTTTTGGAGAAAATGCTTCATTTCTGCGAATGCTCAAGCGGGTTTAGGGGGTCAAGTTGTGATTAATGCTGATGCGGTTTTTGGAACCCAATTCCGTACTCAACAAACCTCAGCGAGTGATATTACTGCAACTTCAGAACTCGGTGCAGAATTTAGCGGAACGGTTGAATTAAACAACGAAATTGACCCCGCTCAAGGGTTAATAGACTTACCTCAAAGCGTTGTTGATCCGGCGGCGTTAATTGCTCAAGATGTTTGTATACAAGGTGCTGATAGTGAATTTGTGATTACGGGTCGAGGAGGATTACCTCCCAGTCCTCAAGAGATTGTACGCAGTGAAGAACCTTTGGTTTCTTTAATAGAATTACCTCCAGAACTTGAGTCTCGCCGTAATCATTCATCCTCTCAGAAAAGTAGAGTGCAGCGCAATATTTCCCCCAACCTCAATCAACCTGTTTCGAGTTTAGATATTGTTCCGGCTAGAGGATGGATACGCAATGAAAAAGGAGAGGTTATTTTAGTCGGTTATGACCCTACAAAAACAGGGGTGATTCGTCAACGTCCAGCCATTCCCCATCAATGTCATTCTGATTGAAAATGCAATCAACTCCAAAATTAAACGGAGAGTTACCCGATAAATCAGGTACAATAAATCAAAGATAGAAACGGTGAAATACCCGCAATACAGGCTGGTCTGATATGAGCAACGGAACACTATTTGATAAGGTTTGGGACTTGCACAGGGTTGGAACTCTCCCTTCAGGTCAAACTCAACTCTTCATCGGTTTGCACCTGATCCACGAAGTCACGAGTCCTCAAGCTTTTGCGATGCTGCGCGAACGAAATTTACAGGTATTGTATCCCGATCGCACGGTTGCCACTGTCGATCATATCGTTCCGACCGAAAACCAAGCCCGTCCCTTTGTGGATATCTTGGCCGAGGAGATGATGCAAGCCCTAGAAAAAAGCTGTAAAGACTATGGCATCCGCTTCTACAATATTGGTTCGGGTGATCAAGGAATCGTTCATGCGATCGCCCCGGAACAAGGCTTAACACAGCCGGGAATGACGATCGCCTGTGGGGACTCGCACACCTCGACTCACGGCGCGTTTGGGGCGATTGCGTTTGGGATAGGGACTTCACAAGTGCGGGATGTGTTGGCATCCCAAACCTTAGCCCTTTCTAAGTTAAAAGTTCGTCGGATCGAAGTCAATGGCGAGTTACGCCCCGGTGTTTATGCTAAAGATGTGATTCTGCATATTATCCGTAAATTGGGCGTTAAAGGGGGTGTGGGTTACGCTTATGAATTTGCGGGGAGTACCCTGGCGGCGATGTCGATGGAAGAACGGATGACCATCTGCAATATGTCCATTGAAGGCGGCGCTCGTTGTGGCTATGTTAACCCGGATCAGGTCACGTTTGATTATCTCCAGGGGAGAGATTTTGCACCCATTGGGGAAAATTGGGATAAAGCCGTCAGTTGGTGGGAAAGTCTTCACAGCGATGCCGATGCGGTTTATGATGATGTGGTGACGTTTGATGCGGCAGAGATTTCCCCGACGGTAACATGGGGAATTACACCCGGTCAGGGAATAGCAGTCGATGAGACGATTCCCAGTTTAGAGAGTTTTGAGATCAGCGATCGCGATGTTGCAACCGAAGCTTACCGTTATATGGAGTTTTCTCCCGGTACGCCGATTAAAGGTACAAAAGTTGATGTTTGTTTTATTGGGAGTTGTACCAACGGACGGTTAAGCGATCTGCGGGAAGCGGCGAAATTTGCCCAAGGACGTCAGGTGGCGAATGGGGTGAAAGCCTTTGTGGTTCCGGCTTCTGAACGCATTAAAAAACAAGCTGAAGCTGAAGGACTTGATAAAATCTTTCAAGAGGCGGGGTTTGAATGGCGAGAAGCGGGATGTTCGATGTGTTTGGCGATGAACCCCGATAAGCTGCAAGGAAATCAAATTAGTGCGTCTTCGTCTAATCGTAACTTTAAAGGGCGTCAAGGTTCGTCTACGGGGCGAACATTGTTGATGAGTCCGGCGATGGTGGTGGCGGCGGCGGTTAATGGTAAAGTAACCGATGTGCGGGAGTTGTTGTAGTTGATGAACCT
>CAZNCM010000411.1:0-4877 GCA_964571155.1 uncultured Lyngbya sp. | reverse complement strand
CAAGAATTAGCAGTAGCTAAGAATCCCACGAATAAATTCGGGGGGAGTATGTCAATAATCTGAACTAAACTTTTAAAACTTTACAATAATCAACCCAATTTACTCAAGGTAAGTATGTCTCATTCACCAGTTATTACAGAAGAAAAAGTTAATTCAGCAGAAGAACAGATTCGGGAAAACCAAAAACGAGTTGATTACAATACTCTGGAATATCCGATTGAGGTGTTGGTTGATAAATATTGGAATGGAATTGATGATAATACAAATGAAATCTTTATCCCTGAATACCAAAGAGAAATGGCTTGGAATGAGAAGCATCAGTCAAAATTTATTGAATCTGTTTTTCTAGGTCTTCCGATTCCCTATATTTTCGTTGCTGATGTTTCTCAAGAAGAAGATGAACAAAATGATGCAAGGCTAGAAATTATAGATGGAACTCAGCGAATACGAACTTTAGCTCGCTTTCTAAACAATGATCTCACGCTTTGTCATCTCAACAAGTTAACCGAGTTAAATGGATTTAGATTTGAAGATTTGTTGAATTCTCGTCAGAGGCGATTTAAAAGAAGTACGATTCGACTTATTCAATTAACCCAAGATGCAGATGAAGAAGTCCGCCGAGATTTATTTGAGCGGATTAATTCAGGAAGTATTGAACTCAATGAAATGGAGAAACGGAGAGGAAGTCAACCTGGATTGTTTTTAGATTTGATAGAGGAGTTATCAAAAAATCCAAAATTTCTAGAGTTATGTCCTTTTTCTGAAGAATCTATAAACCGACGTGATCCTCAAGAGTATGTTTTGAGATTTTTTGCATTTCTGAATGATTATAAATCTTTTTCTGGAAACATTCATGATTTTTTAGATAACTACTTAAAACAGAAGAACGAAGAACTTGAAAATTCGTCAAATCCACAACAGGAATTAGACTATTACAAAAACGAGTTTATGTCGATGCTATCAGTAATAGAACAATATTTTCCCAATAGTTTGAAAACTGGTAAACGGAAAAAAAGACCTGTAACTCGTATAAAATTTGAGTCTCTATGTGTCGGTCTAGGTTTGGCTTTGCGTGAGCGACAAGACTTAATTCCGCATTCTACAAATTTTTTAGAGTCTGAAGAGTTTAAGAATTATACTGATGGTAATGCCAGTAGCTCTAAGAATAAAGTTATTCGGCGCATTGAGTATGTTCGGGATATGATATTGGGTCAATAATGAAAAGTAAATTATTAGAAGACTTCAATAAATCTGCTGTAGAAGTTAGTCAATACTTTATGTTTTTAAAAAAACTTGAAAAACAAACCAGTATTATAACCAATCATCGTCTTTATGTAGGTGATGTCAATAAAACTCAAGATAGCAATCAATATCAGGAAATTTACTTCAACACTGAAATTGAAAAGACTCTTAAAGCTAATGGTTTTTTATTATTATACAACTTAGTAGAAGGAACCATGAGGAGAGCTATTGAATATATTTTTGATCATCTTGATGACAATAAGATTTCTTTTGACCTTCTGAGAGAAGAACTCAAGCTAATTATATTAAAAAATCTAAAAAAACGATCTCCCGAAAAAATTATTAAAATTATTAATAAAATCTCTGTTGATATTGTCATTTCAACTCTAGATAGAGATGATCTTTTTTCGGGAAATATAGACGCAAAAAAAATCAGAGACGTGGCAAAAGCTTATGGGTTTTCTAGCCAAACATCTAATCAAAGAACACGAGATGGAAATGATTTAATTGCCATAAAAGATCATCGCAAAGATTTGACTCATGGATGGAAATCATTTAATGATATTGGCCGGGATAAAACAGCACAAGAACTTTTTAAAATCAAAAACAGAGTGATAATTTACCTGAAGCAAATATTAATAAATGTAGAAATATATATAGAGAATGAACATTATTTAAATCATTAATATTAGTATTATTCAAATTAGTTTATCCATCTTCTGTCACTTATCTGGATAGGCAACAACTAGGGGAAAAAATCACGTAGGATAAGGGAATTGAAGAAAACAGCCTCTCATCTTTTCAGAGGTTATTATCAATCAATCATTTTTGTTGAAAACAGAATGCTTCAACAGTTTTGCTACAACGCATAAGCTCTACTCTTTCAGATAAAGGTTAAATTAGAAACAAAATATCGATAATATTCATTGTGAATATCTAGAAAATTCATAGAATCTGGCTGCTTCTATACCCACTGATTATTGCTCATAGCCGATTATGAAGTTTTTACCTAATGAAAAATTTACGATTAGCACTCAAGAACCACTCTCCCAGGTGATTGAGAAACTAGAAGCTCATATTGAAGCCCCAAAGACAATTCGCTGGAGGTTTTCACGTAACCATGCTCCCTATGCAGGTACGATTTCTGACTCTGGATTTAAAATCTATCGGATTATCCACTATCGGAACTCATTTTTACCGATCATTAGAGGAAAATTTGAGTCTTCATCAGAGGGAACAAGAATTTATGTCACGATGAATTTGAATCCTTTTGTACTCGCTTTTTTACTGTTTTTGTTTTTCCCATTTTTAACCTTAATACCTACCTTTTTTGTTGTACTAATCTTTCAACAAGGATTTTTGTCTCCTGAAATTTTGTTTTTAGGATTTCCGATTTTTATCTTATTTATATTTTGGTGTGCGTTTTGGTACGAGGCTAATCGCAGTCGGGAGGAATTAATTCAGATTATTGAGGGAAAATACTTTGAACCAGAAACCGTTAATAAAACTTACAATAAACAAAAATATGGAATTTGGCTAAGAGGTTTATTAATTCTAATAGTAATCGGTAATATAATTGCTAACCTCGGTCTTTTTTCTTTGGTTCAACAGGAATCGCCGCCTTTAGTTTCTCAGTCTTGTTCACAACTTTCTACTCAATCTCCCTATTGTAAACTTACAGTTGCTTATACTTTAGAAGGATATCCCACAGAATCGGCTCTTGCTATCAGTTCAGATGGTAAAATTTTAGTGAGTGGGGGAGAAGATAAAGCGATTAAAATCTGGGATTTGCAAACCGGAGAATTGAAAAAAATACTTCAGAGTGACTCAGGTGTGATTAATACTTTAGCGATTTCTCCTG
The DNA here is from genome assembly GCA_964571155.1 of uncultured Lyngbya sp. Taxonomy (GTDB): domain Bacteria; phylum Cyanobacteriota; class Cyanobacteriia; order Cyanobacteriales; family Microcoleaceae; genus Capilliphycus. Next base: position 1,774 of record CAZNCM010000411.1, on the reverse strand, counting down.
ATGGAAAAACGATTGTCAGTGGGAGTGGCGATCGCATGATTCGGATCTGGAATATTACCTCAGATCAGCCTCCTCGAATGCTAAAAGGACATTCTAATAATGTCAGCCAAGTTGAGATTTCATCGGATGGAAAGACGATTATGAGTCGTGATTATGAGGAGATTAAAGTCTGGGATTTTGAAACAGGTGAACTCAAAACAACATTACCTAATTTACCCTCCCGTGAATTCAAAATTGGTTCACTTGTGATTGAAGATAACTCATCCTATTTTAATCCTCTGACAATCAGTTCAAAGGGGACTGCATTAGTTAAGTTTGAAAACAAAATTGTCGCCTGGAATATAACAACAAATGAGCAAATTACTCTGCAACAAAAAATGTTTGAAAACTTGGATATTTACTCTGGACGCATCAGTTTAGATGGGAAAACTGTTGTAATGACTTCCTATACCCAACCGAAAAATTATCTACAAATATGGAATCTGAAAACAGGAAAGCTTAAAACAGAGCAACAATTTTCTACTTCTTATATACAAAATGGACTTTCTTCTTATACACAAAGGGGACTTTATGATATTGTTCTGACTCGCGATCGCATTATTGGGAGTACCAAAGATGATAAACTTAAAGTGTGGAATCTCGAAACGGCTGAGTTAGAAGCGACTTTAGAACAAGAAAAAATGAGTCATTTAGTGGTTAGTTATGAGGGTAAATTTCTGGCTGGAATTACGGGTAATTTTTACAATCAGGATACCAAAATAAAAGTATTAAAGCGTCCATAAAATTTAATTTGGTCAATGATTTTATGAAAATATTAGAACAGACTTCAACTCATCTGATTCTGAAAGACTCAGTAAAATCAGCTTGGGGAATCAGATTGTTTTGTACTCCCTTTTTTATTTTTGGATGTCTGGGATTATTTTTAGTCATCAGTGAACAAGTGTTTCCAAGTATATTTATTATTTTTTGTCTTTTGTTTGGTATTTTTGGCGTTTTTTTTAGTGCTGTTACAACAGTTATACTGGATAAAAATAAAAATAAAATTAGTATAAAAGTTCAAAGATTATTCAGAAAAAAAAAAAGAGAGTATTCACTGAATGAGGTTAGTGTTCGAGTCCATAAGACTCCTTGGAAGGTTAAAGATTATTCGTCTTTTTTAATTGTCAAAAAGAAATCAATCTATGTTGTTATTTTAGAAATTGCCTCGATTTCTAAACAAATTAAATTGTCGGGTAATTACAGTTTTACCCAAAATGAAGCCGTTAAAATTGCAAATTCAATCCGTACTTTTCTGAATCAATGTCGATAATATTTATAGATTATTTACCTAAACCTAAAAATAATAAGATTAATAAAATGAATTTTCAAGGTTTAATAGAGTTAAATCATCATAATAGCAATGCGTTTGAAGAACTATTTAAAGCAGTTTAAATTTAAAATTAGTCCGAGTAAAAGCATATTTTTGTTAAAACATCAATAAAAATTTACAATTTGTTATCATAGGCTCATAAACCAGGGTATAAGTTGAGAGGAAAATCGATATGCAATTACCAGTCACCGATAAACCCACTGTCAGTTCAGTGACAACCACAGTAGGCGAATATCTCGTGAGTCAACTCAAAGCGGTGGGTGTACGTCACGTTTTTGGAGTTCCAGGCAATTATGTTCTCGACTTGATGGATGTGATCGTCGAGAGTTCGATAGAATTAGTCGGAACTTTTGACATACTCCCCACGAATAAATTCGGGGGATTCTTAGCTACTGCTAATTCTTG
>CAZNCM010000410.1:4613-4885 GCA_964571155.1 uncultured Lyngbya sp. | reverse complement strand
CATGAAGAATTTTCATCCCTCCGCCATAATACCGACCATTACCCACCGCTATCTGAAACGTCTTCACCCGTTTACACTGATCTCCAAACCGAATCTCAGCCACAAAAGGACTCGCTTTAAAAATGGCTTTCGTCGCCGTAATCAAATAAGCAAAGATTCCCCAACGACGCTTCGCTTCTCGGGTAAGTTTGCGGGTAATATTGACACTCAACCCCAAACTCGCCACATTAAAAAAATGCTTGCCATTCACCCAACCCAAATCAATATACTGT
>CAZNCM010000410.1:4242-4543 GCA_964571155.1 uncultured Lyngbya sp. | reverse complement strand
CCCACCGATAATCACCAAATCAACCTGATCTTGGTAACGTTCAATCAAAGAAGTAAAATCTTGAGGGGATTGGGGATTCTCTTGAACGATCTCTAAGCCCAAAGCTTGCAATTGAACAACCACTCTCGATAAGGAGTCCGGATTAGCTTGACGGGCGTAGGGATTGAGCAACAAGAGTGCTGTTTTGGGATAGGGCTGCCGATGTCTGATGGACATGGAAGATATGAATCAATAATGAGGTTGGCGAATCGTTAACAAAACCGAAATAAGTGATTAAACACCAAAAATATAACTCAACACA
>CAZNCM010000410.1:2090-4232 GCA_964571155.1 uncultured Lyngbya sp. | reverse complement strand
GAATTGAAATCACCAATGCTTTGGAATTTTAGACTAGAAACCCCTACATTTTCAACTCTTTGACCACCCATTTCCACAGGGGATGACTGGCACCCTGTTTGCGAATTTGCCAAACCCGCTCCTCTAAGCGTTGTTTGTATTCTAGAGGCATTCCAAACAGAATATTACGACTTTGCCAAACCAAAACCGCAACCAGCGTCCCAATACATAAACCTAAACCAAGCGCCGATAATCGATGATCTGCCAATCCATAGCGCACCGCAGTCCAAGTAAAATGATCCATCCAGAGACGAATTTCTGAGCGTAATCCCCACAGACTCAAGGGAGCAACTGTCATCCAGAGAAAGCCAATCGCCAACCATCGCCCCCAGACTGTCAGTTCGTGTAGCTTTTGAACTTGAGCTTGAAAGATTGCATCTTCCGATTGAGGTTCAGGGTTGATCACAGGTCTTTAACCCTTACAAAAAGTACAGTTGTCATCTGACTACTGTTGATCTTCAACAGCTTGAGGATTGTCTACGGAAACTGGAACTGGAGAAGCAGGTTGACGATTACGCCACCAAGCCAGCAAGGTACTGGCAATAAAAATACTAGAGTAAGACCCGGCTATAAAGCCCACTAACAAGGCTAAAGCCAAATATTTGAGAGTTTCCCCCCCGAATAGAAAAATACACACCAGAGGCAACATGGTCGTTAGCGTGGTATTAATCGAACGGGCTAAGGTTTGATTGACCGCATCATCAACGACTTGGTTAATGGGCAGGGTCGGATTTTTAGCAATGGTTTCTCGAATGCGATCGTAAATCACAACCGTATCGTTAACCGAAAATCCAATAATCGTTAATAGGGCGACCAAAAACAAACTATCAACTTCGACACCCAACACTAAGCCCATAATCGAAAACACACCTGCGGTGACGAAAACATCGTGAAACAGGGCGACAAAGGCAAACACCGCATAATCAAACTGAAACCGGAACGTCAGATAAATCGTAATTCCGGCAAAAGAAACCAATAAGGCTTTCAATCCTGAGATAAAAATCTGACGGCCTAAAGTTGGGCCTACCGTATCAATTTGAGTTGATTCCGGGTCAAACACGCCAATGGCTTGACTGAGGCTATCTTGTAGTTGTGTGCGTTCCTCAACGTTCAGACTTTTAGTTCGGATAGAAACAATGTGCCGATCTTGTTGCAAGGGATCTTTATCGAGGAGTTGAATCGAACTATTGCCTAATCCCTGATTAGCCAGAACTTCGCGCACTTCATCCAATTCAATTGGCCCTTGACAATTTTCGGGGACTGAACAATCGAGTTCGAGTTGAAGTCGAGTTCCTCCCACAAAATCTAACCCTGGACGTAGGGGCGCACCAATATCTGGGCGAGTCCATGAAATCGCCATCGCCACCAAACCCGCCAGGATAAAAACGCCTGAAATTGTCCACCAGAGCGATCGCTGTTTAATTACACTGAATTTCATAGTTTGTGGTTTGTGATTCGTCGTCCGTCATCGATTGGGAAAAAACCAAGATATTGTATCGCGTTTAGGAAACCGCTTTTTTCAGGTTGGGACAAAACAGTTCCGGTTTGCGTAATTCGGGTAATCCAATCGCCGTAAACATCAGAGTCCGACTACAGGTTAGGGCTGTAAACATACTCACCGCTACCCCCAACCCCAAAGTCAGCGCAAATCCTTTCACCAAACCCGTTCCTAGCCAAAACAGCGCAATACAAGCAATACCTGTAGTGAGGTTGCCATCTAAAATACTACTAAAGGCGCGAAAAAATCCCGACTCTACCGAACGATACAAGGTTTTACCCGCTCGCAATTCTTCCCGAGTTCGCTCAAAAATTAACACGTTGGCATCCACCGCCATCCCAATACTGAGAATAAATCCGGCAATTCCGGGTAAAGTCAGCGTCACACCGAGCAAATCAAATATCGCTAAAGTAAGTATTGCATAAACAATCAAGGCAACATCGGCAATTAATCCCGGTAGGCGATAATAAGCCACCATAAAAATCAACACCAAAATGAGTCCACCCCCGCCCGCATAGAGACTGCGTTGAATACTATCTCGTCCTAAAGTCGCGCCGACAGTCCGGTTTTCAACAATTTCTACGGGGACAGGTAAAGCACCACCT
>CAZNCM010000410.1:1247-2080 GCA_964571155.1 uncultured Lyngbya sp. | reverse complement strand
AATCATTAGCCTGTTCTGCGGTAAATCGTCCGGTAATCACCGCACTTCCGCCTGTAATTCCCGTTTCAGCAAAGTCTACTGGAACGGTGGGATAACTAATTAATTCATCATCGAGGAAAATCCCAATCGTTCGTCCGGTTCCGGCTAAATTTTTGGTCAGTTGGGCGAACTTGTCACCGCCTTCATTAGAAAAGCGCAGCGCAATATTCCAGTTATCATTTCCGGTAGGTTCGGCGAAGGCATCCCGCAAATCTTGACCTCGCAGAATTGGGGGTTGGTACAGTCCGGCGATCGCTTGTTGGTTGCTTTCAACAGAGTTGAGAGTTTTCTCAATTGCAGCTTCATCGCCCTCTTGTTTGTCTTGTTCGAGTTGAAATTCAAGCTGTTGTTTAACTTGAGTTTCGGCTAGAAGTTGGTCGTTAGTTCCCGGAAGTTGTTCTCGAAAATCAAGCTGTGCGGTTCCACCTAACACTCGTTCGGCTTGTTCGGGATCATTGACACCGGGGAGTTGAACCAAAATTTGATCTTGTCCGATGGTTTGTACCACTGACTCTGAGACTCCCAGGCCATTAACCCGGTTCTCGATCACACTTTGAACGGCATTGATCACCCGTTCATCGATTGTGGGGACTTCTTCTGAAGTTTGCAACTGAATGGTTAATTGGGAACCGCCTCGCAAATCCAATCCCAACCGCATCGGGATATTAATCAGCACAATCACAGAGGCGATAACTAGAACTAGAATCAGGATGAGGAGTGAACGCTGTTTTCGCATACTCACAAAAAAAATCACAGGTCAGTGGTCAAGGTGTGGCGTTGTCACCGTTCTCATA
>CAZNCM010000410.1:0-1157 GCA_964571155.1 uncultured Lyngbya sp. | reverse complement strand
TGCTCAAATCTGTTTTTAATCTTTTTTCTATCTTAGCGATCGCGGCGAGTGTGATTGGAGATAAATATCCCCAGCTTCCTGGCTTGATGACTTGGGGCTAAGGAAACTGGGGTCAATAGACGGTCGATCACCTCAATTAAAGATTAGATTTGTTTTCCAACCATCTTTTGAACCGCTTCGGCAATTTGTTCCGGTTGGACAATGGTTAATCGTTCTAGCGCTCCATTGTAAGGTGTGGGGATATCTTGAGAAGACAATCGCAAGACCGGAGCATCCAGTTCATCAAACAGACGTTCATTGATCGAGGCCACTAATTCCGCCCCAATTCCACCTGTTTTCATACATTCTTCAACGACAATCACCCGATGGGTTTTGCGAATTGATTCCCCGATTGTCTCAAAATCAAGTGGTTTGAGGGAGATTAAATCAATCACTTCGGGATTGTAACCTTCTTTCACCAACTGCGGAACGGCTTGCATGACATGATGACGCATCCGCGAATAGGTCAAAATGGTGACATCTGTTCCGGTATGAACAATTTCTGCTTTGTCAATGGGGACAAGATATTCTTCTTCGGGTAATTCTTCTTTGAGGTTGTAGAGGAGAACGTGTTCAAAGAATAAAACGGGATTATGATCGCGAATGGCGGACTTGAGTAACCCTTTGGCGTTGTAGGGGGTCGAACAGGCGACAATTTTTAGACCGGGAACCCCCTGGAAATAGGCTTCTAAGCGTTGGGAATGTTCAGCACCTAACTGACGTCCAACTCCTCCTGGCCCCCGAATCACGAGGGGCATGGTAAAGTTTCCACCAGAGGTATACCGCAGCATCCCGGCATTGTTGGCAATTTGGTTAAACGCCAGTAGCAAAAACCCCATATTCATGCCTTCTATGATCGGCCGCAGTCCCGTCATAGCAGCACCGACAGCCATTCCTGTAAAGCTATTTTCAGCAATGGGTGTATCTAGAACCCGCAGTTCCCCATATTTTTCGTAAAGGTCTTTAGTGACTTTATAAGAACCGCCATACTGACCGACATCTTCTCCTAAAACCAAAACGGAGGGATCTAGGGCCATTTCCTCATCAATCGCCTGACGAAGTGCGTTAAATAAAAGGGTTGGTGCCATCTGAGTTAATTTTGTATAAGTTAACCGGAT
>CAZNCM010000409.1:4566-4891 GCA_964571155.1 uncultured Lyngbya sp. | reverse complement strand
TCCTCAACAACTTCTAGGAATCATTCAAGATACGCAATTTTCCACTCAAACTTGGGCAATTCCAAGAACAACTTTATCTGATTCTCTCCACCAAAATCAATCCTTCCAGCGAGGATTAATTGGAGGAATGATTGTCAGTCTAGCCGCATTATTAATCAGTTTTGGAGTGTATCAATGGCTGAGTTTACAAACTTCTAACCCAGAAGAAACTCCCTCAACTCCAGTCGCAACACCGCCACCGACTCCCGCTCCAGAAAACCAACTAACCGATCAAGAAAAATTTACTCAAGCCAATTACTTACTAAAGGTAAATGCAGTTGCGCCG
>CAZNCM010000409.1:0-4494 GCA_964571155.1 uncultured Lyngbya sp. | reverse complement strand
TTCCCTCTTGTTTACACCAACGGCATTTGCTACCGCTCAAAATCGAGCTTCTCTCTACCGTCGAAATCAGGAGGTTGCTTTTGAGGAAGCCTCACAAGACAGTGAATTTTCTCCCTATTAATTTGCTGCAACTTTCTGCTGTACAACTTCAACAATATTGTTACTCACTGCTTGAGGAATACGAGTATATTCTAAGCTTTGATTTAACCCCTGACCTTCACTCATTACCCAACCGACCATCTTTTTAACCGCATCCGCTTTTTGGGAATTATCATAATTTTGTTTAACCAGCATCCAAGTAATCCCCACAATGGGATAACCTTGTTCTGGATCTTGTAAATTTGAGGCGCGAAAATCGTTCAAAAAACGCACAGTTTCCAGCGCTTTATTCGTTTCCTCAAACGTCGGCGCGACAAATTGACCCGCTAAATTTTCCAGTTGGGCGGTGGGGAGATTATTTTGACGGGCGAAGGTATCTTGAACGTAGCCAATGGCACCTTGAGTTTGTTTAACTTGGTTGGCGACCCCCGCATTTTGGCCGCCTTTGAGGGGATTTCCGGGCCAATTGGGAAGGGGAGAAACGTTAACGCTTTTTTGAAACAGGGGACTGGTGGCGCTGAGGTGGCGGGTGAAAATATAGGTCGTACCGCTTCCATCTTCGCGCACAACGGGCTTAATCGGCAAATTTGGCAAATTCACCCCCGGATTAGCATTGGCGATTTTGGGGTCATTCCATTGGGTGATTTTTCCCATAAAAATATCGGCCACCGCAGATCGGGGAAGTTTCAACTCGGAGACACCCGGAACGTTAAAAACAACGGCGACGGCGCCCCCTGCGGTGGGAACTTGCACGACTCCTTTTGACATTTTATCGATTTGGGACTGCTCTGGAGGGGCGTCTGTGCCGGCAAAATCAACGGTATTGGCGATAAATTGTTCAATTCCGGCGCCGCTTCCGACGGCATCATAACTAACGGTGACACCTGTCTGTTTGTTAAATTCCTCAAAATAACGTTTGTATAAAGGTGCAGGAAAAGAAGCCCCAGCACCTTTGAGAGAAACCGCAATCGCTTGACCGATTGTACCGAATGAAAGCGCAACGACTGCAACAGAGGCGGTTAGGGTTCGTTGCCAAGTTGATTTTAGAGTAATCATGGTTTGTCCCTCAACTTTAAAATAGAAATTTCTAGAAAGATAGGGTAACTATATCAAAGTTTTTAAGAGGATTTTTCTACTGTTTAAATTTTTTAAACTTCTATGATTGGTCGTTGTCTCTGGGAACCCGCTCTTTAATGAAGTTAATCTATTGATAACGGGAATTAACCCCCTGTTAAACTGCTCTTAACTTGAGTTACAATCTTTAGCAAAGCTTAATACATTGTTTAAGGTTGAGTTTAGTGTTGTGAAACCATTATTTAAAATTAATCCTAAAATTGGGTTGTATTTTTTGACCTTGTTACTCAGCTATACTGTTGTAGGCTGGATTTTAACTGCATTTGCGGCTTCTTGGAAAATTTGGTTAGGAACAGTTGCAGTAATCCTACATTTAGCAATAGCAGGAACAGAAGCAATTTTATTAGCGAATACTTGGGTTTTGGGGGTGGTATTTACTGCGGTACTCCGAAAAACCTGGCCGATATTTTTATGGGGTTATCTTCCGAAAAAAAATGCTCCGTTGTGGGCTGTTATTTTGATTTTACTCTGGTTTTTCGCCATTTTATTTATTGTTATTCTGGGTTTAACCCGTCAAAAGTTACAGAGAAACGGTTGGAATGACAAACAAGCTTGTTTGAGTTTAGTTGCTGTAACGGGGACTGCTTTAAGTCTGGGATGGCTGTTTTTTCAAATCACTTTCTCCTAGTTAATCCCCCTTCCAAAGGGTCTTTTAAGACTTTCCCCGTCTCTAGTTCCCCTCTTTCAAAGGGGGGTTAGGGGAGAGAATTAGAAAGTTAAGGCAAATAAAGCATTGAGAGCAAATATTTAAGTATTTTATCTAATGAATCAACCTAAATTTCAACCCCAAAATCAGACTTCCGTACCCTATCGAAATCGCACATCCGAATATTATCTAAACAAAATTAATCCTCAAATTTTATCGAGTTTGAATACAGAACAAATAATAGCAATTCGAGAGATTTTAGAGGAAGCTATCCCCAAACATTCGCCCAAAATTGTTGATTTAAGGCTAACTGTTGACTTGATTATTTCTCGATTTTATCTCGTTTTATTACTCGGAAAAGAACGGCGTCGTGGACAACGTGAATATCCCGTGACAGGAATCACTCGAATTGGGAATCTAATCGCTGCTACTCTTTTACTGATTGCAATTAATTTACTGATTACCGCGTTTATTTTTTTGTTACTTTATCTGATTAAATCAGCATTAGGAATTGACTTGTTTCCAGGAGAACGCCTGAAAGATCAACTCAAAAAGTTTTAAAACATTCCTTGTAAAACTTCTCGAATCACCTCGGAAGGAACTTGATCGGTAATTGTCACTGTACCCATTGCAGTCGGTAAAATAAACCGCACTTTCTTATTTTGAACCTTTTTATCGGTTTGTAAAGAGGCTAAAATCTCATCAATATTTAGACCCGTCGGTAATTTGGTCGGTAAACCCGTCTTTTGAATTAACGCCAACTGACGGCGATCGCAATCTTCATCCCACAGCCCCAACTTAACCGCAATTCGACTCGCTGCAACCATACCAATTCCCACTGCTTCCCCATGCAAAACGGTGGTATATCCAGTTAAACTTTCTACAGCATGACCAATCGTGTGACCATAGTTTAAAATTGCCCGTAATCCCAACTCTTTTTCATCTTTGCTAACAACTTCCGCCTTACTTTGACAAGACCGCTGTAAAATTTCTTGTAATAACGACGGTTCAATAAACTGCATTTGATCTAAGCGTTGGGCTTGTTCTAAATGGCTAAATAACTCCGCATCCCAAATCACTCCATATTTGATCACTTCCGCCATTCCCGCCCGAAATTCTCGTTCTGGTAACGTTTTTAAAACCAGTGGATCAATAATCACCTTTCGGGGTTGATGAAACGCCCCAATTAGATTTTTACCTTGGGGATGATTAACCCCCGTTTTCCCGCCAATAGACGCATCCACCATCGCCAAAAGCGTCGTCGGAACTTGGACAACATTAATCCCCCGCAACCAAGTCGAAGCCGCAAACCCAGTCATATCCCCAACAATACCCCCACCTAAAGCAATCATCGTCGAAGACCGCTCTAAGCGATGTTCTAAAGCGAGGTCATAGACTTTTTGTAGAGTTTGTAGGGTTTTGTAAGGTTCCCCCGCCGGAAGCGTACTGCAAGCCACCTCAAAGCCGCTATTTTCCATAGCAGTAACGACTTGTTGTCCATAGTGGTGAAAAATCTCGGGGTTAGACACAATCAATACCTTTTGTCCGAGTTGGAGAGGAGTGATCAATTCTCCCAATTTCTCGAGACTTCCAGGCGCGATCGCTATATCATAAGACATCTGTTCTAAATTCACCCGAATCACTGATTCCATTGTGTCCCCCTGATCAATTTATCCCGACACAGATGTATTCTAGCTCACCTCATGTTTCAATAGTGATTATGATGTTTCGTGGAGCAATAAAGAATGAGTGTTGGTGCCGTAATTGCTTATGGTGGAATTTATGTCGCTGCTTTAGCGGTTGCATTCGGATTTCTGTTTGCGTTTCGTTTGATTAAGCTGATTTAGTTTCCCCAAACTTATTAACACCAGTAGAGACGTTCAAGAGAACGTCTTTACAACAGTTTTGTTGAGAGGTTCTACTGTCTCAGTTTTAAGCACTGACGAACATTATCCGACAGCCCTGAATTATTCCCAAATTTTGCTTCTTTGACAATTGCATCGACCACGTTACTCCCAAACAAGTTGGCCCCTCGTAGATTAGTTTTGAAGAGTTTTGCTTTTGTGAGATTAGCATGACGAATTTGGGCATAAGCGAGATTTGCTTCACTGAGATCAACTTTAACCAGTGTCGCCCGAGTTAAATCTACCCGACAAATTTGCGCCCCGACCATCACCGCATGATTTAAGTTGACCTGACGTAAAATCGCACAATTGAGATTTGCTTCGCTGAGATTCGCATTTTTTAAGTTTGCTTCGCTAAGATTGGCATTTCTCAAATTGGCTTCACTCAGATTGGCTTTATTTAAGTCAACTCGATAAAGATTAGTGGCTTCTAAATTTGTACGGGTGAGATTAGCTTGAGATAAATTAGCGTTGGAAAAGTTAACTCCACTGAGATTAGCACCCGTTAAGTTAGCATCTTGGAGAATAGCACCTTTTAGGTTCGCATAGGTGAGGTTTACTCCGGTTAAATTAGCGCCTCTGAGATTAACATTTTGTAAATCCGCACCACACAAGTCTGCATAACTCAAGTCGGTTGCATTTAAGCTGGCATCCACGAGATTAGCGTGGGTTAATTTAGCCTGTCGGAGACTTGCTAAATCGAGAATTGCT
>CAZNCM010000408.1:0-4894 GCA_964571155.1 uncultured Lyngbya sp. | reverse complement strand
GTTTCATAGCCCGAGTCACTTTAATTAAACAATCATCTCCGACTGGATGTCCATAATGATCGTTATACCGTTTAAAATAATCCACATCACACAAAATTAATGATAAAGGTTGTTTTTCTCGCGTGAGTCGTTTCCATTCTTGTTCTAAATAATGTTTAAAATAACGACGGTTGGCGACTTGAGTGAGACTATCTAAAGTTGCTAAACGTTCTAACTTGAGGTTGGCATTTTTTAGGGCTTCTTCCATTTTTTTGCGTTCGGTAATATCTCGGCCTTCGGGAATTAATAATATTATTTCTCCCTGACTATTGCGAATTGGACGAATTGAAAAATCAATCGTTGCAATTGTATCTTTTCCTAAAACATCGACTTCATAGCGAATAAATTCTCCTTTTGCAGCTTTAGCAATGGCTTCTTTGAGTTGCTGTTGGGTTTGAGGCGAAATCGTCCACCAATGGGCTTCCCAGAAGGGTTTGTTTACAATATCCTCAAGTTTGATATCTGCAAAATTCAGGGCTGTTTGATTGGCTTCGAGTAAAGTTCCGTCTGGTTTTATTAACCCAATAAACTGAAATACTTGATTGAAAATTGCTCTGAATTTTTCTTCACTTTGACGTAGGGCTTCTGTCCGTTCAGCGACTTTTGCTTCTAAAATTTGATTATAATCTGCTAAAATTTTTTCAGCTTGTTGACGTTCGGTAATATCACAAGAAACGCCAATCATTCCCATAAGGTTTCCTTGCTCGTCATAAAAAGCATTCCCCAAAGCTTCAAAAACTCTACCGTTAATATCAACTTGAACGTGATAAGAAATACCTGTAGTTAAGGTTTGATGAATTCCTGTAATGATATTGGGGAAGTCCGCATAAATTTCATAAGCTGATTTTCCGACAACATCCCCAGGTTGTAAACCTAACCCTTCTAAACCTTTTCCTTCTGATAGGGTAAAAATACCCTGATTATCCGTCACCCACAAAATTACCGGAACATTATTAACCACCATTCGCAGGTAAGCTTCACGTTCTTTTAAGGCTTCTTCTGCTTTTTTGCGGCTGCTAATATCGATAATAAATCCATCCCAAATGACATCACCATTGGGTTGTTTTTCAGGGATAGAAAAGCCTTCCATCCACCGAATTTCACCATCGGGTTTCATAATCCGATATTGCTCAGACCAAGGTTGTAAGGTTTGGCTGGAAACTACAGCAGAAAATTTAATTTTATCTGTTTCTTCTGGTAAAATAATATTCCATGAATTGGCAGAGTCTTCGATGATTTTTTCCGGATCAATTCCGTATATTTCTTTAATCCGAGGACTCACATAGGTAAATTCGTCTTTGCCATCTGGATGCAAAACATACCGATAAATTACACCCGGAATATTTTCGGCTAATCGTCTATATTTGGATTCACTTTGTTGTAACGCTAGTTCAATTTGTTTGCTCGCTGTAATGTCTGTTATCGTTCCTACATAACCCACTACATTACCATTAATATCCGTTTCGGCGACGGCTTGTCCGTACACCCAAATAATGCTACCATCGGGACGCAAAAAACGATATTCACAGTTAAAAGGAACACCGTTTAATGCGAAAGCATACCACTTTTTTTGCACGTCCTCAACGTCATCTGGATGTAGAGTTTTTGTCCATCCTTCGCCCATTGATTCCTCTTGAGATAAGCCGATCATCTCAAAACTGATATCATTACCATATAAACATTTACCTTGAGTATCTGTTCTAAAAATTCCGACTGGGGCGGCTTTTGCTAAGGTTGCAAACCGATGTTGACTCTCCCAAAGAGCATTTTCGGCTTTCAAACGTTCGGCTTCTATACGTTTGTGTTCGCTAATATCTTCAAAGGTAGCAACCACATAAATCACTTTTCCTTGTTCGTCTAAAATAGGCGTTGCTTCTACTTCTAGAGAAATAATTTTTGTTTGAGTCCGAATTTCTAAATCTTCTACTTTAACGTTTTTACCCTTTAATGCTTGTACGATGGGTAATTCTTGATAAGGATAGCGTTCCTCCGTTCCTAAGCGATAAATAGGGTAAGTTTTTAAGAGTTCCTGTAGAGATAATTTTGTGTTCGCTTCCTGTTCAACTAATGCTCGTCCTTTTCGGTTAAGATAAGTGAGACCACTTTCTCGATCAATCACTGCTACCCCAATGGGTAATATCTCTAGAATTTGACTCAATTGTTCTTCACTAAGAGCAATCGCTGGATTAATATTTTTCATTTTTTATATATTAGATTAGCTGTTCTAATATTGGCTTATAACAAGTCCGGTTATTTTATATTTTAAGCTCAAAAATTGTAACCTACCCCAAAAAGTTATATTCTTTTACTCAATCTAAACTTTTCAATCTGTTGATCAACTTGGCATCGCCTTTAATTAACTAAACTTTTATAATTAAACGGTGATGACTTGTTTATAGAAGTTTTCCAACCCTTGAATGCCGTTTTGATCTTCATACAAGACTGATTGATTTTGCTTAATTTTGTTAATAATTTCTGATCTAAAAACCGGATCTAATCCTAATTTAACCCCTATTTTAATATATTCTTTTTCATTCCGTACAATTGTTTCTGTTACTCCGATTCGTTGTAGAATTCCCGCCGTTTGACGACTTCGCATCAACTCGCCTTCACAGGTCACAATGGGAAGATTGCAAGCAATACTATCAAGTGTGGTTAAAAATCCTGTAAATTGAAAGGTATCTAAACCAATATCAGCCAGTAAGTTTAATTGTAAATAGTCCGATTTTTCCAGTCGGGGTAAAATTGTACAGTAGTCTTCACTGTTTAAACCAAAGTCAGCAAAAGCTTGTTTTAATCGCTGTCTAAACTTTTCACTAATTGCCGAATTCCAGTGAGACACAAACACAAATTCAGCTAGAGGAACTTGTTTAGCAATTTCTACAAAAATTTGATCATATTGAGGTAAATATTTAAACAAAGACTGATAAATTACTGTATTCTTTTTCAGTCCAAAATTTGAACGAGTTTTTTCTAACTTTGGAATCTCGGGTTTTTCATAATAAATTCCTAAATTGGGTAAACGAATTAATTCTTCAGAATAATGTTTTTGTGCATTTTGAGGTTCGAGTAAATCTGGAGATATAAAATAATCAATTGTCGGTAAACCTGTTGTGACTGGATGTCCCCAAGCTGCACATTGAATAGAAGCCAAACGTAAACTCGCAATTTGTGTAGTCAGAGGACACATTCCCAAATCTAAAAAGACTAAAATATCTAGTTTATCTGCATATATTGTCTCAGCAATATCAATCAAATTTTCCTTGAATTCATAAAAATAATTACTATTATAACGATATAAATCTGTTAATTCATCTGCTTCATTTCCCGTATAATAACAATAAATTTCAAAGTCTTTAAAATTGCATTTTTTAAACCATCCTAAAAATATAATTCCCACTGTATGCCATTGAAAAAATGATGAAATATAACCAATTTTAATTTTATCATTCGGCTGACAAGATCGGCGATTTATGGGTTTTATCCATTTCGGAAAGTTCGTCGCCATGATATTATAGACAAACTGACCATATTGTTTTTGTAGTTTTAAGTCATTATATCCTTGATATTGTAAATAAAAATTTGTATGCGTTGAAATGGCTGTTAATAAACGTGCTGAGTTGTTCGGTGAAGTTAAATCAGTTTCTGTAATTAATTGTGTGAGTAAATCAGAAAACCGCTGACGATATTGTTCAATTTCTGAATAATTTTTATACAGAATCGGAAGTATGCGTTGATGAGTGAGTTTTAAGGAAAAATCATTAGGAAATGTTTCTAAAGTATTTTTCGATCTATTAATTGCTGCTTCGGTTTCTCCAATTTCTTGTAAAAGATTGATCCAAGCAAGATAAATTTCAATTAAACCTTCTATTGAGTCTGATCTCTGTTCAGTTGCTTGTTGATAGGTATGAATTGCTTGCGGATATTGTTCGATTTTTTGATAACAATCTGCTAACTTAAAATAAACGTCAATCTCTTGAGTTTGAACTTTTAGATAATCTTGGTAATATTGAATAGCCTCTGTATATTGGGCTTGATAATAGGCTGAATATCCAAAATAAAATGCAGCTAGAGATGAGTTTTTAATAGCTGTAAAAGCAATTGCTAATTCATAGAGAACACGAGGATTTTTTGAATTCAACTCCAGTGCTTTTTTATAGATAATAATTGCATCCCAAATTTGCTGTTTTGCGATTAAAAGATTACCTAAATCCAAATAAAAATCTGAATTGTTTGAATTGAGATCAATGGCTTTTCTGTAGTAAGTTTCCGCCTGTTTTAATTCTCCTCGTTCGAGGTAAACTCCCCCTAACTGATGATAAGCATCACTCCAGTTTGGATCAAGAAGAATTGCTTGCTCATAGGCAGAAATTGCTGCGGTAAAATCTTCTGTTGCTGCTAATCCTAAACCCAAACAATAATATTGAATTGCTGTGGATGAATCGAGTTCTAAAGCTGAATAAAAGGCATCGAGGGCTTCTGGATATCGTTCTTGAAAAAAATAAACCATCCCTAACTCTCGCCAAGCATCTGTGTGGGTCTTTTCTAAGGCTAATATCTGTTGATATTTTTCCTCAGCCTCAGACCAATATCCAGCATCAGAGAAGGCATTAGCCTCAGTGTAGAGACGATCTAACATTGAGTTTTTGACAGTTAGGGACAATTATAGTCTATCCGCGAAAACCATTCGGACGAGGGGTTGGGCCAGGATTAGGGCGAGTGGTGGGGCGAGGAACCGGACGATTTCCTCCGGGAGTGGGGCGAGTGGTTGGACGGTTCCCACCGGGAGCGGGGCGAGTCGTGGGGCGAGGGTTAGGACGATTAGCTTGAGCGTGGAGGGAACCAGAGGAGGGCT
>CAZNCM010000407.1:0-4921 GCA_964571155.1 uncultured Lyngbya sp. | reverse complement strand
CGCACCTGAACCAAAGGGACAAAATTCATAGGGAGAAAACTTCCGTTCTAAAAATCGTTCGGGTTTAAATTGTTTCGGTTCGGGATATAAATCTTCCCGGTGATGAAGTAAATAAATACAACCTGCGACCCCTATATTGGGTTCTAATTGATATCCTAGAAGTTCTGTCTGTTCTTTCGTAACTCGGGGAAAGGTTAACATCGCAACGGGATAAATTCGCAGGGCTTCATTACAAACGGCTGTCAAATAAGGAAGCCGGAAAATTGTCATCGGGTCAGCATTTTTGGGTAAACTTTCTAACTCTTGAATCAACTTTTGGTAAACTTCCGGTTGTCGATGTACCCAATACAAAGCCCAAGCCATTGCAGTTGCAGTTGTTTCGTGACCCGCAAATAATAAAGTGAGTAATTCATCTCGTAATTCTTCATCGGTCATCGGTTGTCCGTCTTCGTCTCGCGCCGCCATCATTAAATTTAGAATATCGGTGCGAGTTTCATCCCAATTTTGACGACGTTCATTGATTTCTGCAAACAATAATTCATCAACTTTTTTACGCATTCGTAAAAAGCGCCCCCAAGGACTCCACGCACCCCAGTCTTTTTGCAGGGATGTGAAAAATAATAAACTCGAACTTACGGGAGAGTCTGTGACTGTGAGTAATGAAGTGATTAATTCTTTTAATTCGTCATAACGCGACCCTTCGTAAATCCCAAAAACCGCCTGTAAAATCACCGCTAACGTAATTTCTTGCATGGTATTTCGGGCAATAAACGGTTGACCGGGTTTTAATTTTGCGGTAGCTTGCTGTGTAATATTGAGGATTAATTCGCCATAATTTCGCATTCTTTCCCCATGAAAGGGAGGCATTAACAGTTTGCGTTGTCGTTTATGAGGAGCGCCATCTAATAGGATAACAGATTGTTCACCCAGTAGAGGTGTCAAAATTTCATTGACTGAACCCGGGGCGTAAAATTCTTTGGTATCGCGAGTGAGTAATTCTTGCATTCCTTCTGGGCTATTGACGAATATTAGCCCGACACTACCTGTAACCTGGGTGTTGAAAATATCCCGATTAATTTTGACATTCGTTTCCATATATTTGAGGGGATTGAAGACCCATTGCAGGCGTTGAATTAAGGGGGAAGTTTTAGGGCTATTTAATGTTTTCATGGGTGTTTGTATAGGGTGTGTTGAATAAGTTGTGATACTGGAAAATGTTAAAGGTTTGATTATTTCTGTTTTAACAGATTATGACAATTATTGACATTGCACAAGTAAAAATTTTTGAAAGTACAGACATAACTCCGGCTTCACTACTATTAATTGTGACACTGGGCTAACTGTCACTGTAAAGAGTTCAATCTGTCATACTGAGTGTAACGAAGTCTCTGAGGTCATAATTTGACAATCTTCGCTACACTCAATTTCAACAAATTCTACAGTGATAAACTTACAGCATTCTAGACTGCAACAGCACTACCTTTTAACTCAAAAATTTTCTCAATCGCATCTTCAACCGCTTTGTCAGGAGTTGAAGCCCCAGAGGTAATTCCGACAACAATTTTTCCCTCGGGTAGCCAATTTTCTGCGATTTCGATATCCTTTTCTAAGGGTTTATGTTCAATGCGATCGCCAGAAAGAATCCGGTCGGGGCTATCAATATGGTAGGATGAAATTCCCCGTTCTATTGACATTTCTTGTAAATGAGTGGTGTTTGAAGAATTAAAACCGCCAATCACAATCATTAAATCAAGCTTTTCTTCTACTAACCCTAACATCGCATCTTGACGCTCTTGTGTTGCATCACAAATTGTGTTAAAACTTTGGAAATGTTCGGTTAATTGAGCTGGGCCGTATTTTTGCATAACGGTACGTTCAAACAGCTTACCAATTTGTTCGGTTTCGCTTTTCAGCATTGTTGTTTGGTTGGCAATTCCCACATATTCTAAATCTTTATCCGGGTCAAATCCTTCAGAATGAGCGTGTTTAAATTTAGCTAAAAATTCCTCTCGGTTGCCCCCATTCAAAATATAGTTACAAACATATTCTGCTTGAGTGAGGTTTAACACCACTAAATATTTATCCGCAAAAGAACTGGTGGCGACGGTTTCTTCGTGTTTGTATTTGCCGTGAATAATTGAAGTGTAGCTTTTTTTCTTGTGCTTTTCAACGGTATTCCAAACCTTAGAAACCCAAGGACAAGTTGTATCAACAATTTTGCAACCTTTATCATTAAGAAGCTGCATTTCTTGGACACTCGCCCCAAAAGCAGGTAAAATTACCACATCCCCGATACCAATTCCCGAAAAATCTTTTTGTCCCTCGATAACGGGAATAAATTCAACCTTCATATCCAACAAATGTTGATTCACCGAAGGATTATGAATAATTTCGTTGGTAATCCAGATCCGTTCTGTGGGAAAATGTTGGCGGGTTTCATAGGCCATCGCTACCGCCCGTTCAACACCCCAACAGAAGCCAAACGCCTCCGCGAGTCGAATGGTGACATTTCCCCGTTGGAGGGTGTAATTGTTCTCGCGAATTTGTTGAATTAAACTGCTTTGATAAGCTGACTGCATGACTCCTGCGACTTCTTCTTCATGTCCGAAGCCTTTCCGGTGATAGGATTCTGATTTTTGCAGTGTTCTTCTAAACGCTTTTGTATCCATACAACCTATAGTCACAATTTCTCTTTTCTGACATTGTAAAACTTTATCTGAAAAATCTCTACATTTTGAGGATTTTCGTTCTATAAATTTGATCAGACTGTATTTAGGGTATCGGAGTTTAAATGTTCTCCCCAAAAAAACAGATAATTTCAAGGAAATTGCTTTTTTTAAAAGATTTTCAATCTCCTAAAAAATAGGCACAGTTAGAGTCATCATTAACCTCAATCAATCCAACTCGAATTAAAACTTTTCTACCGACGGACGGATATCCAATTCTAACGTCCAAGCCGTTGCGGGTTGTTGATGTAATTGCCAATAAATTTTAGCGATCGCATCGGGTAAAATTAAAGTATCGGGTTGATGTTGGGGAAACCTTTCTCGCACACTTGGCGTATCAATTAACCCATCAATCATCGCATGAGCAACATGAACCCCCTGTGAACCAAATTCTCGCGCTAAAGACTGCGCCAACGCCCGTAAACCAAATTTCCCCACCGCCAACGCCGAAAACCTTGCAGAACCTCGTGTCGCAGCAGTTGCGCCTGTAAAAATAATCGTTCCTTTGGCTTGTTCAACCATTGCGGGTAACACCTGTTGGGCGGCTAAAAATGCACCAAAACAATTCACTTTCCAGCTTTGTTCAAACTGTTCAGCAGTCAGTTCTAATACTCCCCCTATTTGTAACATTCCCGCATTATAAATCAAAACTTCTGGGGTTCCCAACTCGGTTTTTACCTGTTCAAATGCTTCTGAAACTTGGATGATATTTGTCGCATCTACTGTTACCGATATCGCTGTTTCTCCAAACTGTTTAATTTCTTGTTCAATAGGAGTTAAATGATCTAAATTTCTTGCCATCAGCGCCACTGCATACCCCTGACGTGCAAACTGATACGCAACAGCAGCACCTAGTCCGGGGCCTACTCCTAATACAACTGCAACGGGAACAACCATAACACCCTCTTTTACATTTTAACTCTTTATTAGTTTAAGCGATTTACAGCCACTAAACTCAGTTGAGCGGGAGGAGATAAAGTTAAACCTCGACGAACAGGTTTATAGGCTTTATGATTGGGAAGTTTGAGTTGCCAATCTGATAAAATAGTTGCTAAAGCGATTTTCATTTCTAAAGTAGCCATTGCACTGCCAATACAACGACGATGACCCCCACCAAACGGGAAAAATTCGTAGGGAGAAAATTGCCGTTGTAAAAAGCGTTCGGGTTTGAATTTTTTAGGTTCGGGATAAATATCTTCCCGTTGATGAACTAGATAGGTACAGGGAAATAATACGGTTCCGGGTTCAAAAGAATAACCGCCCATTTCTAAGGGTTGTTTCAACACTCGCACACCGGAAGTTATTGTAACCGGATAAATTCGCAATGTTTCATTACAAACGGCGGTTAAATAGGGGAGTTTAGCGATTTCACCGAGGTCGGGATTTTTGCCCAAATTTGCCAATTCAAAAAGTAATTTATCCTTGACTTCCGGTATATAATGTGTCCAGTATAACGCCCACGTTAAAGATGAAGCGGTGGTTTCATGTCCGGCTATTAATAAGGTCATTAATTCATCTCTGAGTTCAGTTTCACTCATCGGTTCCCCTGCTTCATCTCGCGCCGACATTAACAGCGTTAAAATATCATCGCCGGAAAAATCATTCTTTTGTTTCCGTTCGCGAATTTCGGCATAAATCATCTCATCAGCTTGTTGTTTGTAGCGTAAAAAACGCCCCCAAGGACTCCAATTTCCCCAGTCTTGACGCAGAATTGGGAAGAACATTAAACTCGCGGCTAACGGAGAACCAATAGACTCCATCATCGTACTTAAAAGATATCGTAATTGCTCATACCGTTCGCCTTCTGTCAGCCCAAATACCGCTTTTAAAATCACTCGCAAAGTAATATCCTGCATTAAAGCGCGAACTCGAAAGGGTTGACCGATTTTAACTTGTGACATCACTTGTTTAGTAATCTCGCAAATAAGCTGATTGTAAGTTTTTAAGCGTTCACCATGAAAGGGAGGCATTAACAGTTTTCGCTGACGTTTGTGGCGTTCTCCATCCACCATAAAAACTGAATTATATCCCAATAAAAAGAGTAAAACGCCTCCGGCATTTCCCGTTCTAAATTGTTCAGTATTGGCGGTAAAAATTGTTTCAATTGCTGCGGGGTGATTAACATAAACAAGGGGAGTTGCTGACTTGCCAATGCGAATAAAGTCACCATAACGCTGATAATAATCTTCTAAATA
>CAZNCM010000406.1:0-4944 GCA_964571155.1 uncultured Lyngbya sp. | reverse complement strand
TCTCGTCCAATTTTTACAAACTCCCGTTGATTTTTTGAGACGGTGATTGTATTATTTATGATCTGCCATCCTTTGCCCTGTTGAGGACGAACCCAAGTCACTTTTAAGGGTTGATTAATGCTTTGCGGTGATAAGATTAAATCAATAGAATTTTGATCCAAAATCAAACTGTTAACAGGCGCACCATATCCCGCTTGAATATCTTCCCAATCCCAATTCGGATGAACAGCAAAACCGGGAAAATATCCCGGATCGGCAATTAATTGATTGACCTGAGTTATACCTTTATCTTTGAGTTGTTTCGCTAAATCTTTTAACTGAGTTGTCGTTAAACTCGGATCACCCCGTCCGACAATATAAAGATTTCCTTTGGCATCTCCATAAATAGAAGTTGAAATGCGATAATTGGGGGAAAGTTGAGATAAAGCAGCCGCTGTTGTCATCAGCTTAACAGTAGAAGCCGGGATAAAATAGTGTTCAGCATCTCGACGATAAAGTTCTCGATTTTGAGATAATGTTTTGATAGAAATTCCCCAACGAAAACGTTGAAATTGAGAGCGGCTAAGAATCCTATCGATTTGAGGAGTTAATTGTTGTTCACAGATCAAAGCTGAGGACTGGGGTTCAGAATTTAGAGATTGGCTGACCGCAGTAGAAGCAAACCCCAACAAAAGAAATAAACTGATTAAAATAAAGCTCGTCCGAAAATTTCTCAATCTCCCTCGAAGGGCTGATTTTAACGAAGAACAAAAACTCAAGGTTGTCACATTTATAAATCTAGATTAAAAAATATAGGTAAAATAAACAATGAATTCTCAAAATTGAGAGTCTCGCTGAGTTTAAATTGCTGTTAACCAATTACTGTAAAATATGACACGTAAAACCACACGACGCAAGTTTATAATGACAGGGGTTGCTGTTGCAGGGGGCATTGTCGGGAGTACGGCATTGCAGCAACGACAGTCTCAAATGACCGCTCGTTCTGCGATCCAAGTCCCCGATACCGCAACGATGCCGGAACGAGTCTTAGGGAAAACAGGCGTAACATTGCCGATTTTTGGTTTAGGAGGTGCTGGCCAGACTCCTCTCTCCAAACCGGGACGAGAAGCCGAAGCGGTCGCCCAAATTGAAGCCGCATTAAAACTAGGAATTCGCTATTTTGATACAGCAGCTAGCTACGGGCCAAGCGAAGAACATATGGGGAAAGTTTTACCCCCTTACCGTTCCAAAATCTTTCTGGCGACTAAAACGGCTCGACGCGATCGCGATGGGGCTTGGAGAGAGTTAGAGCGCTCGCTAAAACGCCTAAATACAGATTACCTTGATTCGTGGCAATTGCATCATGTTTCTTTCTCCGAAACTTTAGATGAAATCTTTGGGGCGAATGGGGCAATTAAAGCTGTAGAAGAAGCAAAAGAACAGGGAATTATTAAATATACAGGCATTACCGGACATCACGAACCGGATATTATTGCTGAAGGTTTGCGTCGTTATCCATTTGATACGACATTAGTTTCTATTAATGCGGCAGATATTCATCATCCTCGACCTTTTTCTAAGACGGTTTTACCTGTAGCCCAAGAAAAAAATGTAGGTGTAATTGCGATGAAAGTTCCGGCTTATGGACGATTAATTCGCAGTGGAGTTTTAGAAGGAATGCACCAAGCGATGGGCTATGTTTTATCTTTGGCGGGGGTGCATTGTTGTATTATTGCCGCAGAAAATGTTGAACAGTTAGAATCTAATTTTAAAGTCGCTCAAGCATTTCAACCGCTTACCTCCGAAGATATGGCAGCTATTGAAAACCGTACCGCTGTCGCCTGGCAAGATAATACATTTTTCCGGGCTTGGACGTAAAAATAATCTTTCCTTAATTCCCCCGAGAAATACCCCCAGAAATACCCTCAAAATGAGGATCACGGGGGTGGGGGCAAGAGGTAGGAGATTTGGCAGATTCTTCCCCGATCATCAGGATGTGTACAGACCCTAAGCTTCTGGGAAAGAGGGTAAAGATTTCAACGGTTAATTGACGGGTTTTTTGCTCAGAACTTCGATCAAACTCCATTGAAATAAAGAAGCATCAGCCGCGGGATTATCAATAATTTTCTCAGCAATCCGAATTTTATAATCATATCCAGGTTCATACTCAAATCCGGTGATGGCATCATAAAATAATATCCATTCATCTTCAGGATTTTCTCGAACTTGTAAACAGTTTTGAGGAGTAACTCCAGTACAAGGAACTGTTTTTGAGTCTACATAAACGACTCGTTCTTCTGTGGTAGAACTCATGGTTTTTACTTGCTCACTTTGAAATGTCATAGAACCAGAACCTCGCTTTATATTGTAATAAATTTTCAGTTGATTTGAGCGTTGATCTTGTTAGATTCCGCCCCCTCGAATGCCATCAAATTCTGTAATGTTTACTCCATAATTGCAAGCCTATCGGCTATTTTGAGTGCAGCAACAGATGTTACCTTCAGTGTTTTACCTTTTGTTTGGTAAACTATTCTGTATTGGTTGCAACCGGACTTCCGTGTTTGGCTATCGCTTGTAAACATTGCCCTGATTTGAGTGTCCTCAATCAGCTTTTTTGGAGCCCCAGAATCATTTCAGGCTGTTAGAAACCTGTTAGAAACCGGGTTGTATTGATCAACGTTGTATTTGTTGAGGGGTAAATGTCATCACACCCGATCCTCCCTGGGCTTGATAAGAGATTTTCAGTTGACCTTGAGGACTAATTTCATACCATTGGGCTTTCTCCAATGCTGTTAGATATTGAAATTCTTGTCGCATGATCTGTGATGGACAAGCTTTGCGTGTTGTCGCTAGAGGACTAATACTAAGTTTATTTCCCTCCTTTGTATAATTGGTCATGTATTGGTTACAACTGCCCATACCCCTGACCTGATCTTCTGTAAAGTTAACAGTAATTTCCGTTTCTTTCAAGGGAGTTATCGAAATCGTTGCTTCTTCTAAGGAAACTAAAACCCAGGTTTGATTCTCTAACTGACCTATTGGTTGAGGTGTAAATGTCATTACCCCAGATCCCTTTTCTGTTGTATAAGAAATAAGCAATTGACCTTGATCATTCATTTCATAGTGTTGCACTCCTTCTAAGGCATCAAGATAGGCAATTTCTCGCTCCATAATCTCTCCCATACAAGTTTTGCGAGTGGTAATACCGGGTGTAATTTGGAGTTGATTTCCTTCTGTTTTGTAGGAAGAAATATATCGATTACAACTGGCATTTCCTTTCACCTGATCTTCAACAAAATTGGCGGTAATCGGTTCTGTTGTTTCTAACAAGTTGCTGTTGTTTTCAGTCCTCCAATCCACTAAGATCCAAGAGGTTCCCTCTAAGGACGGGGGTAAAGTCGAATCTGTCGGATTTTCGGAGACTATTGGAGTTGCTAAAGCTGCATTTTGACTCTCAATCGCTAACCCCGAAAAGAGTCCAATTGTGAGAAGTAAACCCGTTATACTTTGACCAAGCTTTAACGTGTAACTGTTCATCTTAAACTCTTTTCATCCTCCCTGAATCGAGCTTCTTGTTGTTTCCTTCAAACGCTTGAACGATAAATCCGCCCATCTTGTAAATTTTAGATAAGAATTTCCTGAATTCAAATTCTGATCCCCAGAAAATTATCTTCTGAACCCTGATTTTATCGTGCTTTTCAGTCACTTCTCTTTCTCCGAAAACAACCCCTAAAGGACATCAATCGTGCGAACAGATCTGACGTTACGAGTTCTCGGGTCAAAGTTAATATCTATTCCTAATCGACCCCGATCTAACTTCACAACACCGGGATCAGATTCCACAACTCTCCACCCTTGCGATCGCAAACGACGCACAACTTCATTGACATCTTGACCGACAAATTCTTGAGTGGGATTATTTGAACCTCCCCTGCGGGATTCCCCGTTGAAACTAATCGAAAACGGCTGACCATCGAGACGACCATCCCCATAGATACGATTAATCGAATTATTCAGCCCATATTCAATATCAATCGTTCCGGAAGCATCTGCATTTCCTGAACTCTCGACATCGATCACCAAGGTATAAGCATCTCGCCGATCCAAATCTCCACTTAAACGAATCAACCGATTATCATCTAAGCGAAACGCTAATTCGACTTGATCTCCATCATCGACATTCGCCGTCACCAGGGTAATCTCCCACGCTGAACGTCCTGAGATCTCAAATGTTCCTTCTCCCCGTTGGGACAACTGCATCGATTCCCCTCGGCTAAAACCTGTCTCTCCGACCTGAATATTTTCACCGGGAATCCAACCCATCTCCCCAGAGTCTCTAAATTTCACCTCGTACCACATTTCTCCCTCACGGGATTGGGTTTCCTTGAGGATTTCGACCCGATCTCCGACTAAACCTGAACCTCGAACTCGCGATCGCCAACTGGGTTCTGTGCGTAAGTTAATTCTGGCGTTGGGATTACGATCAATTAATACCGCTTCTGATTCTGAAACCCTTGTTCGCCTTTGATTTCGATTGACTTGGGCGATCGCTGTCGGAGGTTCAACAATAATGGTACCGACTCCCCCGACAACCCCTATACAAAAGGCTGCTAATAAAATGGATTTGATTTTCATTTTGTATTCCCCCCAAAGTTAAGTTAATCTGATTTGATTTACTTCTAGAATATCGTCCGAAAGAGGCATTGACTTCCTTCACTTGGTTGATCCCAATGGATTAATTTTTCTCCTCCATTCGGATGATTTTTATCAAAGCTTCCGGACGTTCTCTCTTGTTATCCTTTCACTTTGACGTCTTTCTTTGGCGAATTGTTCCTTGAGGGGAATGACAATAAAACACCCAACTTTATTATACCGCAACTTCGGAAAAATTGCTAGGATTTGCGAATTTTCCAAAAGGGCAATTGTTGAGTAATTTGGGGTTGAATTCCACTAATATTATCATCA
>CAZNCM010000405.1:0-4947 GCA_964571155.1 uncultured Lyngbya sp. | reverse complement strand
ACTTAAACGAATAATTTGTTGAGCAATTGCATCGACTTTTTCCCGCAAATTAGCCATCCCTTCTAGAGTTTTTTCCACCGCTTGACTGCCATTTTCAGTCAGCTTTAAAGCTTGTTGAGCATCCATCACTGAAGATTCGGCTTGTTCCGCAGTCGATTTAGAAGATGTACTGAGTTCGTTCATTGTGGTTGTGGTTTCATTCACAGCAGATGCTTGTTGATTGGCTGTTCGTTCTTGTTCTTCGAGAGCTGCTGCAATTTCTGTTGATGAACTCGCCATTACTTGAGTTGCTTGTTGAATCGTTTGACTGATATTTGTTGCAATTAAGGTTGCAATAGCAATAGCGATCAAGATTACTAATAATGTGCCAAAAAGTAATGCGTAAGTCAACCAACTTAGACTGTTTAAAGTTGTGTCTGCTCCTTGCTCCAAAAGTTCTTCTTCTCTATCCGTAATCTCTTGACTAAGTTGACCAATTTGCTGCACATATTGGGTCGCATTTTGATTGTTAACGAGAGTAATCGCTTCCTCATATTTTCCCTGTTGAGTAAGTTCTAGAGCAGGACGGCTCACTTGGTCATACTCCCTAACTAGCTCTCGAAGTTGAGAAATACGCTCTTTTTGTTCCGGATAAAGTGTTGATTTCTCCACATTAGCTGCCATACTATAAAAGCCTTCTAAGTAGTTGTCATATTCTCCTAAAAAGAGAGGATTTCGTAGGGCAAGATATCCACGAAAACTTTGTACAATACCAATCGCATTCTTTTCCATTTTGTGAACATCAAGCAAGAGTAGTTGTACCCGCTCAACACTTTTGAAAGTATCAAATACTTTTCTAATATTCGTGTAAACCAGTCCACTTAAGGCGACAAATAATAAAAAAGGTAAAGTATAACCTAATAATAAACGTCCTTTCAGGTTTAAATTTCCAAACATTGATAATATTCTCCTGTGTTTAGCCTATATTTATTTTAGACTTCCTCATTCACAACAAGTTCTTCTTGAGTTAAAATTTTCTTTAAGTCTAAGATGCTCATCATTTTTTGTTTGTAGGGTGCTGTTCCCTGAACATATTCATTTTGACCCGAACGAAGTGCTGTAGAATTTGAGTGAATTGTAGCAGAATTTAGATAAACAATATCAAAGACTTCATCAACAATCAAACCTGAAATTATATTTTCAGCTTGGACTATTATTGCTTTGGATGAATTTTGTTTGGAAGTCGTAGATAAATTCAAAAAACTGCGAATATCTATCAAAGTCACAATCTCACCTCGCAAATTAATATTACCAACAATATGTTGAGGAGTGCAAGGAATTGGAGTAATATTATGAATTTCGATAAATTCGTTAACAAGACTTAAAAGAATACCAAAATATTCTTGATTTAATCCGGCAACTGCTAAGGGTATTAATCCTTGAAAGTCTTGGGTTTGAGTCTCTTGTAATAAATTTTTAGCACGTTCTTGGAAAACTTGTCGTTCTTCGGGAGTCGCATTGGGACAAAATACTAATTTTTTTTTACTTCTATTTAATTGGGTTTGCTCTAAAGTTTTTTCAGAAATAAATTCTGAATTTTGTATCATTTTTGTTTCGGAAATTAATCGTTCAAGTTCGATCAGCATCACAAAATCATCCAAACGTTTTGCACTCCCCATAATCCAAGGACAAACAGAGCTTTTCTGTGAATTGTTTTCTGAATGAAAATTTAATAATTCTGTCGATATTTCTGCGTCTGAAATTATTAAAAGTTCATCAACTTGATGGACTAATAAGCCAACTCTAAATTGATTCCACTTAATGACAATAATACTATCCGTCAACCGATAGTCAGAAGTCGGAGAACCCCAACGATAACTTAAGTCTAAAATCACTAAAATTTGACCTCGTAAGTTAATCACACCAACAATTTCATCAGGTGTATCAGGAATTGATTTGATCTCAGGAATTAAGAAAATTTCCTGGACTGCTAAAGCATTTATTCCATAGGTTGTTTGATTCAGTTTAAAAATAAGATAGGGTGTTTTTTCCATTTTTATTTTGGGTTAAATTAATGATTTAATTGATATTGTTAATAATGCTTATTAAAGAAATCTTTAATTCAGCTACAGTCAAGTTCTCTGTGTACTCGACTTGAGCTTGAGGAGGTAAGTTTTGTAAAAGTTCTAAGGCTATAGTATAGTTTTGCATCGCTTTTTTGAAATTATTTTCTTGTTCATATAAGAATGCAAGTTTAACATAAGCAGAAATAGAAGAGGGGGAAAATCCTGACAAGTAAATAATTCGTTTAGCGAGTTTTTTGGCTTCTTCTCTATTATTAATTTCTTCTGAAATATTGAGTAAAAGATAACAGGGTAAAACCGAAAGTGAATCTACAATAATCGCTTTTTTGCAATAATAAATTGCATCTTTGTATTGACCTAAATTTGCATAGATTTTACCCAATAAATAATAACCATCAAAATTAGATGTATTTTTCTCTAAAAATAAGTTTATTTTTTGGATAGCTTCTCTATATTTTTTTTGTTGAAAAAGTTGATTAGCTTCTTCGATTTCTAAGGGGGATTGGGGATAATTGATACCCGTAGTGATTGATGAATTTACTATTTTTGATTTTAAGTTGACTTGAGATTGTAAAGTGGTCTGATTAATATTATTTTTTTTAAGATGAGTTTTGAACCCTAAATTTGAATCCTTTTTTTGATTTTCAGGTGAGATAACCCTACATAAAGTTGAACGATCAAATTTAGAATTTGGGATAAAATATTGAGAGATACTTTCTTTCTCTTTCGGACGTTGATAAATAACAGACTCTGGAAATATGGTCGCTTTAAACGGATTATTTTCTACACCTTGAAGCTCAGAATGAGCAGTAATCAAATACCCTTCAGGTTTGAGAACTTGATAAAATTTATTAATGGCTTGAGAAATATGATATTTTTCAAAATAAACAAATACATTCCGACAAACAACCAAGTCAATATTTTTAAACTTAGAATCATCAGTCGGTTCATCCTGAACCAAATTGAAATTCATAAACTTCACTGATTTTCGCGTTTTTGGATTAATTTTCCATCCTCCTCTCCAAGGAATAAAAGATTTTGAAATAATTTCCGAGTCTACTTGACGAAATGACCAAGCACTATAAATCCCTTCTCTCGCTTTTTCTAAAGATAATTCATTAATATCCGTTCCCAAAATCGTAATTTTCCATTCTTCCCAGTTTGGAATCAATTGCTGGAGCAATAATGACAAAGAATAAGGTTCTTCTCCCGTCGAACATCCCGCACTCCAAATCTGTAACTTTTTACTCTCTTTTTGACGAGAAATTAACTGAGGTAAAATCACCGTCTGTAACAATTTAAACTGTCCGCGATCGCGAAAAAAATAACTTTCCGGTGTAGTAATCAAAGGAATAAGCTGACGCCATTCATTTTGACTCACAGACGTCTCACCCGCTAAAAGATTGTAATAATCTTGAGGATAAGAACATTTCAACTCTCTAGCTCGGGTGACAATTTTTTGAGATAAGACTGGATAATCTTGCAGTCTAATTTGTAAACCGATCTGAGCAGAAACCAATTGAGCAAAACGTTGAATTAAGATTTCATCCATTTAAAACAATAATTTTCAGTTAATATCAGTTTAACCGCAAACTCGAAAAGAAAGCAGGAAAGATCGTAATCTCCCCTGCTAATTGATAAAATTGTTAATGCTGAGGTGTTGTCAATTCTCTCAAGCCCTAGCTTAAAACTCCAAATTAAGCAGGATAAATTCGCAAACGACGGTTAGGTTCTTCGCCAAAACTGTTAGATTTCAAGCGATAATGTTCTACTAACTCATGCTGCATTTTCCGAACTTGCGGCGATCGCGGTAGCAATTCCACAGGTTGTCCTTTAGGAATAACAATTTGCTCAACCGCCAAGCGAGCTTCTTCGAGGGCTTCGATCATTGGGATCTTCCATATTCAACAGCCGTCGCAACGCCCGAGCCACTTGCGGCGCACTTCCCGACTTCACCGTATGAATCGGAACTTGACGAGTTTTTGCCATATGTCGGAGTTTAGACTGATTGCGAATATGCGATCGCAACGCCAACACCACATCCGCACTATCAATATCCTTAGTAAGCGCCACAGGTAACTGTAAACTACGAATCACTTGATCCAATTGGTGACGCGCAATTCCATAGGGATAAATGTGCAGAGGCAAATCTTCCCCATTCGGGCCAACTGCCGGATGTTCAGCATTACCGCCAGCAATTCCTCTTAACCCAGTGGTAAAAGAAGCATCGAGTAGTTGTTCAAAATATTTATTTTCCGGCGTTGATTTTTCCGGTGGAATCGGGATCATTTTCCCCGAACCCCGTAACCCCGTTAATCCCGGGGCTGAAACCTCCACACTTTTCATCACCTGCGGACTCAAGGTGCGCGATGGAGTCGCTGGAGCAGAGGGGCTATTATAGCGTTCCTCCACCGTTGAGACTTCCCCCGCTTCATCCATCGTTCGCACTTGTAATGTCGGCTGCATTCCCCGCAACAAACTATCAATTGTACTGGCGACACTCTCATGGACTACCCAGCGATCGCGTTCAAGCATCTCAATGGCAATCTCAAACGTCGGAGGTGCTTTACGTTCCAACACCGTTTTTTGTGAGCCTCGCCGCCGTGCTTCGTCATCCCCTAACGTCACTGCTTGAATGCCCCCAATTAAATCAGCCAGAGTCGGATTTTTCATCAAGTTTTCAATCCGATTTCCGTGAGCCGTACCAATCAGTTGCCCCCCGCGTTCAGCAATCGTTCGAGCCGCTATTGCCTCCAATTCCGTACCGATTTCATCGATCACAATCACTTCCGGCATATGGTTTTCCACCGCCTCGATCATGACCTGATGTTGCAGTTCCGGACGAGCCACCTGCATTCGACGAGCGCGACCAATTGCCGGATGA
>CAZNCM010000404.1:0-4951 GCA_964571155.1 uncultured Lyngbya sp. | reverse complement strand
GACGAGAATAATGTTGGTCAAACCCCAACCAATTCATCTCCACTCCGGCTACATACAACTGAGATAAACTCGATAATATTGTTTGCCAATTCTCTTGTTTAGGGGTCAGACTTGCCAACCACAATTTCTCACTGTTTCCCAAACAGATTTGTCCTAAACTAATCAATGTTGGCTTCGGCCCGATTTCTACAAAAATATCTATTCCCAACTGGTTTAATGTCTCTATTCCAGAAGCAAATTTCACCGAATGACGGAGATGACGACACCAATATTCTGCGGTTGTTATTTCTTCGGTTGCCAATGTTCCCGTAACGTTAGAAACAATATCAATCGACGGCAAATTATACTGAATTTTTTCTGCGACTTCCCTAAACTCGGCTAACATTGGTTCAACCAGATGAGAATGAAACGCATGGGAAACCGGGAGTTTTTGGGTTTTGTATCCTTGTTGATTGAGAGATTCTACAACTCGGTTAACCGCTTGAGTTTCACCGGAAATAACTGTATTTTGGGGACTGTTAATAACAGCTATTTCTACCTGATTCGGCTGTGACTCCAGACAAGCTTTTACCGTTTCTTCGTCGGCAAAAACCACAACCATTTCGCCATTTTGCGGAAGTTGCTGCATTAAACGGGCGCGACTGGCAACGAGTTGGAGTCCATCTTCTAAACTGAAGACTCCCGCAACACAAGCGGCGACATATTCTCCTAAACTATGACCGATGAGAATATTCGGTTGAATTCCCCAAGATTTCCACAGTTTAAACAGGGCATATTCAACAGCAAATAAGGCGGGTTGAGTGTATATCGTTTGATGAATTAAGGGTTGAAAATTAGGCGAATAAAGCAGGTCTAATAACGGGATATCTAAATAATTTTGGAGAATTTCAGCGCAGTGAGTGAGGGCATTTATGAAAGTAGGCTGAGTTTCATAAAGTTGCAGCGCCATGCCTTCATATTGTGAACCTTGTCCGGTGAATAGAAAGGCTATTTTAGGCTGTTTTTTACTTTTAATTTTATGGGAAAATAGTTCGGGTGTCTCTTTTTTAGCAACAAAATCAGTTAGGGTTTTACTCAGTTGCTGATGCGTTTGGGCGACAACAGCTAAACGATAGTCAAAGTGAGAACGTCCGGTGTTAGCTGTAAAACCAATATCCGCCAAAGAGACATCAGAATTCGATGCTAAAAAGTGATGATAACTTTGGGCTAACTCTTGCAACGCCTTCTCAGTTTTTGCAGATAATGTTAACAGATGAAAAGGACGTTCTATTGAGTTGGGTTCAGAAGAAATTATCGGCGAATTTTCGACAATTAAATGAACGTTTGTTCCGCTCATCCCAAAGGAACTAATTCCGGCAAGCTGTTGTCCGGTTTCCGTTTCCCAATGTGTTAGTTTTTGGGGAACTTTAACGGGTAGTTTTTCCCAAGGTATGTAAGGATTAGGCTGCTGAAAATGAAGGTGGGGCGGAATCTTTTGATGCTGTAAACTTAAGACGACTTTGATTAAGCTGGCGACTCCGGCTGCTGATTCTAAATGTCCGAAATTGGTTTTAACTGAACCGATGTTAAGGGGTTGATTTTTTGAACGGTTTTCTCCCAAGATTTTAGCAAGCGCTAAGACTTCTATGGGGTCTCCTAATGAGGTTCCGGTACCGTGAACTTCTA
The DNA here is from genome assembly GCA_964571155.1 of uncultured Lyngbya sp. GTDB lineage: Bacteria > Cyanobacteriota > Cyanobacteriia > Cyanobacteriales > Microcoleaceae > Capilliphycus. The sequence goes on along the minus strand of CAZNCM010000404.1, from coordinate 3,286 downwards.
CATATTGAACGTCTTCGGGTTGAACTTTTGCATTCGCTAAAGCCTGACGAATAACCGCTTCTTGGGCGGAACCATTGGGGGCAGTTAAACCGTTACTTTGCCCATCGTGGTTGACCGCAGAACCGCGAATTATCGCTAATATATTGTCTTGATTTTCAATCGCATCTGATAATCTTTTTAAAACAAGAATACCGCAACCTTCCCCTCTAGAATAACCATCTGCTTTCGCATCAAACGTCTTACAATGACCATCCGCAGCCAAGGCTTTGAACTTACAAAAACCGATAGTTGCTTCGGGAGATAACATCAAATTGACTCCCCCTGCCAGGGCTAAATTGCACTCTTGATTTCTCAGACTTTGACAAGCCAAATGAACCGCCAATAAAGAAGAAGAACAGGTTGTATCTAACTGGAGCGTGGGACCGTTTAAACCGAGAACATAAGAAATCCGTCCTGCGGCGATACTGCGGGTATTTCCTAAACTGCTAAAGGCATCAATTCGAGTCAAATCACCGGAATTAATATTACGACGAGAATAGTCATCAAAACTAATTCCAATAAAGACTCCGGTTTGACTTCCTCGCATATTTTCGGGGGATTGTCCGGCGTGTTCGAGGGCGGTATAACTAACTTCTAACAGCAAGCGTTGTTGGGGATCAAGACTGATCGCTTCTCTCGGAGATATCCCAAAAAATTGCGGTTCAAATTGATCAACTGCATCGATAAATCCCCCATAACGGGTGTACATTTTACCCGGAATATCGGGGTTTGAATCGTAGTATTTTTCTACATCCCAACGTTGTTTCGGAATTTCTGTAATCGCATCAACACCATTTTTTAACAGTTCCCAATAGGCTTCGGGAGTGTTTGCCTTTCCAGGGAAACGACAGCCCAAACCAATAATTGCAATGGCTTCGGTTTGAGTTTCTAGTTGTTGACGGAGATGGCGAATTTCTAACAGTGCATCCTTGAGAAGTTGTCGATATTCAGTTGATGAATTATTTTGATTCATTGTCCTGACCTCCCCTTTTTTATTGCGAGTTCTTCCGCGAGTAACTGTGCCATTTCTACTTCTGAAAGTAAATCAAGATTATTCTGAGTGGATTTTACTTTTTGCTGTTGTTTTTCCTTGGGTTTTTCTGTTTCTTGCTGTTTTTCTTGTTTTAAATTGCTTAGATATTGGGCGAGGGATTTAATCGTTGGAAAGTTCCAAGCAATTGTCGCTTCTAAGGGTTGAGAAAGTCCTAATTTTTCTTCTAAATCTTGGGCTAATTCAACCGCCATAACTGAATCTATTCCATAATCAGCAAAGGCATGAGTTGGATCGATTTGATGAGCGGGTATTTTTAGCTTTTGACTTAACCACTCTATCAACTCATCTTGTAAACGTTCAATTAATTTGGAATGGCTAAGATTGGAGAGAGATTTTAAGCTAATGTCTTGATAGTCTCTCGGGGAAACTGACTGAGTAATTGCTTCTGTTTGTTGATTTTTTTCTGCTTTTATCAACGCTACATTATCATTAGATTTTCGCAGAAATTCATCAACTACTAAATCTTCCCCTGCCAAGGTTTGTTCGAGATCTCCAATAGTTTCAATATAACTATAAATTAAATCTGTAGTTTCATCGGCTTTTCTGACAACCGCATCATCGGGGGTTGAAGAAATTGCTTGTGTTAGCTTTTGTTCAAAATTAAGTTGAGTCCAATTCAGAGAACGTTGCATGACTTCAGATGTCTTATTTACCCCTTCCAAAGCCGCCCATAAAATCGCCAATGTCGCCAGTTCTCCCACTTTAATTGAAATCCATTGTCGAGTTTGTAATGATGAAAATGACTCAATCGAAGTGCGATCGCGAATTTTTTCAGCCCCATCAATGAGCCTTTGATAAACTTCGGGTGCGCCCAAGGTTTGACTCATAAATTGTTCCAATTCTTGGCTGTTATTCAAAACCCGTGAACCCAAAAAGAAATTCAACGTTTCTGTTGGCCCTTCAAAAATGCGTAAAACTCGGGCATCTCGTAAAATTTGAGGTGCAAAATTCGTTTCAATATATCCTCGTCCCCCCAAAGTTTGTACTAAATCATCGGCCGCTTGCCAATAAAATTCCGGCCCTGCTGTTTTACAAACGGTATAGGCTTCTACGGGAACAAATAAGCCTTGATCTAATAATTTGGCAATGCGATTAACTAAAGTTTCTATCGCTGTAATTTCAGCCGTTAATTGATTTAAACGACTTAAAATAAACGGGTTATTAATTAGATGTCCGGTGGAAACTAGCCGTCTTTGGCTGTAACGCAACATCAGTTGGGCGCACCGTTTCATTCCCCCAATACTGGCGGCGGCAATTGCCAAACGCCCGTACATCATGGCATCCTGGGCGACACTCAGCCCTTTACCCGCCTCACCTAATAGAGAGTTTTTATCAACTAACACGTCGTTGAGATAAACAGCATTCTGCACCATGCCCCGCATTCCCATCGTTAGGGCTTCCGGCCCTTGCCGCAGTCCGGGTGTACCTCGACGGACCACAAAACCGCTAATTCCGCCCGCTTCGGGGTGTTTGACGAAGACGTTAATCGCGCCCGCCCAAGCCGCCGAACCGCTCCAAATTTTGCTTCCGTTGAGTAACCAACCGCCTGAATTGTTGCTGGCGGTGGACTCGATGGCTTGGGGATTTGACCCGGCGCTGGGTTCGGTGAGGGCAAAAGCGGCGAGTTCCCGACCTGTCGCCAGTTTGGGGAGAAGTTCGGCTTTTAAAGTGTGGCTGCCAAATTTGAGAATTGGGCGAATTCCTAATATATTATTGAGTCCGACAAATAGGGCTAAAGTGGTGTCAATTGCACCGAGTTGTTCTAATATTCTCAGGCTTTCAACATTGTTTAAACCCAAGCCGCCATATTCAGACGGAACCTGCATTCCTAACAGTCCTTGGTTGCCAAAATCGAGGACAATATGAGGCGGAATACAGCGCCGTTCATCGATGAGACGGGAGTTAATTTGTTCGTTGGCATAGGTACGCAGCCATTGAATAAGTTGATCGGTTTTTTCTGTTGAAATATTCTGTTTTGTGTCCGATTGATTGAAGCTCAAATTATATTTGTTAATAGCGGTCAGAGTTTGTTCTAAATATTCAGTTCGACAAGCATAACGTTTGATTTTGCCACTGGTGGTTTTAGGAATTGCACCGGGCTTGAGGAATACAACTTCATAAACTTGCAGTTGATGTTGTTCGGAAACAGCCCGTCTAATTTTTTCTATAACATGATTAACCTCAAGGGTTTTT
>CAZNCM010000403.1:4280-4974 GCA_964571155.1 uncultured Lyngbya sp. | reverse complement strand
AAGGAATTCGAGTATTAAAGACAAGTATTATCTCGAATTCTCAATATTCTAATCCCGAATTAGCGCGGGTAGAATCTCCGCCGCTTGCTGAGTTAATTCAAACCACAAATCTAGACAGTAATAATATTTTTGCGGAGGCGTTACTGAGAATTTTAGGTGTACAACAGCCGAGTTTAGATGCAGTCGAAACGGGATTAACTGCAATGCAAACAATTTAGTCGATGGTTGGGGTTTATCTCGTCAGAATTTAGTGAGTCCAGAAGCGTTAACTCAAGTATTAGTTGGCATGGCAAATTCACCTCAGTTTGAGAGTTATCAAAACTCTTTATCTGTTGCTGGAGAAACCGGAACGTTAAAAAGACGATTTCAAGAGACAACCGCCGCTGGAATTGTCTATGCAAAAACAGGGACTTTAACCGGAATTTCGGCGTTAGCAGGATATATTTATCCTCCCTATTATCAACCCTTGGCATTTAGTATTCTGGTGAATCACTCAAACTTATCAACCGCTGAGTTAAGACAAGCAATTGATGAGATTGTGATATTATTAAGTCAATTAAAAGTCTGTTAATTTTTTTTTGAGGTGGTGTTTACCCAATCTTTCTGTTCACTTTAATATGATCTGACTTTACCTCTAACAAAAGACTTCGCGCCGTTTTTCCCGAGAGAGTTTCCACTGTAGTTTAGACTAAAA
>CAZNCM010000403.1:2185-4207 GCA_964571155.1 uncultured Lyngbya sp. | reverse complement strand
AGACACAGATCACCACTTCTTTTAGATTTCGAGGGAGTCTGACTGGGACAGCTGTCCAGAAGCAAAATCTGATCTTTTAAAATTTTAGATGCAATTTATCCCACTATCAGATAAGATGTATCTCATCTCAAGAGTGACAAAATTGCGATCGCTAACCCCATCCCCCAAGCTGGGAATAAAGTTTCGCAAACTCATCGCTCAAATCCGTTAATTCTTCTCAATAAAAAACGTATGAAAGCCAAGATTTACGAGAGAATCGAAACGCTAGTTGATATTCATGAAAAGTTTAGCAAACGCTTGATTCCCAAAGGAACGATTGGGACTGTCAGCGAATATTATGAACGTCCGAAAGAAGCCTACGGGGTTGATTTAAAAATAAAAGATGAAGCTGCATTCGGAGGCTTTGACTATGAGAATGTATTGCTTTATCCAGAACAGTTTCAAGTGATTAACCAAACGGCGGAAGAAGAACATTTAAAAACTGTTTATCAAGATATTGATTATCAAGCCCCTCAAGTGACACCAGACGATCCCCAATTTATTGTTCAACCTAACAAATCTCAGGTAAACTTGTAAGAAAAAGGTGTAATCTCAACAGGAACTCCGGTAGCGAACTGCACTTTAAAATCGATGCTAAAAGCTTCCGGATTTTTGCAATGACAGACCGAAAAAGCCTACTCAGAACGCTGTCAAACCAAAAATTACCGACCAGGAGGCATTATGAAATGGAAACGGCGTACTTACATTGTTCTGTTTCTGTGGACAATGTTAATGAGTATAGCACTCCATAACGCTGTCACCCGTCCGCAGGAGTTTAGTCTGCGAGTTTTACATACCAATGATCATCATGCTCACCTCGAAGCTGTTGAAGGGGGTGAGACAACCCTTGGGGGTATTGCTCAACGTAAAACCTTAATTGACTCGCTGCGGAGTGAGGATAAAGCCCCTACATTGGTATTAGGGGGATATTTTTCAAGGGACTTTGTATTTCAATAAATACTTGGGTGAAGCCGACTTACCTTTTTATAATCAGTTGAATTATGCAGCGGTTGCTGTTGGAAACCATGAATTTGATCAAGGTCAACAAGTTCTCGCGGACTTCATCAAACAAGCTAAGTTTCCGATGGTTTCAGCTAATATTGATGTGGCTCCAAGTTCACCCCTTTCAGGTTTAATTAAACCTTGGATTGTGCAGAAAGTCAAAAAATTGGTATTCTCGGCTTAACGACCGCTGAAACAGCACTTTTATCAAGTCCCGGAGAAGGTGTCGTTTTTACGCCGGAAGTTGATGCGGCACAAAAAGCCGTTACAGCGTTACAAAAACAGGGTGTTAATAAAATTATTGCCCTGACTCATTTAGGCTTTTCCAACGATAAAGAATTAGCCCGTAAAGTTGATGGAATTGATATTATTATTGGCGGACATTCTCATACGCCTTTAGGTAATATGCCGGGGGCGACTGAACCGTATCCTGTGGTTGAAAAAACACCCAATGGCGAAACGGTTTTATTAGTAACAGATTGGGAATGGGGTAAATATTTAGGGGATTTACAAGTTAGTTTTGATCCGAAAGGTCATCTGATCAATTGGCAAGGTTCACCCCATGCAGTTGATGGTAATATTAAAGCAGATGAAGCTTTTGTTGCTCAACTTGATGAATTCAAAAAACCCCTCGATGATTTGCGTCAACAAGTCGTCGGCAAAACGGCTGTTAAATTAGATGGTGATCGCGCTAATATTCGCACCCAAGAAACAAATTTAGGCAATTTAATTGCGGATGCGATTTTAGATAAAATGCGCGTTGATAATGGTCAAATTGCGATAGTTAATGGAGGAGGAATTCGGGCGAGTATTCCCGCCGGAGAAGTGACAGTCGGTCAAGTGTTAGAAGTGTTACCTTTTGGTAATACTGTGACTCGATTAGATTTAACAGGAACCCAAATTAAACAAGCTTTAGAACATGGAGTCAGCCAAGTTGAACAAGGAGATGGAAGCTTTCCTCATGTCTCGGGAATCCGGTTG
>CAZNCM010000403.1:0-2175 GCA_964571155.1 uncultured Lyngbya sp. | reverse complement strand
GACTTGGAATCCAAAAGCACCCGCAGGTTCACGAATTGTTTCTGTACAAGTTCGAGATAAAAATGGAAAAGAACAGCCCTTAGATCTCAATGCAACCTATCGAGTCGTCACCAATGATTTTATGATGGGTGGAGGCGATGGTTACAAGATTTTTGAAGCGGGTGAAAATCAAGTAGATACGGGGTTTTTGCTGGCTGATGTGGTGATCGATTATATTCGGAATCAATCGCCATTAAACCTCAAAGCTGAAAATAGAATTGTACCCAAAAATGCCTAACTTGAGTTGGTGAAAGATGGATTTAAAATCAAATAATTATTAGTAGAGGTCTAAATTTAGACCTCTATTTTTATGATCTTTACCCCTAATTTTCACAAGCGGCATCTAACTTAAATCCTCGTTCAACTAAACCCACTCCAGCTTCAAAGGTATTGAGTTGAATACCATCTCCCATACAAACTGTTGCCCCATAAAAGCCACAACCGGAACTTGAATCAATTTGACGATAGATCGGATTTTTGTACCCAAAGATGACTTGAAATAATTCCTGAGAATCATCAGAATACATCTGATCAAAGTCAGGAAAGTTAGGAGTCAACTGATAAAAAATAGAAGTGGCTTGGTTGCTTTGAAAGGTAATTTCAAAAATCACACCAGGATGGCGATCAAACGGATATCGAATCACCAAATTCTCGTCTCTGACTTCTTCCTGGAGAGGATGACCAAAATATTCAGCAATCTTCTCTGGAGATTCACCAAATATTCGCCGTTTTTTCCCCGTTTCTAAAACATCCATGACGATATATTGGTGGGGAACAGCATCAATTTTTAGCGCCCGACATAACAACGTGGCAATCTCTCCCCGTGTTGAATTTTGATTAGAATTGAGTTGTCGAATTGCCGGAAAATTGACTACTATTCCCCGCCGAGTAGCCGCAGCAACAAGCCCTCTAGCATAACTTGGAATTGTCTTCGCATCCTCAAAATTACGATTGAGAATTGCCATCGGTTCTGCTTCAGACTGAAAGTAGAGGGCAGATCCCAAAACAGCGATCGCTTGAACTCGGGGAATGGGTTGTTGCGGCTGAAATGTTCCATCAGGATATCCGCTAAAAAACCGCTTTTTTGTCGCCGTTTGGATACTGTCAAAAGCCCAATGAGTTTGGGGAACATCCCGAAATGGGATTGCTTCTCGTACCTCCTCCGCTTGGGGAAACGCCCCACACATCAGGGAAGCAAACTCTGCCCGAGTTAGAGAAGCTTGAGGGCGAAACCTGCCGTCAGGATAGCCACTCACCAGCGATCGCTCTTTCAAAGCAAGAATAGATGATTGCGCCCAGTGGTCTTGAATATCGGAAAACATCTCTAATTGTGCGTGAAAGACTCAAACCACACGATAAATAAAATTAAATGTTGCCCAAGCATTAATATCTAAGGCTAAATCATCGGTGGAAATACCCGCGCGTTCAACCCCAAGCTGACTCGCCTTACTCAAATCTTCTAACACCGCTTTAGCGACTTCTAGAGGATTAGATAATAAAAATAACTTTGTATTTCCACTTCCCATTGTTTTCGTTTTCTCAATCGCTTTCAGAGCTTGATTAAAAGGATAATGACTAACCACCAGATAAGTTTCTGCTAACCCGGCAGGCCCTCTGACCATTTGTCCAACTGTCTCTGTTGATGCTGTACTATCATAGGCTGTGCTAGCAGGTAGACTCATGATTTTACCGGGAGAAACCCGTTTTTGTCGAGGTACATTCCCCAAGTTTTCCTCGGTTTCTGTGTCTTCCAAAATCGGATCGATCAGATAGGCTTGTCCGCGAGTATTGAGATGAAACCAGATGAAATAGAGAGGTAAATTGCCGTGATTTTGCAACTGGTACTGTACTCGACTGCCGACGGGAACCGACACAATGCCTTGACTCATCGAGGACGTCACAGACGACGATGACGAATTGGTGGGGGGCTGATCTGTATTCGGTTGAGTTGGACTGACCTCATTTTCACTTAGAGGGGTTTCCCGACTCATCAGGACTTTCGCTTGAGGGGTGAGTAAAGCAAATGTTGTTCTCGCCCTCATCAACGAAGACTGATCATTTTGAGTAAGGTTGAGGAGTTTAGCCGCCAGCCGAGTTTTCAGTTGAGGAACCAGTCGCTGTACGGCAATTTTTACC
>CAZNCM010000402.1:4500-5012 GCA_964571155.1 uncultured Lyngbya sp. | reverse complement strand
GATAATGGGCAAAGGCTTTGTTTGCATCTGCCATACGGTGGGTTTCTTCGCGTTTGCGAACAGCACTTCCGGTTTCATTGGCAGCATCCATTAGCTCGTTAGCCAGTTTCATTGCCATTGTCCGACCTGCCCGTTGTCTGGAATAGTTGATTAGCCAACGCAACGCCAGGGTGGTTCCCCGTTCTGAGCGAACTTCCATCGGTACTTGGTAAGTTGCACCCCCTACCCGTCTAGCTTTAACTTCCACTAACGGAGTCACGTTTCGCACTGCTTTTTCAAACAGTTCTAACGGTTCAGACCCGGTTCGTTCTTCGATAATTTTCATCGCATCATAAATCACTCGGTAGGCTAGAGATTTTTTCCCATGCCTCATAATGCGACGAACCATCATACTCACTAGGCGGCTATTATACACCGAGTCTGGGGGAACAGGACGTTTTTGAACTACTCTACGACGAGACATACCTAATTTTTACCCTAATTGCTTTTGATTATTAATCATTTCATCCAAG
>CAZNCM010000402.1:0-4490 GCA_964571155.1 uncultured Lyngbya sp. | reverse complement strand
CATTTGATGACTTAACTTCATACTTTTACTTAGGACGTTTAGCCCCATACTTAGATCGTCCTTGGCGACGATCTTTGACTCCGGCTGTATCTAGAGTCCCTCGAATAATATGGTATCGGACTCCCGGTAAGTCTTTAACCCGACCTCCACGAATCATCACAACTGAGTGTTCTTGTAAGTTATGACCAATTCCGGGGATGTAAGCCGTGACTTCAAAGCCGGAAGTCAATCGTACCCGGGCGACTTTACGCAGGGCTGAATTGGGTTTTTTGGGTGTGGTTGTATAGACTCTTGTACAAACGCCTCGGCGCTGCGGACAACTCTTAAGCGCTGGCGATTTTGTCTTTTTCAGTGCTTTTTCTCGTGCAGATCGAATAAGTTGCTGTATAGTGGGCATGAGTTATCACATATTTCCTCAAATCGGCATTTTCTGGTTTTAGGGTCTTTGTCTGAATCAACTTCCGTTGAAATCTTTCCCGCTCTACTCTTGGAGAAGGATGATGGGTTAGCCTAGCCTCACGAGTTAACGTTAGCGGCTTGATTCCCCGTTATCTACTGAGTCTACCGACTTCAACTCTCATCACTGAGAGCTTGATTTGAGATCTCTAACTCTACGAGGACACCAATTTTACGGCATTGCCGATTAATTGGGGAGACCTGCAAAATTCTGTCTATCGGGTGAATTTGAGTGAAAGTTTCCTGAATCACTCTAGATGAACTGACACTTTATCCCTTCACAACATAAGCTGCTTAGGCTGGGCTTTTCCAATGACTGGAAGCTTTGTGATGTCAGTCGTCTCGCTTGACAGGACAATCTCTTGGAATTTCACCTTTTTCGGACTTTACGCTCTTTAAAGATTCACGCTCCTGCTCAATCGATCAAGAGAATCCCTTGACCCCTTGGCAACAGGATACTAGACTGAATTCTCTAATTATTTTGATACCCAAATTGTTACTATAGGTAATAAAACTATAATTTGTCAAGTGTGGTTTAAAAAAATATTGTTAAGATCTCTCACACTCTCGCCTGAAAGGAATGACTACAACCACAGGTTTGAGAAGCATTAGGATTATTGAAGCGAAATCCTCCCCCCATCAAATCCTCTGAATAGTCCAAAGTCAAACCCTCAAGTTGACTCAAACTTTGGGTATCAATCACCACCTGAATCTCACCACACTTGTAAACCACATCATCGGGTTGTAAGGCTTGATCAAACGTCATTTGATAATACAAACCACAACATCCACCGGGCTGCACCCGTACGCGAAATAAAGCATTGGCACTCTTTTGCTTTGACTTTAGACGAAACACTTCACGAGTTGCCGCTGGAGTGACTTGTATCATAACGACTAGAACGGTAAATCAGTAGCTCACAATTCCAGACTACTACTAGAGATCAGAAAAGGAAAGGTTCTTACCCCATATCCAACTTCTAATCCCTAGTCGTCCAAAGTGATATTATCGTATTTTTTTATTTTGTTTGAGCGGGAGCGCGAGAATAATCATCTTGAAAACGAACAATATCATCCTCTCCCAAATATTCTCCGTTTTGAACTTCGATCAAGATTAACGGAATTACCCCAGGATTTTCCAAGCGGTGAGAAGTACACTGAGGAACATAAGTCGATTGATTGGCAAATAGCACTTCTTCGTGATCTCCACAAGTCACCTTAGCGGTTCCAGAAACGACAATCCAGTGTTCACTACGATGGTGGTGCATTTGTAGACTGAGGCGATGTCCAGGATTAACTTCAATTCGTTTAATCTTATAACCCGGGCCTTCTTCTAAAGTTGTAAAAGATCCCCAAGGACGCAATTCTGTAGACGCAACACCTGGAGAAGAAGTCTTAAGTTGAGTGGCAGTTTGAGGCTTTTCTTGAATAGCTACCATAATAATCTGTCCTCGAAGAATAGTTGGTTGATAGAAGGATTTTAGTAAATGCACCGATCAGGCATTCTGCTCTAAACTTTTGGGGAGATTGAGAATTCTCAACACCGACATCGAGCTTGAGCTTGCCGTCTTCGGTTGCTTCTTTTCGCGGTTAATCTGACATCAACTCGCTGAAGCTAACAAGTTGATTCCCAGAAGCAATTAGGCTGGAAAATAAGTTCTCTAACCTGCTGCCCCTTAAACGCTATGAACCAACATAACAAATTGATCTAGGTAATTGTCATCCCTGATTCTACGGAATTTGGATAATCTTTACGCAATCTTTACTTAAGTACAGTTCGGTTTACAAAAACTTCAAAGCAATTTTGGCTTAAAATTCAGGTTGCCTAAACACTCCTAACCCATTGTGAATCGGGGCTGCCGTTTGCGGAGGACGATCAATCAACTCCCCCCCAAGATATAAACTGGTGGAACTTCCCCCATCGAGATTTAAAGCCTCAACAGCCCCAAGTTTTTGTAGAATTTGAGCCAGTTCAGTTAAATTTGGCCCCGATCCCAGAGGGCGATTATGAACGGCAACCAAAAGAAGTTTGTTGTCTGAAGTTCGACCGACTGCACTCCGAATCGCCTGTTGGGTGCTAAACGCCTCACTAAAGCGTTCTAAAGGGGCATCTAGTATAATTTCACCGGATTGCAACAGTAACGGCCCTGCGGCTAAAATTTGCGGGTAAGTCTCCCAAATTGGCGGTTCAGTTTGACTCTCAATTTTCACTTCTGTTCCCACGGGGAGTTGAGTCACTTTTTCGGTCTGATTACGAACAACCAAGAGAGAATCATCACCCGAAATGGGCACCGGAAGCTTGACAGGTCTTTCTCGAAATAGATGCTCAATAATGCGATGATTACGGGTAATCATTGCCCATTCGCGATCAAGAACTGGAACATAAGTTGAAGCCCAGTCGGAGGTATAACGAGAAATTCCGGCTTCGACATATCCACTGTTGAGATGTTGAATCGGAAAACGATCTCCAGTCGCCGTGATTAAGGTTTCAAAACGAGTCAAGCGATCCAGATAAATCTCACCTTGATCTGTCCAACCGATCGCACCTCGATTCAGAATAGGACTCGATAGCCAACGTCCCTGGCGACGAATAGCTCCCAGGGGAAACAGAGTATTGCGATTAAAAAACCCTCCATTAATGGCGGCTAGGGCTTGCGATCGCGAAGCAGTTTTCAGTAAAGGTGCCAATCCCACACGGGAAGTATTGCGGCTGAGAATAGGGTCGAGGGAAAGTTGAGGCTGAGTGAGATCGATTTCCAGCCAGAAGACCGGAAAAAGGTTAGGCAGCGATGAAGTCGTGGGTTGAGAATTAGGAATTTCGATATATTGCTGTCGCCACCGTAATCCTGGCATCCAGAGAATATTCCGTTCCACTAAAAAATCAGGTCGAATTTCGATGTTCAGACGATCAGGATGACTTAAAGTTGAGACAACCGGACGCCAACCGACAGGAACATTAAACTTGAGCGTGGTTTGGTGGTGATCGCTCTCCTGTTCGAGTCCACCCTGACGATCATCCCAGAGAGAAGAAAAGGGGGCGATTGCAGCCGGATCAAGTTGAGCCGCTAAACGGATCGTCCAGGGGATTAACGCCGGGCTAGAGGGCGAATTGGGGTCGTCTGGTAGAGGTTTGGAAGTAACGGATGCAGGTTGAGGCGCGATTTGAGGATGTTCCCATAGGACTCGCTGATCCAATTCAATTTGTAATATTCGGTAAGCCCGAAGCAGTTGTGGAGAAATCGGTAAATCAGGGGAAGGGGAAAGAGGGCGTTGTTGAATGGCTGTAATCGTCGCTGGAGGCGTGACAATTTTCAGGCGGGTTCCGACAATAGACAAATCCCATTGTCCCTTTTGAGCGATCGCGGTAACATCTAGATATCGATTCGGTGAGTGATGAAAAGCGAATAAAGTCAGAGGGGAGGAGTTTGTTGAAGAAAACCACTCGACCGGTTGTTGAGTGCTATCATCTGTGTCCAGTAGGTCTAAGCCTAAAAGCCTCATTAATCCCAGATCCCGAATTCCAACTCGTAGCGGTTCAGCTTCTGTGCTTTGCCATTGAACCCAAGCCAAATTAGCTTCTTGGTTGTTCACTTCAATCAAGGAACCCTCTCGAATAATTTTGAGTGGCGATTGAGAAGCTCGTGAAGAAGAGTTCTCAATGCCAAACAGCACAGATAGAGCAGTACAGATAGCAATGTACTGAGTCAAACGCCCGAAGGATGGGAACATAGGAATAAAGTTCAGTTTGGCTTAAAGGTTAAATTTTTGAGAAGTCTGACCTTCAAACACCACAGACCTCTAAAGTCATAATAGACACCAACTCAGAGGTTAGAGTCGATGCTCACTCTACATTATGCTTTTTGGTATCCTAGTGACTACACAATCATGATGGCTTAAAGCATTGATGCGGCTTGTCGATCGCGTGTTCTAGGTTACATAATTCATCAAGGTTGATCGGTTTAGATAATCTTGGATTACGTCTTTTTTTCCGTACCGATGAGCTACTCCCGTGGCAATATCGCCTTTCAAAGAGGAAT
>CAZNCM010000401.1:0-5042 GCA_964571155.1 uncultured Lyngbya sp. | reverse complement strand
CCCAAACCGAAACCACTCCGCTAGAATCAGTCGCACCCGAACTGGAAATTTCCGCCCCCTCAGAACCAGTAGAACCCCCTTCTACTCAGCGCGATGAAGAAATTCCTCAAACTGAGTCCATTCAACCTGAACTGGAAATTTACCCCCATTCGGAAACGTCCAACTCTTTCCCCACGCCCAACACCCAAACCGAAACCACTCCGCTAGAATCAGTCGCACCCGAACTGGAAATTTCCGCTCCCTCAGAACCAGTAGAACCCCCTTCTACTCAGGGCGATGAAGAAACTCCTCAAACAGACTCAATTCAACCTGAACTCGAAATTTACCCTCCCTCCGAGCATCCAGAACCAACACCCCCGGAAAGTCTCTCAGATCGCCCCCCTGAGATCAGCGATGTCTTTGGAGTCTTTGATCTCAGCGAATCTATATTAGAATCTCCAGTCGAACCCTCGTCATCCGTAATCCCCACTGAGTCTACCGATCCTCCTAATCCAATTCACGAATTACTTGATCAAGAAGGCTATATTCATGCTTCACCCCATGAAGATCTTTTACCTCGCGCTCAAGAAGAAGACGATGAACCGCTAGACTCTCATTTGATGGTGGGTAAAAGTATCCGACAACTGCTTGAAGAAGATTTAATCAATCTAGAACAGCAATCTTTTATCGGGGAAGAAGATCCTCACTCTGACTTTTCCACGGTTGAGGTGACATCTCAAACTCCTTCTGCAACTCCTTCCTCGGGGGCGATCGCAACTGCTAAAACAGTAGAAACTTTTGAGGATTTATGGTCTCAAACCTCTCTCAGCGAGATTAATCCTTTCGCCGAAGCCAATGCGTCTGAGATGACCCTTGATGAAATACTCACCACAATCGATGAGGATGAGGGACAAACCACTCACTCCGGGGATGAGTCTGATTTAGAGGACTTCAATTTTGAGAGTTTGAATCGCAAATTGCCACACTAAACTATGTCGTTACCAGATAATAGCCGCGAAGCGCAAATCAACCCCGATGATCAATGGTATCTTGCACTAGATATCGGCACCGGAATATCAGCCTGTTTACTCAATCGTAATAGCCAGAAAGTTTATCCGATTTATTGGAAAGCTCAAACCCGACTTTCATCTGATCAAGACTATCACAGTTCTGATCAGGTCACATTTCGTTTATATTGTGAAGTAGACTGGCAAGAAACACCCAACGGATTACGCCAAAAGTTAGAAAATTTTAAGCCTTATCTCAATATTGCAATTCCCTATATTCGCATTACTCAAGATAGTGCTTCAGAAGTTAGCCAAGTTCCCATACCGTTAATCAAACTATCGAATCATCAAACGGTTTTTTTAGGTAAGTTTCAACGGGCTTTACAACTATTACTCTCGACGTTGACCCCGGTTTCTCAACCGTCATTGAAAGGGTTGATGTTACCAAAATTGTACACCTGTGGAGCGGTGGGTTTGGACTCAAAGACGCTGAAAGAGGTTCTCCAACGGTTAGCAGGCGTTATTGTTGGTTTTTCTAGTCAGGCGACGGAAGCCTATCGGTTTAATGTAGAGAAGGCAATTCTCGGGGCTAACTTGATCCCAAGTTCTCAACAGATTTTTTGGCTAGAAGATGCGATCGCGACGTTGCTTGGCCAACTTCATTCTGATGGGATGATTTCGATGTCGTTTGGGAGTGCGTTAGTGATTGATGCGGGAGCAACCACGACAGAAATTGCGATCGTAGAACTTCCGGATCGGATAGAAGACTTAACTCATGATCATTTTATCTGTCACAGTTGGGCTTATGGCGGAGATGCGTTAGATCTAGATATTATTTGTCAGTTATTACTCAATTCTCCGACGGGAAAACAGCTTCTCTTGGATCAGTTTTCGGATCGGGATTTGATTTGGCCTCAACCGGGACATCCAGACTTACACCGTCGTTATTGTCTTCAACAACAGCTACAAAGTCAACCGTTGGGGGTTGCATTATTGGCGGCGGCGAAGTCTCTGAAGGTGATTTTAAGCCAACAGCAAGATTACACTTTGGAGATTGAGAATTATCGTTGGAAACTCAATCAGATTGATTTAGAACGGTTAGTATTGGTGCCGTTTTTAAATCAGTTAAACGCTGAACTTAATCACGTTATTGTGAAAGCAGGTCGATCAAGTATTGGTATTAATCAAGCCCTCTGTCTGGGCGGAAATGGCGTCTGGACTGGGTTAAATCGCTGGTTGCGACAAAAATTACCTAATGCGGTCATC
The DNA here is from genome assembly GCA_964571155.1 of uncultured Lyngbya sp. Taxonomy (GTDB): domain Bacteria; phylum Cyanobacteriota; class Cyanobacteriia; order Cyanobacteriales; family Microcoleaceae; genus Capilliphycus. The sequence continues at coordinate 2,790 of CAZNCM010000401.1, read as the reverse complement.
TGTCAAAATGATCGCCAACAGAACAACATTGATCCGCGATCGCTATGGGATCAGGTACAGGTGGCGATGGGGTTAGCGACTTTACCTCTATATCCTCAAGTTTTGGATCGTTCCCGACACCAATATCGGGATTATTTTCTACTGAAAGAGTTGTTAAATAGCTTTGAGGAGGGACAAACGTTATCTATTCAGCAGGTGATCCAAGTCTTAGAAAGTCGTGGAATTAATACACGTTCTTGTAAATCTCGCCTTCAGTCTATTTTGAAAGATCAGCTTCGGCTGGGTTTAATTCCCCAAGAACCAGAAATTGTCTGGATTCATCCGGCGTCTCAACAAACTCCAGATTATCAGTCTCTCAGTCAGGAAAAGTTATTCATTGAAGAAGGTGATCAACTTTATCGTTTAAATCAAGAACAAGCCGATCAAGTTCGTCAATATTTGAATCAATTGTTTTCAGGATCTCTTGCCTTTTTGGAGGAACCTGCTCTTGTTTCACTCTAAGATATCAATCTCTATTATAACAATAAAATTCTCTCAAAATAACTCAGTTCAATGCAAGATCACATTTTTATCGCGATTGGCTTCGCCACTGCGCTACCGCGCAATCGCTTGAGTTTGCAGACACGCCCTAATGTGAAAGACCTAGCCCAAAAAGATCCGCTTTCGTCCCTATTCGGATCTACTGATGTAGAATAATGTAACTGTGATCAGGCTTTGAGGAAATGGATATACTACCAACGGAATCAACCACACAGTTCGGTCACTCAGTTGGCATCGAATCGGTTTGAGAGTTTTTGGAAGGATTAATTTATTTTTACTTTAAAGATTTTATCAGTTTTAACCATGAAAGAATACGACGAAAGTACAAAAACAACAACTTATTGGGGAGATAATATTAAATACGAGTTTTATACTCTCAAACAAGACTTGACTAACATCTTTATTCAGATTATCGAATCAGTTTATTCGTCCTCAAGTGTTGTATTTGAATTTGGGATGATTTTTGACATAAGTTCAATTGAAGAAGTTATCTTAAATGAACAAGGACAAAAGGAGTGGAAAGTTACAATTAGTTTAGGCATTATTGATTATGCGGTGAAGGAGCTTTTATCTGACCTTCAGATTGATCGCCACCAGACTGGCTGGTTATTTATTGTTTTAAATGAATGTTTAACAAACTATATGCCCGGAGTTAAAATTACTATAAAAGAAATAAATACATATGATTGTAGAACCACATTGAGTTTACTTGAAAATGTTAAAGAAATATTTGAACTACGATCTTATAATCTTATCCTAGATGCCTATGAAAGTATTTTAATAGGATATAGAGAATCAGGAAGAATCACTTTCAGAGAACCTTACATAAAACATTTATTAAAAAAGCTAAATATACTTAAAACCGATGATAATAGAAGGTTGATTTTAGCAAATAGTAGCAAAGAAAACAATATAAAAAATAATCCTCCGATTTACTCTCAAGGAAAAGAATCTGAATTTATAGAATGGAAAGGACATTATTTTAGATCTTATCAAGAAGTAGAAATAGCAAAAGAACTAGACTCTCGACAAATTCTATTTTTCCCTAATGCCGGATGTAGGGTATTAGAAGAAAAAGGAATGCACACTAGAGAAATTGATTTTTTAATAATCATTGATGGTAATATGGGAATCCTTGAATGTGATTCTGAAAGATATCACCAGAGTGCAGCAAGAGATCATAAGCGTGATGGGTTATTTAATGCTCATGGTATTTGGTTTATTCGCCGCTACACAAGCCAAGATTGTCAAGATCCTAAAAAAGTTGTTGATGGTTTCATTTCTGACTTTGAGAAATTTATCAGACATAAAAAGTAAACAAAAAAAATAAAATGATTGAATCATATTATTGGCGAGAAAAACTACGCGATGAATTAAAGTGGCTAAGAAAAAAACAGACATACAAACGTTGGTCAGAAAAGCAAATGGTTTTATATGAACGTCAACTAATATTGGTGGCATTTCAAATCAGGAGTTTGCTTGATCGTCCAAAAATTGCAAGAGAATATACTTCTACAAAACTTGAAGTTACTAAATACAATAAGGTTGATAGTGAGCCATTGACAAAATATAACATAGGAGATTTCTATGAATTGTTCAGTATGGATCAACCCATCTCTACTGTCCTCTCAGCCCCTCAAGTTTGTAATCAGCTTATTCACTATTACCTAATGTGTGCTACATCTCTAGTTCCAAAATCATTCTCACATCTATTAGTAATTTCAGATTATAAGCGAAATCAATATTTATTTGAAATAGATATTTATAAGCTATTAGATTTTTTTGAGCTATTTAGTATAGAGGAAAGTGGATTAGGTCAATCTGGAAGGTCTGTGAAGCTAACATGGAATGAAAAGAAACAGGACTATGACTATATAGATGATATAGATTTGGACTCGTCTTTTGGATTTTGAGAAAACTCGTTCAAAAGCAAGAGCAGCACTAAAAAGAATTATTCGTAAGCAGTTAACTCAAACACCCCAACCTCAAACACCATCTGTAAACGGTGATAATTCGGGTATCTGTCTAAGTTTGAGGCGGTTGGTAAATTGAATTAATATTTAGAAATATGGGTAGCCAGACAAAAGCTTTTTCCGCCCCCCAGCCCCTCCCTCGCGCGTTACGCAGAGCGGATGAAACATCCGCAGGGTCGCTCGTCAACTTTGGGGGAGCAAGAATTTCAAAGTCCCCAATTTTTTAAAGTCTCCTATTAGATTGCCCCCCTTTGTCCCCCCAACTTTGGGGGGAATT
>CAZNCM010000400.1:0-5050 GCA_964571155.1 uncultured Lyngbya sp. | reverse complement strand
AAAGCCGACATTTTTTCACTTTGGACAAGTTGTAATTGGGCGTTTTGCAAGTTGTGTAATGCCTGTTCTAACTGTCGGGAATATTCTTGAGAACGTTCGTAGAGTTGGGCATTGTCTATAGAAATCGCGGCTTGAGCGCAAAGTAAATTGAGAATTTCCACGCGATCGCGGGTAAATGCTCCTTTGGTTACATTATTTTCCAGATATAAAATGCCCAGTAACTTGCCCTGGTGCAAAATCGGGCTACACAAAATACTCTGGGTTTGATGTTGCTCAATGTAGGGGTCATGGGCTAAAGTTGGCTCGCTACTCGCATCACTCAGCACCTCAGTCTGCAAATTATGCTGGACTTTGTAGATTAGTTTTAAGGGAATATCCTGACTCTCTTCGACCGGAATACGCTGTAACACAACTGGCTCTGTTCCTAGCGAGATTGACCCCTTTATTAACAGACGCTCGTCTCGCGACAGGATTAACACGCATTTATGGGCTCCGGCATTTTCGACAACGATTGAAAGTAACGATGACAGGAGTTTGTCCAGTTCGATTTCACTGGAGATAGTTTGGTAAGCTTTGAGAATCGTTTTAAAATCTAGGGTATCTGAAACACTGGTGCTAGAAGTGGCTCCACTGGTGGAGGTGACAGTCCCCACGGCAAAGATAGTTTCATCAGTGGAAAGTGTCGAACGAGTTTGCTGTAATATGGGATCGAGTAATTGGGAATAGCGTTTTTCTAAATCAGCAACTTTGGCTTTTGCACCCCAGCGAGCATAGCCGTAGTAAGCTTCAATCATGTATTCTCCGGCTATGCGCTGTTTACCCCAATCTAGGTAAAACTTTGCTGCCAGTTCGTTACTGAGGGCTTCATCCTGAAGATATTCGTTGACTTTGGCTCCAGAAATTGCCTTGTCATATAGCTCAATTGCTTCTTTTTTTTGTCCTAAAACTCGGCATTTTTCTGCCTTTATTAAGTCAACTTTATGTTGGTAATTCATGGGGGCATGGTGCGCCCACTGAGCCAGAATAGTTTGATGAGTCTCTGCCAGAACGAGAGTGTTAGCTTGCTCGCTTTCTGAGTGCGTAGAGTAGAGTGTCAAGTAGGTTAATCCGGCATAAAAATGAAAAACCGGAATTTGAAGCATTCCTGTAGCTGCCATCAAATAGCGGTTAGCTTGGGTAATGTAGTCTAGAGCATTGGTATAGTTGCCAAAAATATAGGCAAGCATCAGTTTATAGGTATAGGCAACAGCAAGGATAGTGAATTCATTATTTTGATGGTGTTTAGGAAACATCACCATTTCATTGTAGGCGTTACCACTTAGTAAATCTGGTTGATTGACAATTTCTCTCAAGTTTTGCGCCGTCTGTTGTGTCACCCTTAGGTAAGTTAGAGGAGAATCTTGCTTTACAGTCGCCAAGATAACACAGTAGTTTTCTATTTCTAGTTCCCAATCATCCAGAGCCACTCCAGTGAATAAACGATTGTAAAAATAAATAGATAAATGGTAACCAGCAGTGAGGAAATCACCAGTTTCCATTCCAGCCAGATATCCTGCTTTTAGCGTTGGGATTATTTCTCTGAGTGCTTCTTGACGATGCTGGAGAAAAGCTCCAAACACCAGTAAAGTTTGACACTTAAATTCTTGCACATTTAACTGATTGAGTAAGCTCAATGCCAATCGCCCAAAATCATAACCTCTTTTTACTTCTCCTAAAAAAGAAGACAGCACCTTGCCATAACCTATATATCCAAGGGTTGATGCAGTTGCATTCCCAAATTGAAGGGATAGACTCACCATTGTGGAGCAAAGCGAAGGAAATAAGGTAGGATTTGCCAAAAAAATGGGAGCAAACAACATTGCTAACAGTTGCATTGCCGCAATTATTCGAGGATTGCTCATCACAGGGAGGTGAATCAATTCTGAAATCTGTTTGCCCTGAAGTTGGTCTGCAAGGGTTTGGAGTGCTTTGCTTATCAGGGCTTCGTTGGGTTCAGAAACGAACTCAACTCCTAATTGTTCGAGGGCATTTCTGCCTACAGCGATCGCTTTTAACATCTGACTCTGGGCTGTCAGTGCGCTAATTTGAATTTCATAAATCTTCACTTTGTCTAGTATGTTTTGGGCTGATTGCAACACCTCGTTTGCAATTTCTATCATCCCCTCAAAATCGGCATTCAAGTAAGCAGCTTCCGCCGCAGCTACATAAAGATTCAGAGTTAATTCGTACTGATTTTGCCAACAGTCCACAGCGAGCAATTCTAGCCCTGTTTGCAAAAAACTTCTGGCGGTTGCATAAGCTGTAGAATTTCTGGCTTTCTGTCCAGCGGCTAAATTCAGTCTGGCTAAAGCTTCTCGTTCTGCTGCTTGAGTAATTAACTCTATTCCTAAATTCAAATGCCCGACAATATCAAAAAGCTTTTCTTCTTGTTCTGTTTCTGATAAATTCTTTTGGAGTAGTTGACCTATTTTGAGATGAGTTACTTGTTTTTTTTCATCAGGAATTAGAGAATAGGCTGCTTGTTGAACCCGGTCATGTAAAAATCTATATTTGGCATTTTTTTGATTAGCCTTTTCATTTTCTCTATTGGACTGTTCTTCTTTACTTTCAAGTTGATAAAACTTATAAATATTAGTAGTTGGTAAAATTAAACCCTCCTGCAATGCACTCCATAATACCGTTGCTGTGTTTATTTCTGATTCTTGGGAAACGATTGCTAACGTTTGTAAATCAAACCCGGCTCCAATACAAGCCGCCAACTTTAACGCCTGCTGAGTTTCTGTTGGTAATTTCTGTAATTGCAATGCCATGAATTCTACGATATCGTCCGTAATTGCCAATGCTTTGACTTGGGCAATATCACATTCCCAATGTTGAATCTCTCTATTAAAACTAATTAACTTTTCCTCAAATAATACTTTCAGAAACTGACTGGCAAAAAACGGATTTCCTTGGGTTTTTTGTGCGACCAATTTGGTTAAACGCTTGGCTATATATGATTCACAATTTAGTGTATCTGCTATTAACTGATTCAAATCGGATTCGGTTAACGGCTGTAAAGTAATTGTGTTTACTGTTGCCTCGGTTTTTACAATCTCATCCATTGTTAAAATAAACGGATGCACTGGAGAGACTTCATTATCTCGATAAGCTCCTAATATTAATAAATATTCTGTATCTTGCATCAAGAATTTCAACAGATTTAGCGAGGCGGAATCCGCCCATTGTAAATCATCTAAAAAGATGACTAAGGGATGTTTTTGACTGGTGAAGACTTGAACAAATTTTTGGAACAGGAGATTAAATCGATTTTGGGCAGCAATTCCTGATAATTCAATGGCTGGTGGCTGTTTACCGATGATGTTTTCCAACTCGGGAATCACATCTATTAACACTTGTCCGTTGTCTCCAACTACTGCTAAGATTTGGTTTTTCCAGTTTTGAAGTTCTGTCTCATTTTCTGATAAGAGTTGCCCCATTAAATCTCGGAAGGCGATGACAAAGGCGCTGAAGGGTATATTGCGATTTAATTGGTCGTATTTGCCTTTAATAAAATAACCCCGTTGTCTGACAATGGGTTTATGAACTTCGTTAACTACTGCTGTTTTTCCAATTCCTGAAAATCCTGCGACAATCATCATTTCGGTAGGACCAGTGCTGACTCTCTCAAAGGCAGCTAAAAGTCTATTGACTTCGTGTTCTCGACCGTAGAGTTTTTCGGGAATCAGAAAGCGATCGCAGAGATCCTGTTTGCCTATTTCAAAGTTTTTTATCTCTCCTGTTTGTTGAAGTTGAGTTAAACATTGTTCTAAATCGGATTTCAATCCCCAGACACTCTGATAGCGCTCTTCGGTATTTTTCGCCATCAATTTACTGATAATTTCTGAAAGAACAAACGGAATTTTTGAATTAATTTCATGGGCACTAGGTGCGATTTTAGCCAAATGACAATGTACCAACTCCATGGGGTCATTTGATGAAAAGGGTAATTTTCCTGTGAGTAATTCATAGAACGTTACACCTAATGAATAGTAATCGCTCCGATAATCAATTCCTCGGTTCATTCTGCCAGTTTGTTCTGGGGAAATATAAGCCAGCGTTCCTTCTAAGACGTTAGGATTTTGGATTTCTTGAGTTTCTCGAGGTAATAGGGTGGCGATGCTAAAGTCGATTAATTTGACTTCTTTGGTTTCGGGATTAATTAAGATATTGCTGGGTTTGATGTCTTTATGAATAATCCGTTCTCGATAGAGTATTTCTAAGGCATTACAGATGGAGATCGCTATTAGTAAAAAGTCTTTTAGAGACAATATCTTTTTACTAATTTGCCATTCTTTTAAGGAAATACCACCAAAGTCTTCCATGACTAAGGCATAACTATTTTGATATGATTCTAGGCTATAAGTTTTGATAATTAGAGGTGAATTAAGATTTTTAGCAATCGTGTATTGATTGCGAAACTGTACCAATTCGCTGAAGGTAGGGTAGGGATTTTTTAGCAGTTTGATAACTACAGGTAATTGGTCAACATTACGAATCGCTCGATCAACGATTGTTCGACTACCTGAATAAACTGTTTCGACGATTTGATAGTTGGGTATTGTAATCGTTGTCTGAGGGTTGCTATTTTGAGTTGGGTTATTCATTGTCGTAGTTTTTGAGAATTGATTAGCCAGTGTTTTTTAAAATATCAAAAACCTTAACTTTCCTTTAGGACTCTTTAGGTAGCGTAATCACAAATTCCGTTCCTTCTCCTAGTATAGAATTAACCTGTATCTCTCCGCCATGCTTTTCGACAATAATAGACTGAGCGATCGCCAACCCTAACCCTGTTCCTTTTCCGACTCCTTTAGTCGTAAATAAGTGGTTAAAAATCTTAGCCTTAACCTCTTCATTCATGCCGTGACCGTTATCACAAATAGCAATTTTTACCTGTTCATTTTCTACTGATGTTGTAATTGTGATGCGATGAGGATTTAACTTAATTTTGGCCTTACTTAGACCAATATTTGATTCATCTAACGCATCAATCGCATTAGCCAGAATATTC
>CAZNCM010000399.1:4123-5081 GCA_964571155.1 uncultured Lyngbya sp. | reverse complement strand
ATAATGATGGGTACGATAATTATGATAGTGATCAAGATTACAATAGCCAACCCTATCAACCCGAACCCCAACCTCCAGCCCTTCAACCTCAAACTCCTTCTCAACCCTATAATGATTCTGTAGAGTTGAATAAACCGATTACCGTTAACAAAGTCTCAGATATTCGATAAACTCAGAATGAGAGTATTTTGTTAACAGATCTCCTATGAATCTCCGTAGCCTTCGTCAATTTCATCGCCAACTCGCACCGATTATTATTCTGCCGTTTTTGATTACTGCAACGACAGGTGTAGCTTATCGTTTAGGAAAAAGTTGGTTTGGTTTGTCTCGCGATCAAGTTCACTTTTTAATGGTAATTCACGAAGGGGAATATCTGGGAAAGCAACTCGAACCGATTTATGTTCTTTTAAATGGGTTGGGGTTGCTGTTTATGTTGATTACAGGAATTGTGATTTGGGGAAATAGCCTCAGTAAAGCGAGTTGGTTTCGATCATTATTTTCCCGTCCTCAAAAAGAAACCAGTGAATAAAAAGTTACTGATGTTCTTCCAAGAGAATGTCTTGACCTTTCGGTTCACTAAACCAGCTAATCAGCATTCCAGCGATGGGAATTGAGAGAAATATTCCTAAAATTCCTGCAATTTTTTCACCCACAAATAAAGCAAAAAAAAGAAACACTGGGTTAATATTTAAGTTGTCTTTCATCAGTTTAGGAGAGATCAGATTATCTTGAATTTGCTGGACAATTGTTGCGGCAATTAATACTTTAATCGCCATCCAACCTCCTTCAGAAAGAAAGACTAATAAACTTACAATAATTACACATAATGTTCCGCCAACCCCTGGAATTACATCAATTAACCCTAAAATAATACTGAGAAATAAGGCATATTGAACTCCGAGAATTTTAAAAGCAATAAACCCAGAAGTTGATAAAAATAGCACTAATAAAAACTGAG
>CAZNCM010000399.1:834-4113 GCA_964571155.1 uncultured Lyngbya sp. | reverse complement strand
ACTTTTTTGAACCGTTAAAGAAAAGCGATCTCGAATTTGAATTGGTACTATTTTTAAGCAAGCTGACCAAATCTTAATCCCATCAATCAGCATATAAACACAAATTACAATAATAAAAATTAAACTCAAAAAGTTAGAAAAAGCACCTTGAACAAAACCCAAACCCGTTAAAAGTCCGGCTTGTAAGGCTTGAATCATCTTTTCAATATTAATAGAATCTAAAAAATTTTCGACTGGATTAACATCAGAATCTTGAACAAAATCAAGTAAACTGGTCACAAATTCTTGTCCTTGATTAACAACCTCTATTCCTAAAACAGCAATCAAACCTATTAATAAACCAAAAGCTGTCGTACAGACAATTGCGATTGCAAAACCTCGGGGAATATAACTAGAAACCTTTTGAACTGGATAATTGAGTAAAGCTGCCAACGTCCCCGAAATTGTAAAAATTACAATCACAGAATAAAAGTAATTAATCAACTGAATAATTGCCCAACCGCAAAGAAATAGTAATAAAAAACGCAGAAGCGTTGATGTATTAAGCTGTCGCCACATTGACTGAGGATGTTTAGACATTAACCTAAGAAAGTTATAGAAGAATTGCTATAGTTTATTTAAGCATAGATTTATACCTATAGCACTTTGACTGAATAGAACAATAGTTGTCTTGCGTCTTGCTGATTAGGTTCTTTTTTTAAATTAATCATTTTTAAAAACTCATTTAACAAGACTATACTCACTATTAATATTGAGTCAATCATCCCAAAAATGAATAAAAATCATCTTTCCCTCTATTTCCTTCCTAAAACTCTGTTTTTATGGGTTTCAGGAGTCGGAGAACAATGAGCTAACTCTTGACCCATACTATATTCATATTTGTATCGGTTATATAAAAAGTTTGTAAAATCTCTGACTGATTCTACCAAATCAAAATAATCAATGTTATACCTGAAATTGTAGAACAGTTTTTTTAATAGAGGAAGTATCGATTCTTCCTGATGTGCCTGGCTTGTCAGTGGAACCTGATAACCAAACGTCCTACAAGCTTCAAAAACCAGGATGCGCTATTTCGTTAAAAAACTTGTTATGACCATCGAATGTCCAATCATTTTCCCTTAGTTTCCGTTGTTATCCCGTCCTACAACGCGCAAGCTTTTATTAGTCGAACTCTAGAGTCCGTTCTCTGTCAAACCTACACAAATCTCGAAGTTATCGTCGTTGATGATGGTTCCCAAGACCAAACGGCGGAAATTGTACAAAGATTTGCTCAACAAGACGAACGAGTTACGCTACTCCAACAGCCTAATTTAGGCGTTGCAGCCGCTCGAAATTTAGGAATTGAACAATCAAAGGGAGAATTTATTGCGCCCATTGATGCAGATGATATTTGGTATCCTCAAAATATCGAAAAGCAAGTCCAGTGTTTTCTTACGTCTAAACCCTCTGTGGGGTTAGTTTATTCTTGGTCAGTTGATATTGATGAAAACGATGTATTAACCGGCGGATTTCGAGCAGCAAGAATTGAGGAAGATGTCTATGTTACCTTACTGTGTCACGATTTTGTTGCTAATGCAAGTTGTGTTCTTATCCGTCGTTCCTGCTTAGAAAAAACGGGAAGCTACAACAGTAAACTCCGAGAACAAAATGGTCAAGGGGGAGAAGATTGGGATCTTTACTTGCGGATAGCGGAATATTATCAATTTAGAGTTGTTCCTGAATTTCTAGTTGGCTATCGTAAACATTCTAACAGTATGTCTTGCGATTGCATTTCTATGGCAAAATCTCGGGAATTGATTTGGGAATCTATCAACCAGAAATATCCCCGAATGCCTGCTATTATTCAGCAGTTATCGAATAGTAGTTTTTATATGTACTTAGCCAGTGCCAGCAGTCGTACAGGTCAACATCAGAGTACGCTATTTTGGGTGTACAAAGCCTTAAAAACCGATTGCATCACACCTTTTTTGCGGTTAGGTTTGTATATTCTCCCCTTGAAAAGTATTTTGATAATACTGACTCAGCCTATCCTTTCTAAAATCGCGAACAAAAATCGATTTTCAATCAAACTAAAACCTGTTTTTTCAGGGTCTAATCGTCCTGTAAATACAATTGAAGAAATGACTCAGCAACAAGTGAATACTAATATCAAAGTAATTGCTGAGAAAATTTTACATCACATTCTTCCTCTCTTATTAGGAACCCCTAAAACCTGGCAAACTCTAAATTTTAACAGACATGAACAGATCTCAAACATCTACTAACCAACCGCTTGTCTCAGTAATTATTCCGGCTTATAATGCAGAACCTTTCATTGCTAAAACTTTAACCTCTGTTCTTGCTCAAACCTACAAAAATATTGAAATCTTAGTGGTTGACGACGGTTCCCAAGATCAAACCGCTAAAATTGTGCAGTTATTTGCAGAAAAAGACAAACGAATAACTCTCTTTCAACAATCTAATTCTGGGGTAGCCGCTGCACGAAATTTAGCAATTGAAAAGTCTAAAGGGGAATTTATTGCACCCCTTGATGCAGATGATATTTGGTCTGCTCAAAATCTCGAAAAGCAACTACAATGTATTCAGATAGAGGCTTCAATTGGTTTAGTTTATGCGTGGTCAGTTGAAATTGATGAAAATGACACTTTCATCGGTGGATTTCATGGATTTGAATATGAAGGAGATATATATAAAGAACTCCTTTATCGCAACTTTATTGGGAATGCAAGTGCAGTTTTAATCCGTCGTAGTTGTTTAGAAAAAGTCGGGGTTTATGATCCTCAACTCAGAGTTCAAAACGCACAAGGTTGTGAAGATTGGGATCTTTATTTGCGGATAGCAGAATGTTATCAAGTACGAGTCGTTAAAGATTTTTTAATTGGCTATCGTCAAGTCACGAACAGTATGTCTAGAAATTACAACGCTATGGCAAAATCTCATCAATTGGTTTTAGAAACGATTCAAAAAAAATATCCAGAAATTCCGGATACTATGTATCAGTGGTCTCAGGGTAATTTTTATGTTTATTTAGCGCATCAAAGTAGCCGAAACCAGAATCCTAAAGGTGCTTTTTTCTGGCTTTATCAGTCTTTAAACTTTGATTCAAAGATGATTCTACTACGCTATGACCTCTATACACTGACTTTGAAAAATTTTGTAAAAATCATTATTTATCAAATTCTAGGCTTGAATCATACGCGATTTGATGATGATCATAAAAAATCAAACACAACCCAAAAATTAAAATTTAAACACATTACGAAAGATTCTCTGAATTAT
>CAZNCM010000399.1:256-737 GCA_964571155.1 uncultured Lyngbya sp. | reverse complement strand
ACAGAGAAAGCAGGGAAAGCAATATAACAAGTATATAAGTGTCTATTCCCTGTTTCATCAGGCGTAATCTGTAGCCTTATTATTTTGGTTTTATACGCGACTCTAATTCATTCAGACTAATTAAAAAAAGTGTTCAAAAAAATAACCAAACTAATAAAGTTTTATCCTTGGGCAATTCCCATTATTATAACTTTAGGAATTCTATCTTGCCTAGAAGGATTTGGGATTAGCCTATTTATTCCCTTTTTACAAAGTTTATCCCCATCTTCTGAACAGGCAATCAGTGGAAATCATTTAATTGATTTTCTAAATCAACTTTTAACTTCTTTTCACTCCAGCCAACGCATTACGATTATTCCTGTTATTATCTTTATTAGTATTCTTTTTAAAAATGCTCTTGCCTATGCTAATTCAGCTTTTCTAGCTTGGCTGAACTCTCGTTTAAATCATCGATTACGATCTCAAATTTATAGTCAACTAC
>CAZNCM010000399.1:0-246 GCA_964571155.1 uncultured Lyngbya sp. | reverse complement strand
GAGTTATAGCTACTTAGAGACTCAAGATTCCGGTAAACTCCTGAATACATTAGCCAAAGAAACTTGGCAAACAATTGAAGCATTAGGAGTATTTGTTAACCTAATTGTTAGTAGCTGTACCACATTTGTTTATGTGACTTTATTGCTATTATTATCCTGGCAATTAACATTATTAGTAGGTGTCATTGTTATCTTAATTTCCCTGATTATCCAGTTTGTCACTCGCAAAGCCAAAGCACTCGGACA
>CAZNCM010000398.1:0-5100 GCA_964571155.1 uncultured Lyngbya sp. | reverse complement strand
CCCCATCGATCATAATCAGATCGGGTTTGTCAGTCGCTATTTTTTCCGGCGTTAATGTCGGATAATCTCGGAACCGTCTCCCAATAACTTCGGCTAAACTGGCAAAATCATCGGAACGTCCAGCATGAACTTCGGGGTTTCTAATCTTATAATGACGGTATTGTTGGTTCGCAGGTAAACCGTCAATAAACATCACTCTTGAAGCCACTGCATCTGATCCTTGAATATGGGAAATATCATACCCTTCTATCCGGTGAGGAATATCAGGAAGATCGAGAATTTCTGCTAAGTCTTGTAAGGCTTGATTATTGCGATCGCTAAATTTTTGGACTCGTTCTAATTCATAACCTGCATTTCGTTCAACCAGTTCAATTAATTCGGCTTTGGTTTGACGTTGCGGGTTAATTATTGTGACTTTGCGACCTTTATATTCACTCAACCAGTTCGCCAAAATTGATTCTTCGGGTAACTCGTATTGAACTAAAATTTCACTGGGAATTTCCACCGAGTCAACCGTTTGATAATGATCTTCTAAAACCCGTTGTAAAATTGCCCCAAACTCCGATTCTTTTTCGGACTGGCTGTCAGCATCTTCGGTTAAACTCTCCAACTGAAACCGTCCGACTTCCGCTTGAAACCCCAACCTTCCCACTAATTGACCCGCCCGAATTTGAAAGAGTTGAATACAAGCTTGTTTGTCATTCGCCGCCAAAGCAATAGCATCTCTCGAAACGCGATCATCCGGGAGAGAAACTTTTTGATCGGCATTTAAAGCCTGCAAACCTTGGATTTGGTCGCGAATTTTCGCCGCAATTTCAAAGTACATCTTCTCGGCGGCGGTTTCCATTTGTTGGGTTAAATATTGAATTAATTCTCCCGTACGTCCCTGAAAAATCATCGCCACTTTTTGCAGGGTTTGATGATAGTCTTCCGGAGAAATAAACTGTTGACAAACCCCCGGACAGCGACCGATATCATAATTCAAACACGGACGATCTTTAAAGAGAGGTTTTGGACGTTGACGCAAGGGAAAAATCTGTTTAACTAAATGCAGGGTACTCCGCAATAGTCGAGTATCTACATACGGCCCATAATAGCGATCTTTGGCTTTTCCTAAGCGGCGTTTGCGGGTAATAAAAATGCGGGGATATTCTTCCGACCAGGTAATACAAAGATAGGGATATTTTTTGTCATCTTTCAACAGCACATTAAAATAAGGCTGATGCTGTTTAATTAAATTGGCTTCTAAGGCTAAGGCTTCCGCTTCGGTATCGGTAACAATAAACTCAATTTCTGCCACTTGTTGGATCATCATCGCAATGCGAGGACTGTGGCGGTTAGAGTCGCGAAAATACGAACGAACTCGCGATCGCAATTTCTTCGACTTGCCAATATAAAGGATATTGTCTGAATGATCCCGCATCAAATATACTCCCGGAACAGATGGAATTTCTGTTAACCGACTTTCCAAACGTTCGGGATCTTTAATTAAAATTAGGGTTTGAGTTGAAGACATTCTATAAAAATAGGGTAATTTGTAGCAACTCCTCAGATACTCTGTATCTTATGGGAATGGAATTGCAGAAAAAATACAAAAAAATACAAACACGAGAAAAAAGATCAAGCTACCCCCCAAAAAAAGAATCAGAAAGCCGAGGTCGAGCAATGAAAACCATAACCCCCTGCTTCGAGTCAATACAACTTCATCCTTTATACAGCCTGCCTATCTGCTTTCGTGTCTAGGGAGTGAGTTTCTCAAAAAAGTGTTCTCATGGGTTGGGGTACTGTTATATTATGGATAAATAATCCCCAAAATAGCAGTCGCATCTTCCGCGATCTGGAGTTCGGTTCTTTTTACTTCCCTATACTTATGACTGTTGCTAACGCCCCCAATCTCCTGTCTGAAGACGAAACCCTGTCTCTGATTGAAACGGTCATCCAACAATCAGAAGCTGAGGAAGTCTTTGTCAGTCTCAGCAACAGCGAAGAAGCCCTAACTCGGTATTCGGAAAATCAAATTACCCAAAATATCAGCAGCACCAAATTTAGTCTCTCGATTACCAGCTATTTTGGCAAACGCAGCGCCACGGCCTCCACAACTGAACTTAACCCCGATGCCATTAACGCCGCAATTAAACGGTCTGAGGAGCTAGCAACCATTGCCCCGGAAGATCCCGAATGGGTGCCACTATTAGAACCCCAAACCTACGAAAACCGGACTCCGGCTTTTGATCACGCCACCGCTTGTTTTTCCCCCCTGCAACGCGGAGAACGAGTCCAAAGGGTTTGTCAGATGAGTACAGAAGCGAAAGTCGAAGGTTCGGGGACTCTCAGCAGTGAAGCGGAAATCTTTGCCATTGGAAATTCTCGGGGGTTGAGGGCGTGTAATCGTCTGACGAGTGCTGATTTTGGGTTTACTGCCAAAATAGAGAATGGTTCGGCTTGGAGTCGGCGCAGTGCGATTAGTATTGAAGATTTACCCCTGACCTCGTTAACGGAAACGATTAGTAATCGGGCTTATTCTGCTCGTCATCCCCAAGAAGTGCAACCCGGAGTTTATCCTGTAATCTTTGATGGGGCTGCGTTTGCAGAGTTGTTGATGTGGGTGATGTTTAATTTGGATGCTCGGGCAGCCGACGAAGGGCGATCGTTTCTGTCGCGGATGGATGAACAGGGAAAATCGGCTGGAAATCGGTTGGGAGAAGTGGTGTTTAGTCCGATGGTGAATGTGCAGCGAAACCCGGATCATCCTTTAATTGGGGGTTCGACGTTTTTTGCTGATGGGCTGAAAAAGGATGATCTCGAAATTATTAAGGATGGGGTGCTGCAAACTTTATCTTACAGTCGCTATTGGGCGGCGCAGAAAGGGGTTCAACCGACTGGGGCAATGTATCCGGTGGTGATGGCAGGCGACAATCAAAGTTTGGCGGATTTGATTGCTCAAACGGAACGGGGAATTTTGGTCAGTCGCGCCTGGTATGTGCGTTATGTGAACCCTCGCACGTTAGAAGTTACCGGGATGACGCGGGATGGTACGTTCTGGATCGAAGACGGGAAAATTGCCTTTCCGATCAAGAATTTACGCTTTAATCAACGTTTGCCGGAAATGTTGGGCGAGGTCGATGGTTTGAGTCAGGTGCAGCGTTACGGTAGTATCGTGGTTCCGGGGGTGCGGGTAAAGGCGTTTAATTTTAGTAGCATTACCGATAGCATCTAAAAGGTGTCTCCGGGGAACGGTCTAAAGCAGAATGCACATTTTGGAAATTCTGTCAAGCGGGGGTAAAAAAGGGTTGTGAAAATTCGTTCGTCGCCGCTTGAGAAAGGGATAGAGTTTTGACTTAATTTTGAGGGGAAATGACGAATTAATTAGGGTTTGAGGCGTTACATTTGGAGAAAATACCCTATCGGTCAGACCATTCCTACATTTTCTTTTGAGAGTATCATAGCAGAAGGGTTGAAAGAACGCAAGCTCGTTGCTTATTGAGAATAATTCTTGAGTTAAGTTTTGTAAAAATGGGCAATTGATAGAAAGTTATGAACGTTTGTCTATCAATAGATTATTTAAACTTATTTTTTAGAAAAGGGGGTTGAACAATACCGCTAAAATAACTTGTTAAACCCTAAGTATATTAATATCTACTGTTGTCGTTCGTTGTTTGTAGAGACATCAAGAAACCAATTTTGAAAAACAGATTGATTTGCCCTTCTATTTTGACTGTTTTCAGAGGTAATAATAGATAACAAATCCTCAAGGACAGGAGAACTCAAGAAACAATTAAAATTCTTTGTATCGCTTTAACCAAGTCGTCGTCGGACAAAAATTAACTTTGGCAGCGATCGCCGCTTCTCGATCTACAGCATAATGACTAATCATCCACACCTCCTCAAGATCATCGGGGAGTTCCAATAAAGCTAACCGCAACATTCCCGCCCCCGGTTTACGGAAAGAATCAAATTGAGTTTGATCCAGACGACTGAGATTGAGAAAATCGGAACGTTGATATTCAGTTTGAATAATTTGAACCTTATTTTCAACCTCAAAATTGAATTCCACAGACCAACAAGAGTCCCCCGTCCAATCACTAAAATAAATCTTACTAATTGCGGGAAATAGACGTAGAATAGAGACTTTTTCCTCTTTAGCGCTGTCTACAGACTTCGGAGTTGAGGGATGATTAATCTGATCATCATTAACGAGGGCGATAATTTTCCAGCCACTGCGATAGAAATAAGCGATCGCCTCAGAGACACCGGGAAGCGGTTGTAAATCTTGAGGATGTTGGGGAAAGGGTTGACCGGAACGGGTAGTGGTTAAAGTTCCCATCCCGTCAACCAACAAGACTTTGTACATTGTGTTTTCGGTTCAAAAAGGCAGGAGGCAGATGAGGAAAATTAAACCAACATTTTTTTGCCTCCGAGAAAATACGGAGAAGGGAGTGAGATTTTGAACTGAGAATATATCTCTATTGACTTAACTTCGTTTTGACCAGTTCTTGAACTTTTTTTCCATCCGCCTGACCTTTCAAACGCTGCATCACAGGCCCCATAACTTTACCCATATCTTTCGGGGAACTGGCATTAACTTCAGCGATCGCTTCATCAATAATGGCGGCAACCTCCGCATCTGAAAGTTGCTCAGGGAGGAATTCTTCAATGATGACTAATTCTGCCTTTTCGGCTTCTGCTAAATCTTCCCGTCCCGCTTGGTGATATTGTTCAATAGAATCTCGTCGTTGTTTGGCTTGCTGGATTAACACCTCAAGTTCCTGTTCTGGTGTGAGAGTCTCTTGACCCTTGCCTTTAACCTCACTTTCTTTTTCAATCAGAACCTTCTTAATACTACGAACTGCTTCGAGGCGGACTTTATCCTTAGCTTTCATCGCCGCTTTAATTTCTTCGCTGATTTGTTCCTTTAAACTCATCGGGTTGATCCTTGAATAAAAATATCCTTAAAAATACGGGTCTAGGAACTAAGGATTTAAGGTTTCTCAAATCGGTTTGAATCAAGTAGATGTATCCACTTTTCGATCAAGATCCGTATTTCCCCTATTTTAATTTGGCACAGAGTTTTTAACAATAAAAGAGAGATGTCTTTTGATA
>CAZNCM010000397.1:3983-5119 GCA_964571155.1 uncultured Lyngbya sp. | reverse complement strand
CTATATTGTTGATAAAGATATCATCATTAAAACCACAACTCAAGAGGGAGAAGAACGGGGAAGAAATCCTGATGTTGGTGTAGTGAAAGCGGAAGTTTGGAATAGCAACGTGCGAACTTATGGCGCGTTAACAGAACCTATTCAACTCGCTGTAGAAGTGGTTTCTACCAATTGGGAAGATGATTATATTGATAAACGAGATGAATATCAACGCTTGGGAATTCCTGAATATTGGATTGTTGATTATTTGGCAATAGGTTCTCGCACCCTTTTAGGAAATCCCAAACAGCCGAAAATTTTTGTTTATCAGTTAGTTGAGGGTGAATATCAAGTCGAGTCTTTTACCGGAAGTGATCGCATTGTTTCTTCTACTTTCCCCGAGTTAGAATTAACCTGTGAGCAAGTGTTTGCATCGAGTCAAATTCGGGAGTTATAGTATTAAAACCGGAGATTTTAATCTCTGGCTGGCTCTTAAGATAAAAACATTATCGGAGACTTGGCATGGAAACTATTCAGTTAACAACTTACATCGGCTCAGATGGAATCTTACAGGTGCAAATGCCAACAGAAATCCGAGATACAGATATAGAGGTCACAATAGTTTACCAGTCATTATCTCAAAATTCATCCCAACCCCGCTATAATGCCTGGGGAAAACTTGTCACTCGAAAATCGATTCAAGATACCATTGCAGGAATGCGACAACTCCGACAAGAAATATCTATCGATCGGCAATCAATTCGAGAGATGATCGAAGAGGGGAGACGATTTTGATTCTATGATAAACGTTCGGTTAGCTGATATGACAACACAATTTAGCCCCCCTTTATCCCCCCAACTTTGGGCAGGGCTGTTTCGTTCTAAATTTTTGCGATCGCGAGGATCTAAAATTGGAAGCAGTTTCACCCCTTTTTTCTTTGGAAGATCTTTGATCTGAGAAAAAAACGGCGATCGCCGGGCTTAAACTACCTGTTCGCGTCTGATTCTTTCAGGCAGGAATTAAAAAATAAAACTGGCGATCGCACCCGATGTAAAATGATAGCGATCGCCAGTCTTTTCGGAATTTTTTTCTATGGATAGTTTAATTGAAGAACTCAAAAAAGTCAAGGATTTTCGCCGCCGCCAGGGTCAGAGAC
>CAZNCM010000397.1:0-3973 GCA_964571155.1 uncultured Lyngbya sp. | reverse complement strand
TTATGGTTGGTGCTATTGATAGTAATATTAGCAGCGATGCAGGGAGAATTGGGGTAGAAAGCAATGGGAGATTTTGCCAAAGCTAATCAGGAGTTAATTGTTCAAAAATTCCATACTCTCTCTCAGAAAGTTCCATCTTCATCAACAATCAGACGGGTATTACTTGGAGTGGATTGGTCAAATCTTCAAGATACTTTTAATCAATGGTCAAGTCATCTGGAGAATTATAATGAGTTAAGAGATTGGGTTTGTATTGATGGGAAAGCTTTGAGTAGTATGGTTACAAATCCTGAAAGTTATCATCAAAACTTTGTTTCCTTCGTTTCTTTATATAGTCAAGAGCATCAGTTGGTTTTAAGATTAAATCGATTGGAGAATAAACAGTGTTCAGAAATCAAGCAAGTTCAATCTATGATTAGGGATTGCACCTTGAAAAGTCAGGTTTTTACTCTTGATGCTTTACATTGCCAAAAACAGACAGTCCAAGAAATTATCAGTTCTGAAAATCATTATATAGTTGCCGTAAAAAAGAATCAAAAAAGTTATATGAAGCTCTAGAATGGGTAACGACTTCTCAAGAGCCTTTGAGTATTAATCCTTAGCAAGAGCGAAGTCATGGTCGGCGAATCCAACGCCAAGTCTCAGTTTTTAAGACTCCAGAATCACTGCCACCTATTTGGTGTGGAATTCAAAGCTTAATTCGAGTTGACAGATGGGGAAAAAGAGGAAACAAGGATTATCATCAAATAGCTTACTACATCAGTAGTTTGTCTGAGAAAGCTGAAGTTTTCGCAACTAAAATCAAAGGACATTGGTTAATAGAAAATCAGCTTCACTGGGTAAAAGATGTAATCTTTTGCATAGGATAACTCTCAAATTCGTCACTTTCAGGCCCGAACGAATTTATCTATCCTCCAAACTATGGCAATGAATCTGTTTCGACTGTTAGGATTTGTCTCTATTACTGAAGGTCAAAGGTGGCTAAATAATAGGTGGTATAGACTTTGGATTTTGCTAGAATGAAACAGCCCTGCCCAGAATTGGGGGGGGGTTAGGGGGGCTTCTTTGAATTTAGGAGAAGGGGGGCATTCTCCACAATTGGGGGGCTGAATTCAACAAAATCAACCCCGAGAATCTAGATAAATTTGCCACATTTGTTCATAGGCTTTTTCCATCTGGCGGGTGAACTGTTTCCCATTCCACAACGGAGCAAATTGTTTGGATTTTCGCAACTTCCAAGCTACTTGCTGTCTCAACGCTTCATCGGTTCCCAAACGAATCCCCCACTCAACATACTCCTCATCCGTCCAAGCAATCCCCTCATTAATACCCGCATTCACCATCATGGTATAACTATTTCGACTCGCAAACTGTTGACCGACACGAGTCACCATTGGAACTTCCATCCACAACGTTTCTAACGTCGTAGTCGCGCCATTGTAGGGGAACGTATCGAGTACCACATCTGCGATCGCTAAATTGGCTCGATGAATGGCTGAGGTTGGTACTCCCGATAAAAAGATTAAGTGATCGGGGTTAACTCCCTCATCTTTTGCCAGTTGAATAAAGAACTCTTTAACTATATCTTGCTTCATTATACCCTTAATCAAAAAGTAGCTATTCGGCACTTCTTTGAGAATCTCCATCTGCATTTTTGCGGTTTTTGGGTTGTATTTATAACCCATCTGAGAACTGAGATAAATCACCGCATCACCGGGAATATTTAACTCATCCCGTCGCAGCGTTGGCAGCCCAACTTCAAAACCATCGACAGCAATATAAGTTTGTGGGAGCCGCCAAATCTTCTCGCTGTAATAGTCCTGAGCATTTTCAGGCAAGACATAAGGATCGGCAATATAGTAGTCAATATTTGGCACTTCTGAAGCATCCCAACCCAACCAAGTCACCTGCACAGGTGTTGTTTTGAGGGCCATGATCTCACAAGTTACATCGAGAGTAATACTATCGAGATCGATAAGAATATCAATTTCATCCTCGGAGATTCGATCCGGAATTTCTCTAGATCCCACAGGAAACTGATGAGCTTTATCGGCTTGATTCACATACCAATTTTGTAAACCATCTTCTCGACCTTCTGCATTTATTAAATAAGCATAAATTTGAAACTTTTCTCGGTTATGATGGAGAAATAGCCATCTTGCTAACCATCCCACAGAATGAGTTTTTAGACATTGAGAAAGATAACCAACCCGCAAAGCTTTATCTGTATTTCTAATCGGTTGGCGGGAAGCAAGTCTTTGTTTGTATTGGGAAATCTGCGAATCTGCATATCTTTCGATATTCTTTTGACAAATTTTAGCGACTTGTTGCCGTAACTTATTATTAACCTGCGGCTCATCTCGTAAATAGGGCGGAAAAAATAGGGTTGAAAACAGGCGCATTGTCACGTCTTGCGTGAGATCACTTGGGTCTAACTCTATCAAAGACTCGACTAAAGTTTCATGGTGTTCTAAAGTAGAACTCACTTCAGTCGCATATCCACCACCCGCAGACATTAAGCCTCTTAAAATTAAGTGATTTGCATAAACTTTATCTGCCAAATCTTCAAGAACCGCATAACAATGCTTTGCAAGTTCAATCCCTCTGTCAAGATTTCCTGCTCTTTGATTAAGGGTGGTTGTCAGAAATAAAACGGTTTTATTTTCCGGTTCCAACTGGAAAGCTAATTCAGCATATTCAACTGCTAACTTTGGCTGATGATGGGTCATCGAAATTTTAGTCGAAATTGTCACCAATAAATCGATCAATCCGCTCTCAGCAGAAATATAAGGCAGACAAGCTTTAGTGAATTCTAAAGATTGAGAATCTAAAGGGGCATAGTTTAGAACTTCTTGTAAAACCAAAAACAACAATTTACTATCGATATCTTCCGCTTCTGAAGTAGACTGAAGCAAGTCAAATACACCAAAAGAAGTGAGTTCCTCTCCCCTATAGGTTTTGAGTAAAACACTCAGTGCAACTAAATTTAATATATTATTGATATCTGTAGGAGTAATCTCTCGGATATGCTGTCGAATTGCCCAAGCAACAGCCCAATCTTCTAAATATTCTCGCCGTTGAGCTTCCTTTTTTAAAACCTGGATTAATTCGATTGTCCATTGTTCAACTTCCTCCGCTTCCCCCTCCGCCATCGCAAATAGCCAACTTGTCTGTGCTTCGGCTTCCTCTCCCTGCAACAGCAGCATCAACCCCAAATTCCAGTAATGGGATTTTACATCCGGTTCAGTCTCGATAGCCGCTTCGTACAGACGGCTTGCTTGTAGATAATCTCCATCGAGTAGACATTGCTCGGCTTGTTGTTGCCAATTCATTGTTTCTGAGTCGGAAGAAGACATTGTTATATTACTTGCCATTATTTACGATCATACCGTAGGTTGGGTTAAGCCGCAGGCGCAACCCAACAACCCAACAACACAACAACACAACAACAACAACCGAAAACATTGTTGGGTTTTGTTCCTCAACCCAACCTACCAACTTTTAGTGTGATCGATAAATCTAGAGATCTTCCATATCTTCATCTTCACAGGTGGGATCTAGATTTTCTTGATTAATATTATCTAGTTGAAAAGCACCCAGTTCTTGATCTGGCCCCTTAGCTTAACAGAGTATACTTCTTGATGTTGATTCTGTAGCATTAACATATACCAAATAGACGTGTCCAAGATAGTCTCGAAGAGGAGCGCCATCCTCAGCTTTTGCTGTACAGGTAACTGCGGCTTGACCTACTTCACATTGATACGTGTAGTTGTCTGTTACAGTCTTGATACCTACACCGAGATCTACAATCCCCTGTGTGAATTCACCTTTTTCAGTGTAGAAAGCTTGCTGACCTTTGTTAATTGCACTCAGGTACTGTTTGGCTTCAGACTCTTTTGCTTTGTTGGCTTGGTTGAGGAAAGAAGGTAAAGCGATCGCGGACAAAATACCGATAATAATGATTACAACCAGA
>CAZNCM010000396.1:2317-5123 GCA_964571155.1 uncultured Lyngbya sp. | reverse complement strand
CTGGGTAATTCGCAAAGGAGAAGCCATATAAACAATTCCTTCTATTAATTCCGCTTTTTTAACAGTCGATGCACTGTAACGCCGTTCAAACTCAACTTGAGTTAAGCGATCGCCATTTTCTAGATTTGGAATTGTTTGTTTTTGTGTCAGATTTTTAAATCCACTGACCATAATTTCTCTTTATCAAAAAATTTCAGCTTGACATCCCAACAGTTGCTATCATAACGACAGATAAGACTTTTTTCCACTTCGATGCTGTGAGGTTCCATGCCAGATGCCACGGCTTCGGAAATAGATTCCCCTTGACCTTCTTTTTTTTTCGGAACTATGTCTTCTCACAGAGAACCTGATTTAGTCACACGAATTTCACAACTTGAACAGCAGCAGGTTAAACTCAAAAAATACATTGCTACTCTCAAACGTTGCCTAGACGAACACAGTCAACAGTTTAATACAAGACCCGAACTCCAACAGTTAGCGGAGTTACAAAAACGTCTAGATGAATTGTGCGAAAATCGGGTTAGTTTTTCCTCATTCCCGGAGACAGATAGACCCATTTCTGTTGATATTATCCCCATAACACCGCTACTAGAAACGGAAGTCATTCTATCACTACCAAAGTCAGAGTTAGTGTTTGATCGTTCGGGAAGTCGGGCAGTTTTGTTAGAAGCGTTAGAAACCGCAGAGGAACGGTTAATTATCGTCTGTCCCTGGTTAAATTGTAACAGCATTAATGAAAATTTGCTCGAAAAAATACGAGATTGTCTCAACCGCAATTGTAAAATCGATATTGGTTGGGGATATTTGGGCGATCGCAAAAAAATTGGCAAGGGTTGGCGCTATAATGCTCTGGGCGATTTACAACAGTTAGAACAGGAATACCCCGATTTGTTTCGCTTGAAATTATTGGGAACCCATGAAAAGTATGTCGTTTGTGATTTTAGCTTTGCAATGGTTGGGAGTCACAATGTATTAACGTCTGGGGTTCAAAGTGCGGAACGTGAAGTCGGAATTAGAACAACTGATTTGCAGATTATTCAAGGATTAATTCACCGTTTTGATGAGACTGAGGAAACGGATAAAAGTGAGATTGTTAAACGGTTTTCAGATCATATTACTCAGTTAGATGAAGCGGAATATTTAGAGGGAATTGTCGAAACTGACGATTTTGACGAGGATGAGGATGAGGATGATGTTGAAGAAAGTCAAGAACCTCCCGTTACTGCTGAGGAGTTTTTAAGGCGTTATAAAGAAGGTGAACGAGATTTTACCGGGATTAATTTAGCGGGTGTTGATTTGAGTGGAAAGTGCTTAGATGATCAAATTAATTTAAGTAATGCAAATCTTAGAGGTACAAATTTAAGCAACACCAATCTCACCAGAGCCAATTTTAGTGGAGCTAATCTAAAAAGATCTAATCTTGTACAAGCTTACTTAAATCGGGCAAATCTTAGCCAAGCTAACTTGAGTTATGCACTACTGGTTAAATCTGATTTAAGCTCTGCGAATTTAGAGCAAGCTCAACTGGTAATGTCTGATTTAAGATATGCAAATTTGCCATCTGCTAACTTAAGTAAAGTCCAATTATATAACACTGACATCAGTAAAGTAAAAATTACAAAAGAAACTAATTTTACTGAGGCTAACTTAAGCCAAGCTAACTTAAAGGGATTGAATTTACGTCAAGTAAAATTAATGGAAGTAAACTTAACAAAAGCAGATTTGAGTAGTACCAACCTATTATGGACAAATCTGGCGGGGGCTAAACTGAATGGAGTTAAACTTCAAGGTTCTATTTATAACTCTCAGACTATTTTTCCCCAAGGCTTTGATCCGGTAAAAGCTGGAGCATATTTAATTGCTTCTGGGGTGTCCCTAAAGAATATTAGCTTAGTTAATGTAGATTTGAGTGGGGTCAATTTAAGTGAAGCAGACTTGAGTGGAGCTAATTTAAGTTTATCAAACTTGAAAAATACTGATTTAAGAGATGCTAACTTAAGTGCAGCAAAACTGACAGGAGCATCTATGGATACAATCAATTTGAATCGCGCAAATTTGAACAAAGCTGATTTGAAAGAAGCTAGTTTAATCCAAGCCAATTTAATTACAACTAACCTAAAAGAAGCCGATTTACGTCAAGTAGAACTTAACAGTGCGAACCTATCAGGATCGGAATTAAATTCAGCAGACTTGCGTGCATCTAGATTGGGTTTTGCTAATTTGTCTGGCGCAGACTTAACAAATGCAAAACTAGGCGGTGCTTTTATAGAAAATGCTACATGGAAAGGTGCAACAATGCCAGATGGAACGGTTCACGAATAAAATAATATTATGTCATTCTGAGTGCAGCGAAGAATCCCTAATAGACCCTAAGACTCCTCCGTCGTCTGCCTTCGCCTACGTTTCACTCAGGGTGACATTTAACACTGTTAACTCAGGGTGACATTAATAACTGGTGACTGATTAATAATCAACATCTATAATATTACTTAACGCAGACTTGTCTGTAGATTGTTCAAACTTTTGCTTTTTAATAATCGTAATATTCCCCACAGGTTCCATAATAATTGCTTCGACATCCTGCAAAGAAACAACCCCCTGCTGTCGAACCGTTTCTAATAAATTCTTCTTCGTTAAGCGCTGTTCTCTCATCGCCTTATTGATAAACTGTCCGTCAAAATAAAGCAAAGAAGGACTCGCCATCACTAAATCAGCAAAAGCCGAAGATTTAATGGTCAGCCAAGAAACAATATATTGTAATCCAATTAAAACACCAAAAGCAGTGATACTTTCAGCCAGAGAAATA
>CAZNCM010000396.1:921-2296 GCA_964571155.1 uncultured Lyngbya sp. | reverse complement strand
TTAATAATCGACCAAACGTTGAACCAATTGCAACTGTAATCACAAAATCAAACGCATTCATTTGTGCAAGGGTTCGTTTTCCCGATACCCGCAACATCAACAACAAACTAATATAGGCTAACGTCCCAATAATAATGATCCTGAAAATCGGTTCTAAACCCGTATAAAAGAAAACAACTTTATTCATCTAAATTGTGTTGAATAGATCTGTATAAATAAATTAAATTTAGAGTGTTCAAGACTTTTGAAATAACAAAGGTGGGTTTTCACTTGGATTGACATTGTAGATGATCCCCACCTTTTCTTTTTAATTAAAATCTGTTAAACTTTAGCAAGTTCTTTTTGAGTAACTGGATATCCTTGAACGTCAATTAAAGCCGAACTAGATGTTTCTTGATTTTTTTCAATGACACTGAAGTTGCCATTCGTTTCAAGTACGACAGCTTCCACATTTTCTACGGCTGAAATTCCGTGAGAACGAATAGCTGCTAATACATCTTCTTGTGTAATTCGTTCTTTTTTAAGCGTTTCTGCAATCATATTTCCTTGATAAAGCAATAAAGTTGGTTTTGCTTTAATCAAAGCTTTCATCTGTTCAGAGTTCACCGATAGCCAACTTACAGTAAGTTGAAGAATGACTAATAAACCAAACCCTACGATTCCTTGAATTAAACTGGTATCCTCTGCTAACAGAATCATTCCCAGAATCGAACCAAATGCAACAGTAACGATAAAATCAAAAGCATTCCACTTAGAAAGTGTGCGTTTTCCTGAAATTCTCAGTAAAATAATCAGAACGACATAAGCAAGTGTTCCGATGCCCAGTGTGTGAAATATAGTTGTCCAATTACCTGACAAAGCGGTTCCTCCCTGATAAACTAAAGTGATAGGAATATCTACAGCGTAAGGCTAAAACCTATAAAAAACATCTCCTCTAAGATAGACATCGCTCAAAAATTTACAGGAAAAGTAGTATACCCGAATAATTATGAGAGGGGAAAATCGCACCAACTTTCCGACTTTCATTATTTATATCTCCAATCTAACGAGTGATGGCTACATCTGTCTATCTCTCAATATTTTTGTAAAATCTTGCTTATTTTGTGGGGGCGAGTTGATTACTTTTCAAGATTCCATCTTCCATATAAATCGTGCGATCGGTTATCATGGGTAACAAGTAAAATTGTACACCCTTGTTCTTTGGCGAGTTTTTGCATTAGCATCACCACATCTCGTCCAGATTTACTATCTAAAGCCGCCGTCGGTTCATCTGCTAGGAGTAACTGAGGATGATTGACTAACGCCCTGGCAATTGCTACCCGTTGTTTTTGTCCTCCAGAAAGATTATCAGGATAATGGTTTAAACGATTTCCTA
>CAZNCM010000396.1:457-766 GCA_964571155.1 uncultured Lyngbya sp. | reverse complement strand
GGGCTTGAAAGATATATCCAGCCTGACGACGAACTTTAACTAATTGTTTTGGAGTCGCCCCACAGAGTTCTTGTCCTAATAACTTGAGGCTACCGGATTGTACCGTTCTTAGCCCTCCAATCAATGTTAGCAGTGTTGTTTTTCCTGAACCTGAAGGCCCAGTCATAATCACAATTTCACCTGCATAAATCTCTAAGTTAATATCAAATAAAGCCTGTTTACGTTGTTCCCCTTGACCAAAAAAATGATCAAGATGTTTAATATCTAGCACAGGTTGAGAAGACGTTTTTAGCATTGTTATCAATGATC
>CAZNCM010000396.1:0-447 GCA_964571155.1 uncultured Lyngbya sp. | reverse complement strand
TAAAACATATCAGCCGGATCAGCAGATTGTAGTTTTTGGGTAGCAATCGCCCCGGAAAAAATACACATAATTATCGTTAAAATCAATACTGTAATTGCTCTAATAAGAGTCATTTGAATCGGTAAAGCAGTAGCTTTTGCTGCCCCATAATATAAGCCGATAGGTAAAATAAATCCGGGTAAAAATCCTAAAAAGGCTAAAATAATTGCTTCTTCAAAGACGATAGCTAATAAATAACGATGACGATAACCCATTGCTTTAAATGTAGCATATTCTTGAAGATGAGCGCTCACATCAGTGGATAAAATTTGATAAACAATTACCACACCCACGATAAACGCCATCGCCGTTCCTAATGTAAAAATAAATCCAATTGGACTTTCTTCTTGCCAGTATTTCTGTTCATCTTCAATAAATTCTGCTATTGTCATCACTTCGACATCCTCG
>CAZNCM010000395.1:4690-5133 GCA_964571155.1 uncultured Lyngbya sp. | reverse complement strand
ATGATACGGTAGAGTTTTTTATGTCCTCCACCCCGATGACGACAGGTGATTACACCTCGGTTGTTACGTCCCTTATGACGATGTTTGGTCGTGACGAGGGAAGGTTCTGGGGTTGAGCGTGTAACTTCCGCAAAGTCTGAAACTGAATGTTGTCGAGTGCTTGGGGTATAGGGTCGATATGAACGAATTCCCATGATTTTCCCTCATTTTTAAATCTGCAAAAAAACAATCCTAAATTGTGAGTTTCCCTTAAACTTCGGGGAATAGGATTTTTCTTAGGGGTTCTCCATCCTCTAGGGTAACAATGGCTCGTTTATAGCGAGATTTGAATCCGATAAATTTGCCAACTCTACGCCGTTTTCGGGGCGGATTATGAGTATTGACACTCATTACTTTGACGGAGAACAAGAGTTCGACCGCTTCTTTAATGACGGGTTTACTCG
>CAZNCM010000395.1:3976-4599 GCA_964571155.1 uncultured Lyngbya sp. | reverse complement strand
GGCTGTGGTCACAATATTGTCGGCGTGGAGAATGTCATAGACGTTGAGACTATCGGCTAGACAAATTCTCATCCGAGCAATGTTGCGCCCCGACAGATAAACGTTTTCTTGTTTTTCAGGAAGGACTAATAAGACTTTGGACTCGGGTTCTATTCCCCACCGACTCATCGCCGCCACTAAGTCTTTGGTTTTTGGACGAGGAAGTTGCTCTAGAAATTCTTCGACAACCACCATGTCTTCGATCCGGCTTTGCAAGGCAGTTCGCAGGGCTAGGCGTCTTTCTTTGCGGTTCATTTTCTGGGAAAAGTCTCGGGGTTTTGGCCCGAAAATGACACCGCCTCCCCGCCACAAGGGAGATCGAATTGACCCGGCTCTGGCTCGACCTGTGCCTTTTTGTCTCCAGGGTTTGCGTCCTCCCCCTCTGACTTCGGCTCGGGTTTTACTACTTGCACTTCCCTGACGAGCATTGTTCATCTGTCGCACTAAGGCCCGATGAACGATGTGGGCTGCATTTTCTTCTTTGGCAACTTTGAGGTCTAAGTTGGCTTGTCCAACTTGTTCGCCTTCCCAGTTGCGTACAACACAATCAGCCATGTTTCTCTCCTCTCTATTTACGCCCAACC
>CAZNCM010000395.1:0-3943 GCA_964571155.1 uncultured Lyngbya sp. | reverse complement strand
TTTGGCTGGTGGTTTTTTTTTTCCCGCCATAACGTCCCGCCATCTTTTTACCCGGATACACGCGACCGGGTGTGGTTCCAGGCCCGATTGAACCGGGTTGACGGTGGTTTTTAGAACCGTGAGCCATTGGCCCTCGTCTAAAATTATGTCGTTTTTGAAACCCTGCAAACCCCCGTCCCATGCTAATTCCGCTAATATCGACGAGCTGGCCGGGTTCAAATAAATCGGCTTTGAGTT
Organism: uncultured Lyngbya sp.; assembly: GCA_964571155.1. Classification (GTDB taxonomy): domain Bacteria; phylum Cyanobacteriota; class Cyanobacteriia; order Cyanobacteriales; family Microcoleaceae; genus Capilliphycus. The sequence goes on along the minus strand of CAZNCM010000395.1, from coordinate 3,706 downwards.
CCTGACCCAGTTCATAGCTACTGGTGTCTTCGATGCGGTACTCTCGCAGATGACGAACGAGCCGCCCTCCGGACTTAGCCAGGTGTCCCTGTTCGGCATTGCTAAGGTATTTATTCACCTCTTTGCCGGGGGACTTGACGGTATTGAGTTTACGGGTTTTGTTTTTGACTTCTCCGTAACCCAGTTGGATGGCGGTGTAGCCATCGGTGGATTCGGTTTTAATTTGGGTCACAATGCACGGCCCGGCTTCGATGACGGTGACGGGAATCGCGATTCCACTTTCTGCATCAAAGACTTGGGTCATGCCGAGTTTTGTGCCGAGGATACCTACAGACACTTCAACTAGCCTCTCTACTCTATGTACGAACTCAGTTAACTGATTCTCCCCTCAGTTGGGGTCGGCTTGAGGGGAGCATATATATAACGGTCTCCGACCAGACTCCCTGCGGGGGTGAGATGTGTGAAACTCAACTCTCATCAGTGCTTTCACTCTGTCAAGATTTGATCGTCTCGTGCAGGAATTTTTGTAAATCGTTTGCCGTAGGAACGCTCCAGTTGCTCATCCAAGCCACTATCCGTCCAACGGCTATAATGGATTCTGGCAATAATAGGCTGCGCGAATGGGAATTTCTAGAAATCTTGTTGGTGAAGATCTCTGGGTTGACCCGATACAGTATTCAGACACACGAAAATCTTTTCCTACTCAAGTTGTAGGATAAAGACTCGGCTACCTGACACGGCTTTAAGCTCTCAACTGGTTTAAGCTGCTCTAAGATTGAGGGATTTCCTCAATACCGATATCGTTGGTCGCAAGGACTTGAACGGCAAGCCAGTCAGTATCCTTTCCGTATCCTTTTAAGGATGAGAAGAAGGTTAAACCCAATAGCGGACGGAGTAGCTGCAATTAGCTTTTACTGGGGTATAACCTCTCTAACTGTGGGTGGTTAATCACACTTTAATTGACGCTTCTGGTTCTCAGTCAGCTTGCAACTCCTGAGAGAATGGTCGAGCTGATTTATGCAAGTTTTCACTTCACAAGTTTTCACTGTATCTGTGCTGCCTGCTTGTTTTGAACCCTACAGTTATTCGGACTTTTGGCGACAATTTCTAATTGTATTTTAAAGATGGAGGTCTGTCAAGCCCTATCTGGATTTTTTTGGGTCGGTTTTTTCAATCCGAGAATGGGGCGGAACCTGACCCCTATAATATCTATTGAATTGAGTACAGAAATGAGCAACCTTTACACGTGAGGTATCAAGTAATCCTATGGCATTAATCACAACGGGTGGTAAATTTATTCGGGATTTAGAAACTCAAGGTGCATTGGCACTTTATGTTCCCCTGGAGGGAGGGATGGAGGGCCGTTACCGCCGTCGCTTACGGGCCGCAGGTTACACGACTTACACCTTGTCAGTCCGAGGCTTAGGAGATTTATCAGCCTATTTAACGGGAGTTCATGGGGTACGTCCGCCTCATTTGGGAAAAAAAAGTAGCGGGAATGATGCTGCGGTGGGGAATGTTTATTATGTTCCTCCGATTCTTAATTATCAGCTAGAACAAATCCCCGCTCAATCAAAAGGATTGGTTTTATGGCTGATCGAAGGCCATATTTTATCGAGTCAAGAAGTTGAATTTCTGACTCAATTACCGAGTCTTGAACCCCGAGTTAAAATTGCTATTGAGATGGGAGGCGAGCGCTATTTTCGTTATCAACCTCTCAAAGAGATTTTAGTCGCAGCGTAGAGACAGGGAATAGACAGAAGGTAGGCGCTGAGGTTAAGAGGAAAAATCTCCCCACTTCCCTACCTTCTCAGAAGTCGTGAGGTTAGAAGTTTTTTCTCTGACCCCATCACCCCATCACCTCAACTCCCGATAACTAGCTGTAGCGTCAATCACGTGTAATTAATGCTACCCGTAGTGTCCGGGGGACTAGCATAATGAAAAAAAGAAAAATTTTCTGAATACCCTAAGTCATTTAACTTCAGTTTTCTCTTGAGGTGAATGAGTAATTTGAGCGGGATTGTGTCACCATATTAACTGTGACAATGAACAGTTCCCCTCTCCAATCCTTGCAATATGGCAACTGGTTCAAACTGATTTGCGGAGCCAGTTACCAACATTTGCCTGCGGTTCGCAATCTTACTTTTGCCTATACCCTCGCAGGTGCCGACTGTATTGATATTGCAGCCGATCCTGCGGTGATTGCTGTGGCTCGTGAAGCGATGGTAACAGCCTCACATTGGGCTGAGTCTGCGATAGTACGAGGATTTCCTGCGGTCTCTCAACCGTTGCTGATGGTCAGCTTCAATGACGGCGAAGATCCCCATTTCCGCAAGGCAGAATTTGACTCAACGGCTTGTCCGTCAGACTGTTGGCGACCCTGCGAAACCGTATGTCCAGCAGATGCGATCACTTTTAACGATCCCGTTAATCCGTCTAGTGGCGGTGTTCGAGATCCGCTGTGCTATGGCTGCGGTCGCTGTATTCCAGTTTGTCCGAGTCAAATTATCTCAACTCGCTCAATCGTTTCTACTCCAGAAAACATAGCACCCTTAGTGCTCTCAGCAGGAGTAGACGCGATCGAGATTCATACACAAGTCGGGAGAGTCTCTGATTTTAAACGACTTTGGTACAGTGTGCAACCCTGGATCAATCAGCTCAAATTAGTTGCGATTAGTTGTCCCGATGGGGACGACCTGATTGATTATTTACGGACACTGTATGAAATCATCTCTCCTTTACCTTGTCCGCTGATCTGGCAAACGGACGGACGACCGATGAGTGGGGATATCGGAGCGGGAACAACCACAGCCTGTCTCAAACTGGGTCAAAAAGTGTTGGCGGCAAATTTGCCAGGATATGTGCAACTGGCAGGTGGAACCAACCCTTCTACCGTCACTAAGCTTAAATCTATGGGTTTACTCACATCTAGCCGACCCCAAAATCCATCTAAACCTGCTCATCGGGGTGTCGCACGGGTAAACCCGCTCAGATCCAGAACGGTTGCGGGTGTAGCCTATGGGAGCTATGCCCGGGTATTGTTGTCACCTCTTTTAGAAAAATTAGAATCAAACTATACCCCTGAACCTGGGTCAACCCCAAACAACGACGTCGGGTTAGCGACAACAGCTCAACCTTCAGCACTCACTCGACTGGAAACCAATCCAGAGCTGCTTTGGCAGACTGTGAGCCTTGCCCATTCCCTCGTTGCCCAACTTAAGGGATTTCAGTCGGCAAGGGGTTAAACGTTGGCACAGAAGACATTCCTCGCCGACTACTCCCGTTTAACGCCCTATCATTTGCCCGTGATCACACGGAAAGAAAACGTCACTGTTGGAAGTATGCAGATTACAGACGACCTTAATAGATTGCTCAATATTGTTCCCGAGGAAATTCGACGGAATGTGGAGTTACACCCCCAACGTAATAGTCTCATTGAGATTGTTTTGGATTTGGGTCGTTGTCCCGAAGCTCGTTTTCCATTAGGAGCGGAGTATATCTCCCAAACGGCAGTTTCTTGGGAAGACCTAGACCATTGTATTTCTCAAATCGGAGAATTTAGCGGTGATAACCGTGCAGGTATCGAGCGTACTTTACACCGGATTAGTGCCATTCGCAACCGTACAGGCAAAGTCATTGGCTTAACCTGTCGGGTGGGCCGAGCCGTGTTTGGTAAAGTGGGCATGATCCGAGATTTAGTCGAAAC
>CAZNCM010000394.1:901-5149 GCA_964571155.1 uncultured Lyngbya sp. | reverse complement strand
AGAGGCAGGTTATCAACCGGAACTCGCATATTTTGAATGCTTACACGAAGTTAAACTGATTGTTGACTTGGTGGTTGAGGGCGGTTTAGCCAATATGCGCGATAGTATTTCTAATACGGCAGAATACGGCGATTATACACGCGGCCCTCGGATTATTACCGATGAAACTCGCTCAGAAATGCGTAAAATTCTCAAAGAGATTCAATCGGGTCAATTTGCGCGAGAGTTTGTCCTGGAAAATCAATCGGGTAAACCCGGTTTTACTGCAATGCGTCGCCAAGAAGCGGAACATCCCATTGAGGAAGTCGGAAAAGATTTACGGGCGATGTTCAGTTGGCTGAAGAAAAAATAATCCTGTAGAACGGTTATAGGGGTAATTGATGAACTACCCCTACTCAGTATCAATGCTGGCTTTTGTCTCTGGCCTGTTGCCTTTCTCCTATTTACCTTGTTTCTCTAACTGTTCAATTTCTTGTTCTCGTTGGGCATCAAAATCTCTTCGTCTTAACCAATCAGGCCATAAACCGACGATGAATTCTCGACTTTTGACACTCGCTTCTCTAGCGGGTTCGGGAAGAAATTCATAGCTATCCCCGGAGGTGATAAAGATGGCGACTAACAGTAAGAACAAAATACCCAGTAGCTTTTTAGGATTCATATCTGATGTTTATAAAGGTTTAGCTTAGATTCTATGCAATATTGTAGTCAGCAGATGTCTCTCTGAGAGAGGTGATTTCTCTCCAGGCAAAAATTATCCCTTGGGTTTCTGTCCAAAGACTGAACTCAGATTGATTTCTAGAGATTAAAATAAAAAAACCAGCCGAAGCTGGTCTTTCGTTACAATGAAAAGCACCGTTGTTGTTTCGATTTGAGACTAACCCAGGAGGTACGTTCCCGTTTAACCTGCGGGTTTGGAGATCTCAAATCTCCCTAATTCTCCATTGTAACAAAGAACACCAATTTTTCCGATAGTGTTTTTACTGATTTCTTGGGGGTTACAAGGGTAACATCGCTGCGCCAAGACTTGTCCCCCCCATTTGAGTGGTGTTGGATCAGTGATCTAAGGGTTTATAACCGCTTGTTGAGGATTCCCCCAGATCACGGTTTCATGCTTATAAATTACCATTCCTGGTTTTGCGCCTTTGGGTTTATAGACGTGTTTGGGTTTGGTGTAAATTACCGGAACTTGTTCACTCTGACGGGCGCGACTGTAATAAGCTGTTAAATTGGCAACAAACCGCAGATCGGTTTCTTCGGGTATCTCTCCGGCATTGAGTCGTAATAATACATGGCTTCCGGGGATTTCCTGGGAATGAAACCACAAGTCATAATCTCCGGCGACTTTTGAGGTGAGTAGATCATTTTGACGGTTATTTCGTCCGACTAATAATTCAAATCCACTGGGAGTTTGATACCGATAAAATTCGGTTTCAGTCGTCGAACGATTTTGGTAATCTGGGGTGTTGAGATAGCCTTGTTCGGTAAGTTCATCCCGAATTTCAGCCAGGGTTTGTAAATCTTCTGGAGTTTGATATGCTTCAATTTGGGCGATCGCGGCTTCGACTTGTTCGAGATAATTGATTTCGGTTTGAACTTCAGCTAAAAGCGGTTCTACAGCTATCCGGGCGCGTTTTAATTTTTGATGACGTTTGTAATAAGCTTGGGCATTTTGAACGGCATTTTTTTCAGGATTGAGGGGAATTTTAACAGGTTTTCCGGTTTCAAAATCAGAAAGGGTAATTGTTTTCATTCCCGGCTGCCATTCGTGCAGAGAAGCCATTAATAAATCGGCTTGGGCGCGATAGGTGTCAGCGTCATCGGACTGTTTTAGACGCTGGATGAACCCGTCGGCTTTTTGACGTAATTTGCTGAGAAGATTGTTGAGTTTTTGGGTAATTTGATGACGGACTTGCTTAAATTCCTGTTGGTTTAATTCGGCGGTATAGTAACGATTTAAGAGTTCTTGTACGGTTTCAACAGAAGATTCGGGTTGGGTGTTATTCCAAGCGATAACAGAATATCCGGTTTCGGTAAAATGAGGCTGAAAGTTTGATGCTTCTAAGGCTTTTAACCATTGACACCAACATTCAAATAAACGAGTCCATTCGGCATCGGTCAGATTTTCAGTCACGCATTGTGGATCTAATCCGGCGGCTTGAACCATTGCCATAATTAAAGCCGAACTTAACCCCCGATAACTTTTGAGGAGTTGGCGCTTGAGGGAACCGGGAATTAAACTTACCCGTCGTTGCCATTGTTCTTGGGGTTCACTTAACCGAGGAATGGGATCGGTGAGACTGGGCGGAAGTTCGTAGGGTTGACTGGTTTGGATCGGACGAACACTCGACTGTTGGCTGCTGACTTGATGAGCCGCAGTGACAATCAGATGATCTTTTCCGGTTAAGAGATGCCAGAGGGGGCTTTCTCCAGGCCGTTTGGCAAATTGTAAGTCTAGCACCCTTTCCCACGGTGAAACCTCAGAGATCGCCACGAGGGCTAAACCACTTAATTGATGTCGTAGTTGATCGCTAAAGGTAAAGGTATCGGGTGTGCGAGGGGGTGGATCGCCAATACACATTCGGGCGGCTTGGGGATGCCAAGAAATATCCAGCCATCCTTTGCGTTTGAGGGTGCGTAACAGCAGGGAAATGGTAAAGCGATCGCGTTGATAAACTTGTTCGAGACGGGCGGGAAGCCATTCTTGACGAAGTTCAGCACAGGTGGACATTAAAGTGGTGTAGTCAACAGGTTGCATATGTGAAGTCACCGAGACAGGAGTCAGGAGGCAGGAGTCACCGAGACAGGAGACAGCAGACAGGAGACAGCAGACAGGAGACAGAAGACAGGAGTCAGGAGTTTAGAATTACCTTTTGCCTTTTGCCATATGAGCTCTTGGCTGTTCCCTTTAACTAAATCCATGTTCGGCTAGAAAATCGGGGGTAATTTCTTCTATTGTAGAAATTGGGGACATTTCCTCAAAAACGGGAGAAGTTGATGAGTGAGGAACGGTTCTGAGGAATTTGGCAACATATTTCCCCAGGATGTCGGCTTCGAGATTGACCCAACTGCCGGGCTTGAGGTACTTTAGATTGGTTTCGTCATAGGTGTGAGGAATAACGGCAACTTGAAACCCGTTCCCTTCGCGATCGCATTCGGCAATGGTGAGACTAATGCCGTTGATGGCAATGCTACCCTTGGGGACAATGTAAGGGGCAATTTGTTGCTTCCAGAAGTTTAGGCTTTCCCTGGGGGCGGTGAACTGCATTTCCCAGGAACTCGCGGTTTGAACCGAAGACTGCAAACATCCAATCCCATCAACGTGACCTGTTACAAAGTGTCCGCCTAGCTTGCTACCTGCACGGAGAGAGGTTTCGAGGTTAAAATAGCCGTTGAGATCTTGTCCTAATGTTGTCCGACGCAGCGTTTCTGGAGAGGCTGTGGCGACAAATCCTCCTTCTACGATTTCGACAACCGTTAAACAGACCCCGTTAACTGCAACACTGTCACCAATGGCTAAATCTTCTAAGATTAAATCAGTTTGACCGGAAACGCAGGAAATTTGAAACTGTTCGTCTGTTCGGGGCCGAATTACTCCCAACGCTTGAATTAATCCTGTGAACATGGCATTTTTTCAGTAGGGGATCAATGTTAAGTGAACAAATCTGAATTCCTGTATGACTTGAAAGCTGAGTTTGACCAACGGTCATCGCAGGCTCCGCCTTTTCAAGGCGGAGTACCGATGACTCATGAGGGGTCAAACAAAAATCCATTGTTGATTTCAGGGAATTTCAAGGCATACTGGAATGCAGGATGTTCTTTCTACGGGTTTTATCACTCGTTTGCCTAAAGTATTCTATCGAGGCTGAGTCGATGATTGAAATGAAAGTCGCCGGAATCGCGCTAGATGCTGCTACTCGCAGTCCCATCGTTCTTCTGAGGGATGCTTCAGAACGACGTGCCTTGCCTATTTTTATTGGTCAGGATCAAGCTCGATCTATAATCGGCGCATTGGAAAACCATAAACCCCCTCGACCGTTAACTCACGATTTGTTCGTGAATTTAATGGATTCTTGGGAAATGACTTTAGAACGGATTGTGATTCACTCTCTGCAAGATAATACCTTCTATGCGGTTTTAATTGTGCGTCAAGGAGACCTCAAAAAGGAAATTGATGCTCGTCCAAGTGATGCGATCGCTCTGGCTTTACGCACAGATAGCCCAATTTGGGTGATGGAAGAAGTGGTTGCA
>CAZNCM010000394.1:275-891 GCA_964571155.1 uncultured Lyngbya sp. | reverse complement strand
TGATGAGGCTGAAAGACAGGCTTTTCGAGACTTTGTGTCTAATCTGAGTCCGCAGGATCTGATCAAACGCTCTGATTTTCGCAAAAAAGATGAAGCTCAATAGTCGGAGTTTAGGTGATGGATGGTTGGATTGACAATTATTTGGCTCAATTTCCTAATCTAAAATCTGAAATTTAAAATGCGTTATCGGCGGTTTGGTAAAACCAATCTGCGCCTCTCTGTGCTAACGCTTGGGACCATGCGATACCTGGCGTCGGCGGAAAATGCACGGCAAACAGTGCAGCAGGCAGTATCCCAAGGGATTAATCATATTGAGACGGCAAGAGGGTATGGGAATAGTGAACGGTATTTGGGTGCTGCATTGTTAGCCGGATTGCCTGTGGCGCGATCGCAATTGTACATCACATCAAAGCTTACTCCGTCGGCTGACCCTGGCCAGATGGAACGTTGGGTTGATGAATGCTTAGATCGGCTAAATCTCGATTATCTCGATTGTTTAGCCCTTCATGGTATTAATACCTGGGAACATCTCGATCAAGCGATACAAGGAATGTCTGGGGTGCAGAAGACTCTTGAGGATGGTCGAGTCAGACACGTTGGTTTTTCGACACACGCA
>CAZNCM010000394.1:0-265 GCA_964571155.1 uncultured Lyngbya sp. | reverse complement strand
GAGGTGATCCTCGCGGCTATTAATACACATTTATTTGAATTTGTCAATCTGCATTATTACTATTTTTTTCAGCGCAATGCAGCGGCGATTGAGTTAGCGAATCAAAATGACATGGGGATATTTATTATTTCCCCGGCTGATAAGGGCGGACAACTTTATACCCCTCCCCCGCATTTAGAACGGTTGTGTCAGCCTTTTTCTCCTCTGATATTAAATTATCGCTTTTTGTTGAGCGATCGCCGCATTACAACGTTAAGCGTAGGGG
>CAZNCM010000393.1:0-5163 GCA_964571155.1 uncultured Lyngbya sp. | reverse complement strand
TTAATCTCTACTTTAAGAGATATGAATTAGGGATAATGATCTTTTGTTTCTATCCTATTCTATCTCACTAAGACTTCCAGTTTTTTTCTGCTTGTTTAAGCACATAATCAGAAACATCTTCTATTTCTTTGGGGGTTAAACGTTCTTTATAAGCAGGCATATTACCTTTACCCTGAGTAACTAAGTAAGAAATCGCCTCAATCGTATCATATCCATTGCGGTTTAATGCCCTTGTTTTGAGGGTTTTTCCCCATCTGACAATATTACCCCCTCCAACATGACAACCCGCACATTGTAGGTTAAAAATCTTAGCACCATTTTGGGAGTTAGCCGCTTGAACTGGAGAAGCTAAACTGAACAAGACTAAAGTAACAATCAGGAGAAAATGGATAAAGGTTTGAGCAATTTTCATGGAACTATAAATCAAAAGTTTTAAACAATAAATCCCCTGAAAGTTTATAGGAGAACTCATTTAAGTCTAACAGTTTTCGCCATTCTCTGACAATATAAGGCGGAACGGGTAATTCAACAATTTGATTTTCGGCTAAAGGCAAGGCTAACTCTAGGGGAATATCATTTTCGATCTGAAGCAAAATATCGGATACATCATATTCTCCCACATTTTTCGGCAGAGATAAATCAACCACATCTTTAGCTTGCCAAGTTTTTCCGGTTGCTGTTGTCAGTTGTAAGGGATGTCGATGTGCAAACTTTGTTAAACCGGGAAACCCTACCAGTCGTAAATGAATTTCATTAACTTGACCAAATTTAATCCGTTTAAATAATATCACTTGCCAAGATAAATCATGGCGATCGCGTAAACTTTGTTTAGAACGATACATCACTTGATTTTCACTCTCAGGATAGCGATGAATCGAAGCCCAGGCGGGAGAAAAACTCAGCAGTTGCAGCGACAAACACAAGATCACAGCAAAGAATAGACGTAATTTATTCCAACTTTTCATTGCAGATTTTTGTTCAAGGGTTTAAATTAATAATACAAGGTGTTTATTCTTTTCGCACAGATTGTTTACATCCTGAAAATTTAGAGTCTCTAATTTATTTAATATCGAATGAAAATCATTGTAATTGGTAGTGGTTTGGGTGGAATAGCGACAGCAATTCGGTTACAAGCCCAAGGACATCAAGTCACTATTTTAGAGAAGCGCGATCAACCGGGTGGACGTGCTTATGTTTATCAACAAGATGGTTTTACTTTTGATGGCGGGCCAACAATTATTACTTTTCCCTGTCTGATTCACGAGTTATTTCAAATTGCGGGAAAACAAACCGAAGACTATGTAACACTGGTTAAACTCAATCCCTTTTATAATGTCCGATTTCCTGATGGTTCTGTCTTTAACTATAACGATAATTCTGATCATCTCATTCAACAAATTCGCGCCTTTAATCCTGAAGATGTGGCCGGATATCAACGTTTTTGTCAAGCGGCTAACCAAGTCTTTAAAAAAGGTCTACCTTTGATGACTCAACCGTTTAACAAATTTGGGGATATGCTCAGGGTTGCGCCGGATATGATTGAGTTACAATCCTATAAATCTGTTGCCGGATTTGTCAACCAGTATATCAAAGATGAACGCTTACGACAAGTGTTTAGTTTTCATCCGCTTTTAATTGGTGGAAACCCTTTTCAAAGTACCTCAATTTACGCGATGATTCACAAATTAGAACAAAAATTTGGGATTTGGTTTGCAATGGGAGGAACCGGGGCGTTAGTCTCAGGATTGGTGCAAATTTTTAAAGAAATTGGCGGTAAACTGTTACTTAATGCAGAAGTTTCTGAAATTTTGATCTCGGATCAAACCCGCAAAGCAACAGGAGTTTTATTAAAAGCGGGGGATGTATTCGAGGCGGATGCAATCGTCAGTAACGGTGATGTAGCGTGGACATATTTAAACTTAATTCCTCCTCGTTTTCGTCGCAAATATACCGATGCAAAAATAAAACGAATGCGCTATTCTATTTCATTATTTGTGTTATATTTCGGTACGAATCGACGCTATGAACAGATGGCACATCATGAAATTATTATGGGGCCAAGATACAAAGGATTAATGATTTGTTTGACAAGAAGCATTTAGCTGATGATTTTTCTTTGTATTTACATCGTCCAACAGCAACTGATCCAACGCTTGCCCCCTCTAGATGTGACAGTTGGTATGTGTTATCTCCAGTTCCGAATTTAGATGCTAAAATAGAATGGAAAACCACAGCAAAATCTTACCGAGATAAAATTATTCAATTTCTAGAACACCATTATCTACCCCAGTTATCCCAACATATTGTTACAGAATATTACATTGATCCGATTCATTTTCAAGATACGCTAAACAGTTATAAAGGGAGTGCATTTTCTATTGAACCCACACTCATGCAGTCCGCTTGGTTTCGTCCTCACAACCAGAGTGAAGATCTCAAAAATCTCTATTTTGTTGGGGCTGGAACCCATCCCGGCGCAGGCATACCCGGAGTAATCAGTTCAGCTAAAATTGTTGCTGATATGATTGGAAAAGCATAACAATATTATCCCAAAATTATCCCCAAAAAGTTAATAGATTGCTAAAATAATGCTCAATATTCCTCAAACTCTCGCTCAAGAATTATCTCTAAAAACCTATCAAATTGAAAACACACTAGAACTGTTTTCAGAAGGTGCAACTATTCCTTTTATCGCCCGTTATCGCAAAGAAAAAACAGGTTCTCTTGATGAAACTCAACTGCGAGATATTTCCGAACGATTTAGCTATTTAACTGAACTCGAAGATCGCAAAAAATTCATCTTAGAAGCAATAGAAAACCAAGGCAAACTTACAGATGAACTGGTAGCCAAAATCACAACAACTTTACTGAAAAACGAACTCGAAGATCTCTATCTTCCCTACAAACCCAAACGCCGCACCCGCGCCACTGCTGCTAAGGAAAAAGGGTTAGAACCCCTGGCGGAATTGATCGCCTCTCTCAACGTTCCGAAAGCACCAGTTATTCCCCTCGAAAAAGCCGCATCAGATTACATTTCCGAAGAAAAAGGCATTAAAACCGTAGAAGATGCGTTACAGGGTGCGTCTGATATTTTAGCAGAAATCGTCTCAGAAAAAGCAGAATATCGGGCTTATTTACGAGAATATTTGATGAACAAAGGAGTGTTTGTTTCATCGGTGAAAGATGATTATCCTGAAGGTTCAACGAAGTTTGAGATGTATCGAACCTTCCGGGAAAAAGTAACAGAGATTAAACCCCATAATATCTTAGCCCTATTTCGGGGAGAATCTGAAGGCATTCTCAAAGTCGATTTAGAATTTGATGAAGATTTTATTCTCACTTACTTAGAAGCCCAGGAAATCAAAACTAAAACCTCAGAAGTGAGAAGATTTTATCAAGCGATGATTAAAGATGGATTTAATCGTTTGATGAAAACCTCTTTAATTAGTGAAGTTCGATCTAATCGGAAAGCCTACGCCGATATTGAATCGATTCAAACCTTTGAAGCTAATTTACGAGAATTGTTGTTATCTTCTCCTGCGGGAATGAAACCAACTCTGGCGATTGATCCTGGATTTAGAACAGGCTGTAAAGTGTCGGTTCTCTCAGAAACAGGTCAATTTTGTGAATATCAAACTATTTTTCCTCATCAATCTGCGAACCAACGTCAAGATGCCGCCAAAACGATTAAAACATTAATTAAAAAGTACAAAATTGAATTAATTGCCATTGGAAATGGGACCGCCGGACGAGAAACTGATGAATTTATTGGGGAAGTTTTAACCCAAATTGACACTAAACCGATTAAAGTGATGGTGAATGAATCGGGCGCTTCTATTTATTCTGCAAGTGATGTCGCGCGACAAGAATTTCCGGAGTTAGATTTAACCGTGCGAGGGGCGATTAGTATTGGGCGACGCTTGCAAGACCCCTTAGCCGAATTAGTCAAAATCGACCCGAAATCCATCGGTGTTGGACAGTATCAGCATGATGTTGACCAAAAGTTACTCAAGAAAAAACTCGATGAAACGGTTGAAAGTTGTGTGAACTATGTCGGCGTTGAACTCAATAGTGCATCCAAAGAGTTATTAACCTTTGTCTCTGGAATTACCCCAACTATTGCTCAAAATATTATCACCTATCGCAATGAAAAAGGGATCTTTAAAAACAGAAAAGAATTGCTAAAAGTTGCCAAACTTGGGCCAAAAGCCTATCAACAAGCTGCGGGTTTTTTACGCATTCGAGCTGGGGCTAACCCCTTAGATAATACAGCCGTTCACCCCGAAAGTTATAAAGTGGTTGAAACAATGGCTGCCGATATCGGTGTTTCTCTAAAGAATATTTCTCAAGTGGCAGAAAAGTTAAAATCAATAGACTTGAAAAAATATGTCACAGAAACCGTTGGAATTCCGACTTTAAAAGATATTATCCGAGAGTTAGAAAAACCCGGACGTGACCCCAGGGCGGAGTTTAAATACGCAACCTTTAAAGAGGGAATTAAGGAGATTTCTGATCTCAAAGAAGGAATGGAGTTAGAAGGAATTGTTACGAATGTGGTTAATTTTGGGGCATTTGTTGATATTGGAGTTCATCAGGATGGTTTAGTTCATATTTCCCAGTTAGCGGATCAATTTGTTGATGATCCCAATCAGTTTGTGAAAGTTGGACAAGTTGTAAAAGTGCGAGTATTAGAGGTGAATGAGAAATTAAAGCGGATTGGTTTATCGATGAAATTGTAAGAAAATAGCAGGGTGTATCCGGTTTTTGAGTTGATTTGTTGCCAATTAAACCCCGAATCGGATGCACCTGGTAAGCCAGAGATAATCTATCATAATTTAATCCAACTTCTGTCAATTCACCTCAGTATTCATCATTTTATAAAAGCTTGACAGCTATTCTATTGAGTTACTCTAAAACCTCAAAGCAATTAAGCCAATTAGCCCCAGTAAACCCAGCGACCGACGAAAGTAGTTAACGCCATCGAATAACTCTTGCCACGCCCAAGTAAACAGTGAACCAAAAGCGATTGCGTCTAGACCAATATGGAGATTGCCACTAGGAATAATTAATTTGAGTACAGTGGTTGTAATCCCGACTATAAGCGGTAGATTGGGAGGTTGAGCAATCACAATATTGCCCTCGCTATCTCGAAAAGTTTTATCG